>JAEWOA010000129.1 GCA_023461115.1 Actinomycetes bacterium
GGCCAGCGCGCCGTCGTAGCCCGAGGCGGCGGGGCTCACGCCAGCACGATCCCGACGAGCACCAGTGCGCCGGCCACGACGACGCCGACCACCAGCAGCCCGAACGACGTCGGCGAGGGCAGCGGCACTCGTCGGCGGACCGCGCGCTCGGCTCGCGCCCACCCGAGCCACGCGAGCAGGGGCGCGAGCACGCCGATGCCGGTCAGGACGAGCGCGGCGGCCAGGCGCAGGTGCTCCTCGATGGGCAGCTCGAGCGCCTCGAGCGCGACGCCCGCTGCGAGCAGTGCCAGCGACGTGCGGATCCAGGCGAGGAACGTCCGCTCGTTGGCGAGCGAGAACCGGGCGTCGGGCTCGTCGCCCACGCCGTAGACCCAGCGGGGAAAGCGCGCGTCGTCAGCCACGCGCCCATTGTCCATGCGCGTGCCCGGCGGTGTCACAGCGTGGTGGCAACGGTCCTGGTCAGGGAGGTTGCTGCGCGCGATCGGCAGGATCGCCGGTGTAGTTGTGCTTCGGAGGACCGCCCGGTCCCACGCGACGCCCGCTCCGAGCAGTGCCAGCGACGTGCGGATCCAGGCGAGGAACGTCCGCTCGTTGGCGGCTCATCACAGATGAGGGTGTAGCGAGGGGCTGCACGGCTAGAGGTCGAGGTCTCCCCAGGACGGGAGCTCCACCCTCAACTCGACCGGCGCCGCACCCTCAATACCGCCGGTCAGGACCCCGTGGGCGCGCTCAGCGGGGCACCTTTCGGGTGGGCTTGGCCTCGCAGGGCCGCGCCGACACCGAGGTGGGCGTATCTGGCGCTGCGGGCCCGGCTCCTGGGTCGCCGGAAGGAGGAACGATGGACGAGAACCTCGCGCGCGAGCTGCGGCGCATGAGCGTGCTGCAGACCCGTGCCGTCGCCGTGCGCTACGGCCGCACGCATCCCGCCCAGCGTCGTGCCCGCCAGCTCGTGGTCCTGCGCGGCGGTCAGCCGCCCGCGTGGGCGTTGGCCCACGACGACGCCGAACGGCCCGTGCTCCTCAGCGCCTGAGTCGCGCGGCTCGGCGCCTGACGACGAACCAGTCGTGCCCGTTCAGTACCGCCGGTCCCCGAACACCGCGGACCCGATCCGCACCATCGTCGCGCCCTCGGCGATCGCTGCCTCGAGGTCGCCGCTCATCCCCATCGACAGCCCGACCGCTCCCGCGGTCCCTCGCGCGCCGGACCCCAGCACCTCGTCGCGGAGCGCGCGCAGCCGCGCGTAACCGGAGCGCACCACCGCCTCGTCCGACGAGCGCGCGCCCACGGTCATGAAGCCGGCCAGCCGCAGGCCCGGTAGCGCGGCGACGCCGAGCGCGAGGTCGGGCGCCAGCTCGGGGGCCACGCCATGCTTCGTCGCCTCGCCCGACACGTTGACCTGCACCATCACGTCGAGCGCGCGCTCCCGTGCGCCAGCCCGGTCGGCCACCCGGTCAGCGAGCCGGCGGGCCAGGTCCAACGACTCCACGGACTGGACGCACGCCGCGAACCGGAGCGCCGCGTTGACCTTGTTGGACTGCAGCGGCCCGATCACGTGCCACGTCGGCGTGAGGTCCACCAGCTCGGGGGCCTTCGCGACGAGCTCCTGCACGCGGTTCTCCCCGAGCACCACGGGCCGCAGCGACTCGTCGCGCGCGCGGGCACGAGCGTCCGCCTCCAGCGCCGCCCGCACCGCCGCGACCGGCTGCGTCTTGGACGCGAGCACGAGCGTCACCTCGTCGGGAGCGCGGCCCGCGTCCACACACGCCCGGCGCACCCGCTCGCGCACCGCGGCCAGCCGGTCAGCGAGCGTCTCGTCCACGACGCAGCAACCTAGACCACGCGGGCGGCGGCGGGGCGGCGCGACCACACTGCGCGACCATGCGGACCAGGGTGCGGTCCGGGTGATCCCGGATACCGCCAGCGCCACGCCGCGTGGCACGGTGGACAGGTGAAGACCCTGCTCAACGTCATCTGGCTGGTGCTCGCGGGATTCTGGCTGGCGCTCGGGTACGTCGTGGCTGGGATCGTGTGCTGCGTGTTGATCGTCACCATCCCGTTCGGCGTCGCGTCGTTCCGCATCGCGGGGTATGCGCTGTGGCCGTTCGGGCGCACGGTCGTCGACAAGCCGCGCGCGGGCGCGTGGTCGGTGATCGGCAACGTGATCTGGTTGCTGGTCGCGGGCATCTGGCTCGCGATCGGGCACGTGGTGACGTCGATCCCGCTGTTCTTGTCGATCATCGGCATCCCGCTCGGCATCGCGAACCTCAAGATGGTGCCGATCTCGCTGGTCCCGCTCGGCAAGGACATCGTCCCGACCGACCGCGCGTTCGCGGCGTACGGGCGCTGAGCGTCAGCCCTTGGCGATGTCCGCGACGGTCGCGGCGGTCAGACGGACCAGGTCGTCGGGCCCGAGCTCCACGTCCAGGCCGCGCCGGCCGCCCGAGACGAACACGGTGTCGAAGAGGTAGACCGTCTCGTCCACGACCGTCGGGTGCGCGGTCTTCTGGCCGAGCGGGGAGATGCCGCCGACCACGTACCCGGTGGCGCGCTCGGCGTCCGGCTTGGGCGCCATCGCGGCCTTCTTGCCACCGACCGCGGCGGCCAGCGCCTTGAGGTCGAGCTGGCCGGTGACCGGCACGACCGCGACCGTCAGGCGGCCGTCGACGGCCGTCATCAGCGTCTTGAACACCTGCTCGGGCGGCACGCCGAGCAACTGCGCGGCCTCGAGGCCATAGCCCACGTCGGAGGCCGGATCGTGCTCGTACGGGTGCGCGGTGTGCGGCACGCCCGCGGCCGCGAGGGCGACGAGGGCGGGGGTGCCGGTGGGGGCCTGCTTCTTCGCCACGAGGGCCTCCAATCTCAGGCGAGGCTAGCGGCCGCGCTCTCCACTCACAGCGGGCCCACCGCGGTCACGCGCAGCACGACCTCGCCCGCCTCGTCGGAGGCCGGCAGGTCGACGATGGCGTCGATGCGCCAGTCGTGGTCGCCCTCGGGGTCGTCGAGCGTCTGACGCACGGCCCAGGCGCCCGCGCCCGGCGTCACGACGAAGAGCGCGGGCCCGCGCGCTGCGGGGCCGGTGAGGATCTCGTCGTGGTCGTCGTAGAACGGGTCCAGCGCGGCCGACCACCGGTCCGCGGTCCAGGCAGCGCCCTCGTCGTCCACATCGCCGAGCGCCGCGAGCGGTCCGTACGCCTCGCGCGCCGCGAGCTCGACGCGCTTGAACAGCGCGCCGCGGACCAGCGCGCGGAACACGCGCGGCTGCGCGGTGATCGGCTCGGGGGTGTCCTCGTCGACGCCGCCGGGCGCGTCGGCGCCGGGCTCGTCGAGCGGGTTGGACAGGCGCTCCCACTCGTCGAGCAGGCTCGAGTCGGTGCGCCGCACCAGGTCGCCCAGCCACTCGATGAGCTCCCACAGCTCCTCGGTGCGCACGTCGTCGGGCACGGTCTGGCGCAGCGTGCGGTAGGCGTCCGCGAGGTAGCGCAGCAGCACGCCCTCGGTGCGGTCCAGGTTGTAGAGCGACACGTACTCCGCGAAGGTCGCGGCACGCTCGTGCATGTCCCGGACCACCGACTTGGGGGACAGCTCCAGGTCCGCCACCCACGGGTTGGTCTGGCGGTAGGCGGCGAACGCCGCGGCCAGGGTCTCCGCGAGCGGGCGCGGGTAGGTCACGTCCTCGAGCAGCGCCATGCGCTCGTCGTAGTCCAGGCCCTCGGCCTTCATGGCCGCGACCGCCTCGCCGCGCGCCCGGTTCTCCTGGGCGGCGAGCACCTGGCGGGGGTCGTCGAGCGTGGCCTCCAGGACCGAGACCACGTCGTGCGCGTAGCCGGGGTCCGCGGGGTCGAGCAGGTCGAGCGCTGCGAACGCGAAGGGCGACAGCGCCTGGTTGAGGGCGAAGTTGGCGGGCAGGTCGCGCGTGAGGCGGACCGTGCGGCGCCGGCCGTGCGGCGCGGCGTCGTCGTCGACCCACGGCCGCTCGAGCACGCCCGCGGCCTTGAGCGAGCGGTACACCGCGACCGCGCGGCGCACGTGCCGCCCGCGCGCGGACTCGGGCTCGTGGTTCTCGGTGAGCAGGCGCGTCATGGCCGCCACCGGGTCCTCGCCGCGCTCGCCACGCGCCAGCACGTGCAGCACCATCGCGTGCGTCACGGTGAACGACGAGGTCAGGGGCTCGGGGTCGGAGTCGCGCAGGCGCTCGAACGTCTTGTCGGTCCAGTTCACGTGGCCCGAGGGCGCCTGCTTGCGGACGATCTTCTTGAGCTTGCGCGGGTCGTCGCCGGCCTTCTGCAGGGCCTTGCAGTTCTCGATCACGTGCTCGGGCGCGAGCACGACGACCTCGCCGATCGTGTCGAACCCCGCCCGGCCCGCGCGGCCCGCGATCTGGTGGAACTCGCGCGCGGAGAGGTGCCGCATGCGCTGGCCGTCGTACTTGACCAGGCTGGTCAGCACGACCGTCCGGATGGGCACGTTGATGCCCACGCCGAGCGTGTCCGTGCCGCACACCACCGGGAGCAGGCCCTTCTGCGTCAGCCGCTCGACGACGCGCCGGTACTTGGGCAGCATCCCCGCGTGGTGGACGCCGACGCCGTGGCGCAGCAGCCGCGACAGCGTCTTGCCGAACCCCGGGCCGAACCGGAACGCGCCCAGCTCGGCGGCGATCGCGTCACGCTGCTCGCGCGAGGTCAGCGTGGCCGAGAGCAGCGACTGCGCGCGCTCGACCGCCTCCTTCTGCGTGAAGTGCACGACGTAGACCGGGGCGCGGCGCGTGGCGACGAGCTCGTCGAGGAGCTCGTGCAGCGGCTCGACGACGTACGAGAACGTCAGCGGGACGGGCCGCTCGGCGTCCGCGACGACTGCCACGGGCACACCGGTGCGGCGCACCAGGTCGTCGCGGAAGAACGAGACGTCGCCGAGCGTCGCGGACATCAGCAGGAACTGCGCGCGCGGCAGCTCGAGCAGCGGCACCTGCCACGCCCACCCGCGCTGCGGGTCGGAGTAGAAGTGGAACTCGTCCATGACCACCTGGCCGACGTCCGCGTCGGCGCCGTCGCGCAGCGCCAGGTTGGCCAGGATCTCCGCGGTGCAGCAGATGATCGGGGCCGTCGGGTTCACCGACGAGTCGCCCGTCATCATGCCGACGTTGGCGGAGCCGAACGCCTCCACCAGCGCGAAGAACTTCTCGCTGACCAGCGCCTTGAGCGGCGCCGTGTAGAACGTGCGGCGCCCCTGCGCGAGCGCGACGAAGTGCGCGGCCATCGCCACGAGCGACTTCCCGGAGCCCGTGGGCGTCGCCAGGATCACGTGGCTGCCGGTGACGAGTTCCAGCAGCGACTCGTCCTGGTGCGGGTAGAGGCTCAGGCCCTGCTCGTCGGCCCACTGCGTGAACCCCGCGTACAGCGCGTCGGCGTCGGAGGGGTCGGCCGGGATCCGGTCGGCGAGGGAGGGCATTGGGGCATCCTCCCATTCGCGGGCGCCGCACGGGTGTGCGTGATCCGGCGACCGGCCTGCGGCGCGTGACCTGGACTGGGGGACGCGAATCAGTGAGGAGCGCGCTGCCCCCGAAGGGCGGAGGCAGGCCCACGGTGGTTAGCCTCGGAGCCATGAGGCCGTTCGTGCTTCTGGGATCCCGCGCCGAGGACGACGCCGCCCAGGGCGAGTACGAGGCGATGCTCAAGTTCGGCGGCCTGGCTCCGCGCGAGCTCATCCACGTGCGCGCCGAGTCCGGCTCGATCCCGCCCCTCGACCTGGACGACCTCTCGGGCGTGCTGGTCGGCGGCTCGCCGTTCGACGCGAGCACGCCACAGGCCGACAAGTCCGCGGCCCAGGTGCGGGTCGAGCGTGAGATGTCGGCGCTGCTCGACGAGCTCGTCGCGCGCGACTTCCCGTTCCTGGGCGCGTGCTACGGCGTCGGGACGCTCGGTGTGCACCAGGGCGCCGTGATCGATCGCACCTACGCCGAGCCGATCGGCGCCGTGCAGGTGACGCTCACCGCCGACGGGCGCGAGGATCCGCTGTTGGCAGGGCTGCCCGACGAGTTCGAGGCCTTCGTCGGGCACAAGGAGGCGTGCCGGGTGCTGCCGGCGTCCGCGGTGCTGCTCGCGTCGTCGGCCACGTGCCCGGTCCAGATGTTCCGCGTGCGCTCCCACCTGTACGCCACGCAGTTCCACCCCGAGCTCGACGCGCCGGGGATCGGCGCGCGCATCCGCGTCTACGGCGGCTACGGCTACTACGAGGAGCACGAGCGCGACGAGATCCTCGCGCGCGTCTCGGCTGCGGACGTGTGGGCGCCCCAGCGCATCCTCGAGGCGTTCGTCACCCGGTACGCCCGCCACTGAGACCCACGGGTTCGGGTGCGGCCGATCGCGCGCCTTAGGGTGGGCGCGTGACGGATGGCGCGGTGGTGGAGATGTGGACCGATGGCGCCTGCAAGGGGAACCCCGGGGTCGGCGGCTGGGGCGCGTGGATGCGCTCGGGCGGGCACGAACGCGAGCTGTTCGACGGTGAACCGCTCACGACCAACAACCGCATGGAGCTCACCGCGGTGATCGAGGGGCTGCGCGCGCTCACGCGGCCCTGCGCCGTGACGCTGCACGTCGACTCGTCGTACGTGATGAACGGGCTCACCAAGTGGCTGCCCGGGTGGAAGCGCAAGGGGTGGAAGACATCCGACGGCAAGCCCGTGAAGAACCAGGACCTCTGGATGGCGCTCGACGTGGAGACGCAGCGGCACCAGGTCAAGTGGGTGTGGGTCAAGGGCCACGCGGGCGACCCCGGCAACGAGCGCGCCGACGCGCTCGCGAACAAGGGCGTCGACCTCGTGCGCGCCCGCGCGGTCGCCCAGGCCTGAGTCCTTAGGATCGGCGCGACCGCCCCACGAGAAGGCAGCGCCGTGATCACCTCCGCAGAGCTCCGCGCCATCCCGCTGTTCGCCGAGCTGACGCGCGAGCAGCTCGACTTCGTCGCCGCCTCGGTGGAGGACATCGCGCTCCTGGCGGGCGAGTTCGCGGCGCACGAGGGCGACGAGCGGGCGCTGTTCGTCGTCGTCGAGGGGCTCGTCGAGCTCGTCAAGGAGATCAACGGCGTCGAGCGCGTGATCGGCCCGCGCGGACCGGGGGAGATCTACGGCGAGGTGCCCGTGCTGCTGAGCACCAACCTGCCGGCCAGTTGCGTCGCGGCCGAGCCGTCGCGCGTGCTGCGGCTGGACGTGGAGACGTTCTTCTCGCTCTCGGCGATGGCGCCGCAGGTCGCGACGACGGTCGGGACGCTCGCCAAGGGCCGCATGGAAGGGCTCAAGGAGCTCGCGGCCGAGACCGCCGAGCCCGAGGTGCGGGTGGTCGGGCGGCTGAGCGACCCGCGCGTGCACGAGGTCAGCACGTTCTTGGGGCGCAACCGGATCACGTACGAGGTGGTGGACCGCGCGACGGACGCGCTCGTCGACGGACGGGCCGACGGCCTGCCGGATGACGGCTCGGTGGTCGTGCGGCCGCGCGGCGGGGCGCCCCTGGTCGCGCCGACGCTGCGGGAGGTCGCCGTGGCCTCCGGGCTGCCGGTGGCGCCCGCGCACTCGGACTACGACGTCGTCGTGGTGGGGGGCGGGCCTACGGGCCTCACGGCCGCGGTCAACGGCGCCGCCGAGGGGCTGCGCACGCTCGTCGTCGAGCGGTTCGCGCCCGGCGGGCAGGCGGGCACGTCGTCGCGCATCGAGAACTACACGGGCTTCCCGTTCGGCGTCTCGGGCGACGAGCTCGCGAGCAAGGCGCTGCGCCAGGCCAAGCGACTCGGCGCGGAGATCGTCGTGACCCGCGAGATCGAGGCGATCGACCCGGACGCGCACACCGTCACGCTCGACGGCGCCACCGCGGTCGGCGCGCGTGTCGTGCTGCTGACGTCGGGCGTCGAGTGGCGACGCCTGCCGATCGAGGGCATCGACCGCTTCGTCGGCAACGGCGTGTACTACGGCGCCGCGCGCAGCGACTCGGGGCTCGCGCACGGCAAGGACGTGTTCATCGTCGGCGCCGGGAACTCCGCCGGGCAGGCCGCGCTGTTCTTCTCGCGGCACTCGCGCTCGGTGACGCTGCTGGTCCGGGGGCCGTCGCTCGCGGCCAGCATGTCCCAGTACCTGATCGACCAGTTGGCGGCCAACACGCGCGTCGCGGTCGAGACGCGCTCCGAGGTCGTCGGGCTGCACGGCGACGACGGGCTGTCCGCGATCGACGTGGCCGACCGCGCAAACGGCACGACGGCGTCGCGGCACGCCGACGTGCTGTTCGTCATGATCGGGGCCGACGCGCAGACCGCGTGGCTCCCGCCGCAGGTCGCGCGCGACGAGCACGGCTACGTGCTCACCGGGCCAGCGGCGCGGGCGAGTGGCGCGTGGCCGCTTGCGCGTGAGCCGTTCGCGTTGGAGTCCACCGCGGCGGGGGTGTTCGCGGCGGGAGACGTGCGCTCGGGGTCCGTCAAGCGCGTCGCGGCGGGCGTCGGCGAGGGCGGCATGGCGGTCGCGTTCGTGCACCAGTACCTGGCGCTCGACTCCTCGCTCTAGCGTCGCGCTCCCCGTCCCGGAGCTCGTGCGGGACGGGACTTTCGTCTGATCGCGGGGCGATCTCGATGAGGCAATGTATACATGAATCCACCAAGGAGGACTCATGGCCATCCGCCCCACGCTCGTCATCGCCGGCGCCACGCTCGCGCTCGCGCTCACGCTCGGAGCCGTCCCCGCGGCGGTCGCCGCCGACGGCCCCGCCGACGACTGCGGCGTCGTGCGCATCGACAACGGAGGCTTCGAGAACCCCGACGTCGCCACCGGGGCCTTCAAGCAGCTCCCGGCGAGCCAGGTGCCCGGCTGGGACACCACGGACGCGCAGGACAGGGTCGAGATCTGGGACCACTACGCGCCCAAGATCCTCCCGTACGAGGGGGAGCAGTTCGCCGAGCTCAACGCGACCTCGGCCTCGATGCTCTACCAGACCGTGCAGACGCAGCCGGAGACGAGCGTGCGCTGGGCGCTCGCCCACCGCGGGCGCGCGAGCGCCACCAAGCCCGACACCATGGCGGTGTACGCGGGCCCGGACCGCGAGCACCTCACGCTCCTGGCCACGCTGTCCGACACCAACGCCGCGTGGGGCTTCCACGAGGGGATGTATGCGGTGCCGGCGGGGCAGGAGGCCACGGTCTTCGGCTTCGAGGCGATCGACACCGCGTCCACCAACCGCGACCTGTCCAACGGCAACTTCCTCGACGCGATCAGCTTCGGCGCCGACGCGTGCGTCACCGCCACCAAGTCGGTCGAGGTGCTGGCTTCGGACGGCACGCCGCGGGCGGCAGGAGCGGACGCGCAGGTCGGCGACCTGCTGCGCTACACGCTCACCGCGCGCAACGACGGCGGCACCTACGCCCAGGACGCCGCGCTGACGGACCTCGTCCCCACGGGCACCGAGTACGTGCCGGGCTCGCTCGCGGTGCGTGAGGGCGACGACACGCTCGCGCTCACCGACGCGGCCGACGCCGACCAAGGCGAGCACGATCCCGCCGCCGGCATGGTGACGGTCCGCGGCGACGCCGGCACCGACGCCCGCCTGCTGCCGGAGGGCGCCCTCGAGGCCTCCTTCACCGTGCGCGTCGTGGAGGCAGCCGCCGGCGGCGTCGTCACCAACATCGCGGACGTCCAGTACGAGGCCGGCGACGGGCAGGCGCGGACAGGGCAGACCAACGCCGTGCGCACGCCCGTCGAGGCACCTGCGCCGGTCGACCCCGTCGACCCTGTCGACCCCGTGGACCCGGTGGACCCGATCGACCCGGTGGACCCGGCGGACCCGGTGAACCCTGCCGACCCGGCCGACCCCGCTGACCCCAACTCCCAGGTGCTCGCCGACGACCCGCTCGCCGCCGACGTCCTGGCGGCGACCGGCACCGAGCCCGGCGCGCTCGCGCTGTTGGCGGCGGTGCTCGTCGGCCTGGGCGCCGCGACGGCCGTGGCCGTACGGCGTCAGTCCCGCTGACGCGGCGGCCGGCGCCGCGACCGACAACGAGACGGGGCGCCCGTCCTCACAGCGCGGGGACGCAGGCGGCGAGCAGCCGGCCGCGCAGCCCGTTAGACCCCGCAGCGTAGTAGCGCAGCCCCCCCA
>JAEWOA010000130.1 GCA_023461115.1 Actinomycetes bacterium
GGTACGGCGCGAGGTGCGCGGCCACCGCGACCGGGCCGACGCCCGGGCCGCCGCCGCCGTGCGGGATGCAGAACGTCTTGTGCAGGTTCAGGTGGCTCACGTCGCCACCCAGCTCACCCGGGCGCGCGAGCCCGACGAGGGCGTTGAGGTTCGCGCCGTCGATGTACACCTGCCCGCCTGCCGCGTGCACCAGGTCGCACACGTCGCGCACGTGCTCCTCGTACACCCCGTGCGTCGAGGGGTAGGTGATCATGATCGCCGCGACCTGCGGGCCGTGCTGCGCGAGCTTGGCGCGCAGGTCGTCGAGCTCGATCTCGCCGTCGCCTGCGGTGGCGACGACGACCACACGCATGCCCGCGAGCGCCGCCGACGCCGCGTTGGTGCCGTGCGCCGAGGCCGGGATCAGGCACACGTCGCGCTGCGCGTCGCCGCGGCCGTGGTGGTACGCCTTGATGGCCAGCAGGCCCGCGAACTCGCCCTGGCTGCCGCCGTTCGGCTGCACCGAGACCGCCGCGTAGCCCGTGATCTCGGCCAGCCAGTCCTGCAGCTGCGTGACGAGCTCGTCGTACCCGCGCGTCTGGTCCGCGGGCGCGTACGGGTGGATGTCCGCGAACTCGGGCCAGGAGATGGGCTCCATCTCGGCGGTCGCGTTGAGCTTCATGGTGCACGAGCCCAGCGGGATCATCGTGCGGTCCAGCGCCAAGTCCAGGTCGGACAGCCGGCGCAGGTAGCGCAGCATCGCCGTCTCGGAGCGGTGCTGGTGGAACACCGGGTGCGTGAGGTACTCGTCGTCGCGCAGCGCCCACTGCGGCAGCGGCTCGACGACGTCGTGGGAGACGGCGCCGACGTCCGCGTTGCCGTCCGCATCGAGCTCGAGCGTCGTGGCGCGTGCGACGACGAACGCGAGGAACGCGCGGTCCAGGTCGTCGGGCGTGGTGGTCTCGTCGCACGTGAGCTGCACGTGGTCCTCGTCGGGCGCCCAGACGTTGACACCGTGCCGCACGCCGCCCTCGACCACCGCACCGGCCAGGCCCGGAACGACCGCGCGCACCGTGTCGAAGAACTCGTCGTGCTCGACGACGACGCCGGACTCGCGCAGCCGCCGCGCCAGCGTCGAGGCTCGGCCGTGCACCCGCTCGGCGATCTCGCGCAGCCCGTCCGGGCCGTGGTACACCGCGTACATCGACGCGACGATCGCGAGCAGCGCCTGCGCGGTGCAGATGTTGCTCGTCGCCTTCTCGCGGCGGATGTGCTGCTCACGGGTCTGGAGGGCGAGCCGGTAGGCCGGGGCGCCGTCGGCGTCGATCGACACCCCGACGAGCCGGCCGGGGAGCATGCGCTCGAGGCCCGAGCGGACCGCCATGAACGCCGCGTGCGGGCCGCCACCGAACAGCGGGACACCGAACCGCTGCGCCGAGCCCACCGCGACGTCGGCGCCGAGCGCCCCCGGGCTGGTCAGGAGCGTCGACGCCAGAAGGTCCGCGGCCACCGTGACGAGCCCGCCGCGCGCCTTCGTCTCCTCGACGAGCGGCCGCAGGTCGCGCAGGCCGCCGTCCGCCGCGACCTGCTGCACGACGAGCCCGATCAGGTCGCCGTCGAACTCCGGCAGGCCGTGCGTGAGGTCCGCGACGACCACCGGCAGGCCGATGGCCTCGGCGCGGCCCCGCGTGACCGCGAGCGACTGGCCGAAGAGCTGTGCGTCGAGCACGACGGTGCCCGGCTTGGCCTTCTGCGCGCGCCACATCAACGCGACCGACTCCGCGACCGCGGTGGCCTCGTCGAGCAGGCTCGCGTTGGCCACGGGGAGGCCCGTGAGGTCCTCGACCATCGTCTGGAAGTTCAGCAGCGCCTCCAGCCGGCCCTGGCTGATCTCCGGCTGGTACGGCGTGTACGCCGTGTACCAGGCCGGGGACTCCAGCACGTTGCGGCGGATCACCGGGGGCGTGAGCGTGCCGTAGTAGCCCTGGCCGATCATGCTGGTCAGGACGCGGTTCTTGCCCGCGATCGCACGGAGGGCGTCCTGGACCTCGCGCTCGTCGCGCGCCTGCGGGAGGTCCAGCGGGCGGTGGTCGCGGATCTTGGCCGGGACCGCGGCGTCGACGAGCGCGTCCAGGTCCGTGTAGCCGACGGCGGCGAGCATGCGCTCGGTCTCGTCGCCGCGCGGGCCGATGTGCCGGTCCGCGAACTCGGCCGCCGCGGGCGTGTGCGTGGGGGCGCTGGTGGGGGTCGAGACCATCGACACGTTCTGCTCCGGGGGTCGTCGACGCGCGGGCGCGCGCCGGACGGGCGTGGGCTCCCCGCTCTGTCATCCGCCGCGCATCACGACGACCTGAGAGTTTTGCCGGTCCGCCTTGAGCCTTCGGTCGGCTCCGGGGCGCGCCGGCTTGCACCGTCGGTGGGCCGGAGGTGAGCCGGCCGCTTTCCAGAGTTGCCTCGCCGTGGCGGTACAGGGGCCTGAGAGATTCCCGGGGAGGGTTGCTCCTTCGGCGCCCGCGCGTATGCCGCGGGACTCTCCCGCCATGGTTCGAGCAGCGTGTTCAGTTAGCGCGCCCAGGCTACCCCTTCCCGCGCCCACACCCGTGACCCACCCCACACACCGTCCCCGTCCCGCCCGGCCGGGCTGGCGGCCGGGCGGCTCGGGGCCCACGCGCTCGGGCACGGTTTTTCCTGGTGGACCGTGGGGTGGATCACCGGCGGGCATGGCACGCTGGCGGGGTGTCCTCCGAGTCTGCGCACCGGCCCACCGCGACCGTCGTGATCGTGTCCGACCGCAGCGCGGCCGGACTGCGGGAGGACCTGTCCGGGCCGGTCGCGGTCGAGCTGCTGCTGCAGGCGGGGTTCCACGTCCCGGCGCCCGTGATCGTGCCGGACGGGATCGAGCACGTGCGGGCCGCGATCATCGAGGCCGGCCGGGCCGGAGCGCGGTTCGTCGTGACCGCGGGCGGCACCGGCGTGGCGCCGCGCGACCTCACCCCCGAGGCGACCAAGAGCCTGCTGGCGCGCGAGCTGCCCGGCATCCCCGAGCTGTTGCGGCGATCGTCGCCAGTCCCGCACGCCGCGCTCTCCCGCGGCCTCGCCGGCATCACCGACCACGGCGTGATCGTGCTCAACCTGCCGGGCTCGCCGCGCGCGGTCGACGAGGGGCTCTCGGTCGTCCTGCCGTTGCTGCCGCACCTGCTCGACCAACTCGCGGGCGGGGATCACCCGTGATCGCACGCATCACGGACCAGCCACTCGACCTGCAGTTTCACGTGAAACATGCCTCCGGGCCGCGCGCGGGCGCAGTCGCGACCTTCGTCGGGCTCGTCCGCGACCACGACCCCTCGGTCGACGGCGAGGTCGTCGGGCTCGAGTACAGCGCGCATCCGGACGCTACGGCGGTCCTCGAGCGCATCGCCGGCCAGGTCGCCGCGTCCGACGAGGTGCTCGGGCTCGCCGTCTCCCACCGCATCGGGTCGCTGCGCGTCGGCGAGGCCGCGATCGTCTGCGCGGTCGCGTCGGCGCACCGAGCGGCGGCATTCGCGGCCTGCCAACTGCTCGTCGAGACCGTGAAGTCCGAGCTGCCGGTCTGGAAGCGCGAGCTGCTCGCGGACGGCACGCATCACTGGGTGGGGCTATGAGCCTCGTCGACAAGTTCGGGCGCGCACACCACGACCTGCGCATCTCCCTGACCGACCGCTGCTCGCTGCGTTGCACCTACTGCATGCCCGCCGACGGCGTCCCGTGGCTCGCGCGCTCGACCATGCTCAGCACCGACGAGATCGTGCGCGTCGCGCGCGTCGGCGTGTCGCTCGGCATCACCGAGATCCGGCTGACCGGCGGCGAGCCGCTGCTGCGCGTGGACGTCGTCGACGTGGTGCGGCGCCTCACCGCGCTCACCGGGCCTGCCGGCTCGCCCGAGGTCTCGCTGACCACCAACGCGCTCCGCCTCCCCGCCCTCGCGGCGCCCCTGCGCGACGCCGGGCTCAGCCGCGTCAACATCAGCCTCGACACACTCGACCGCGCCCGGTTCCAGCAGCTCACGCGCCGCGACCGCCTCGTCGAGACGCTCGCGGGCATCGCCGCCGCCGACGCCGCCGGGCTGCACCCCGTCAAGCTCAACGCGGTCGCGATGCGCGGAGTCAACGACGACGAGGTCGTCGCGCTCACCAAGTTCGCCGTGGACCACGGGTACCAGATGCGGTTCATCGAGCAGATGCCGCTCGACGGCGGGCACACCTGGGACCGCGTCGAGATGGTCACGCAGGCCGAGATCCTGGAGCGGCTGTCCGCGCAGTTCCAGCTCGACGAGGTGCCCGGGCGCGGCGCCGCGCCCGCCGAGCTCTGGACTGTCGACGGCGGACCAGCCACCGTCGGCGTCATCGCGTCCGTGACCGCGCCGTTCTGCGGCGCGTGCGACCGGCTCCGGCTCACCGCCGACGGGCAGCTCCGTGCGTGCCTGTTCTCGCAGTCCGAGGTGGACACCAGGGAGATCCTGCGGTCCGACGAGCCTGCGGCGGCCGTCGACGAGGCGATCGCGGACGCCTACCACCGGTGCCTCGCGGGCAAACGCGCAGGCCACGACATCGACGACCCGGCGTTCCTCCAGCCGCGGCGCCCGATGAGCGCGATCGGCGGCTGACGGCCGCGAGCGCTGGAGGTCCAGGTCGCCGCCCTCCGCGACGATCGGGGCCCGCGCTGTGGGGCGGGCGGCTCAGCCGCCCGCGAACGGGGGCAGCACGTCGAGCGTGCCACCGGGAGAGAGCGTGTCGTCGGGCGAGAGGCGACGGCCATCCGTGAGGAGCGCGCAGCGGGCGAGCACACGGTCCAGGCTGGCTCCGTGCCGGCGCACGAGCTCGGCGCGGACGGCCTCCCCCGTCCCGGCCGGCACCTGCTCGGTGTCCACCCCGGCGGCCTCGGCGGCGGCGGCGAAGTAGCGGACGGTGATCATGCCCGGCTCACGCGTCCGCGGGGGCGTCGTCGTCGGACGCGTGCCAGGAGACGGCCTCGCGCTCGACGTCGTCGAGGAGCTCCGCGATCCGGCCCGGGTCAGCGCCGGCGGCGGCGAGCCCCGCGACGAACATCGTGACCGGCACCGCCGGGCGCGCGACACCGTGCGCGACCTCCGACGACAGCGCCAGCAGCCGGTCGACGTCGATCAGCGAGCGCTCGACGCCGAGCACCTCGGCGATGTGGTCCACCCACTCGGGGAGGTCGGCGCCGGGCGCGCGCCGCGGGTCGTCACTCATGCGTGCTCCTTGATCGGTCCGTCACGGCTGATCCTGGCGCCGTCCGGCGGCGGAGGCGTCCGGCTCGGCCGTGGAAATCTGCGGCCGGGCGCCCAGTCGCTCGTCGAGCGCGGCCACGTCGGGCCAGGTGTCCGCGTCGCGGGAGACATCGTCGGGGTCCGGGATCCCGACGAGCCTGAGCCCTGCCAGGGCCCGGCGCATGGAGGCGCCGCGCACCTCGTCGAGCCCGGCGAGCGCCGCGACGAGCGCGTCCGTGCGGTAGGCCGCGACGAGGTGCTGCGGCGCCCCGTCCGCCGCGACGAGCCGCGCTCCGTCCACTCCAGGCGTGGACGCGGCCACGACGAGCGCGTCCACCACCTGCGCCGCCCGCGGCACATCACACGCGAGCACGACGACAACCCGAGCCCCCTCCCCTCCCCCGGGCGCCTCGCCACCCGCCCTGGACGTGAGGGTCGGTGTGGTCAGCGTGTGGAGGTGGGCCAGGCCCGCGGCGAGGCCGGCGACCGGGCCGCCGCCTGGAGGGTCCTCCAGGGTGCGCGGGATTCCGGGCCGCGCGTGTTGCTCAGGAGCGACGAGGACCACATGGCGGGCGGCCGCCACCGCCGCCAGCGCGTGGTCCACCAGTGCGAGCCCGCCGACGACGACCTCCGGCTTGGCCACCGCGGGCCCCAGCCGGCGGCCCGCGCCACCGGCCAGCACGATCGCGTCGAACACCACCCGCGCGGCGCGGGGGCGGGGCGAGTCGTGGGCGCCGAGACCGTGCGCGGGGTGGGTGGGCATGGCGGGCAGGGCCGGTCAGGCGTCGGCGGGGCGGCGCCAGGGGCCGGACTTGCCGCCCGTCTTCGCCTCGAGGCGCACGTCGGCGATCCGCACGGACTTGTCGAGGCCCTTGACCATGTCGACGATCGCGAGCGCGGCCACCGACACCGCGGTGAGCGCCTCCATCTCGACACCCGTCCGGTCGGCGGTGCGGACGGTCGCCGTGACGTCCACGCCCGAGTCGGTCACCGCGACATCGACGACAGCCCCGTGCACGCCGATGACGTGCGCCAACGGCAGCAGCTCGGGTGTCCGCTTGGCCGCCGCGATCCCCGCGATCCGCGCCACCGCGAGCACGTCCCCCTTAGGCACGGTCCCGTCGCGCAGCGCCGCGACGACCGCCGGCCCGCACTCCACCCGCCCGGACGCGGTCGCCGAGCGCACGGTCGGCGCCTTCTCGGTGACGTCGACCATCCGCGCATGGCCCGCGGCGTCGAGATGCGTGAAGTCGCTCATGTCAGGAATACCTCCAGAGGGTCGCCGGCGTGGACCTCGGCCACGTCCGCCGGCACAATCGCGAGTCCGTCGGCAAGCGCCAGGCGTGCGACGAGGTGCGAGCCGGACCCGCCCGACGAGGCCCGCCACACCGGCGCCGGGCCGCCGGTGGGCGCCATGGCAGACGCACCGGTCGACGCCACGCGCGCCTGGGTGGACTCGTCGGTGTCCGTCGCGCTGGCCGGGGCGGCGCGCCGCAGCCGGATCGGCATGAGCTGGGCGCGGTCCGGTGGGGTGCGCCAGCCCTCGGCGGCGACGGCGGCGATCCGCGGCCGCTCCACCTCGTCGAGGCCCCGCATCCGCTGGATCGCCGGCCGCACGAACATCTCGAACGACGCGAACGTGCTCACCGGGTTCCCGGGCAGGGTCCAGATCGGAGTGCCGCCGGGCAGCCGGCCCAGGCCCTGCGGTTTGCCGGGCTGCACCGCGACGGGTAGGAACTCGACGCCCGTGAGCGCGGCCTTGACTACGTCGTACGCGCCCGCGCTGACGCCGCCGGAGGTGACGATCCCGTCGACCTGGCCGTCGAGCCCGGCGAGCAGCCCGAG
Organism: Actinomycetes bacterium; assembly: GCA_023461115.1. Taxonomy (GTDB): domain Bacteria; phylum Actinomycetota; class Actinomycetes; order Actinomycetales; family Cellulomonadaceae; genus Cellulomonas. The sequence continues at coordinate 7,091 of JAEWOA010000130.1, forward strand.
CAGCGCGTCCACCGAGTCGGCCACGGGTCCCAGCCGCACGGGCTCGGCGCCTGCGGCCTGCACCGCCGCAGCCAGGAGCCACGAGTTGGAGTCGTGGATGCGGCCGCGGCTGAGTGGCTCGCCGGGGGCCGCGAGCTCGTCGCCCGTCGAGATCACGGCGATCCGCGGCCGTCGTCGGACGGGCACGGTCGCCCGGCCGACGCCCGCGAGCGCCGCGATCTGCCCCGGCCCGACGAGCGCGCCGGCGGCGAGGATCAGGTCCCCGGGGGCGGCGTCGTCGCCCGCGGGGCGCACGTGCCGGCCGACGACGGCCGCGTCCCGGACGGCGACGGACTCCATCCCGGCGTCGGTGGCCTCGACCGGGACGACGCAGTCCGCGCCGGGGGGCATCGGAGCGCCGGTCATGATGCGCGCGGCCGTCCCGGCCTCGACGAACGGCTCGGCGGCCGACCCCGCGGGCAGGTCCGCCACCACGCGCAGCCGCACGGGGGCGTCGGCGCTGGCGCCCGCAACGTCACGAGCGCGGACCGCGTAGCCGTCCATCGCGGAGTTCGCCCACGCCGGCAACGGGGCGTCCGCGACGACGTCCTCGGCCAGCACACACCCCCGCGCGTCGGCCAGCCCGACCGCGACCACCGGCAGCGGCGACGCGAGCGCGAGTGCCGCCGCCCGATGTTCGTCGAGACTCCGCACCCACGCCTCCTCACGCCCGCCGGTTCCGCGCCCGCGGACCCATCACCAGGCCCGATCCTTCCACGGCCCGTCAGCCCTCGAAGGTCCCTCAGCGCGCGTTGTGCGCGAGCCAGGCGGCGATTCCCCCGCTCAGGTTCGCGGCGTCGATGCCGGCGGCGCGCATCACCTGCGCGGCGGCCTGCGAGCGGACGCCGGAGTGGCAGTAGACGACGACGGGCCGGTCGCGCGGCAATGCCTCGAGCGCGGACCCGTCGAGCACGGTGTCGAGCGGCGCCAGCACTCCCCCGGGAATGCGCGCGGCGGCAACCTCATGCGCCTCCCGCACGTCGACCAACATCGCCCCCCCGACGAGCACCCCCTCCAACTCCCCCACCCCCACCTCCGGCACCCCCACCCCCTGCACCCGCACCCCCTGCACACCCGCCCCCTCGCCGAGGTCGTCGGAGATCGTCGAGGTCGTCGGAGATTCCCGACGAACTGGCGATTCACCGACGAACTCGGCGGAAGTGGGAGGGAGGGGGTGGGGGGTGGGGAGGGGGGTGAGGGGGAGGGGGGTCCAGGTGCTGTTGAGGGCGTCTAGCGCTAGGACGCGGCCTAGCAGGGGGCGGCCCAGGCCTGTGATCAGCTTGATCGCCTCCGTCGCCATCAGCGAGCCCACCTGGCCGCAGAGGGCGCCCACCACGCCGGCCTCGGAGCACGACGGCACGTCGCCCGGCGCCGGCTCGTCGGGGAACAGGTCCCGCAGCGTCACACCCGCGAGAGCCCAGAACACCGACACCTGCGCGTCGAACCGCAGCACCGACCCCCACACCACCGGCAGCCCCAGCGCGGCGCACGCGTCGGACACCAGGTAGCGGGTCGGGAAGTTGTCGGTCCCGTCGACCACCAGGTCGTACTCCCCCAGCAGCACCGCGGCGTTCGACGACGAGAGCCGCACGGGATGCGTCCGCACGACGATCGTCGGGTCCAGCTCCAGCACCGCGTCGCGCGCCGAGTCCACCTTGGGACGTCCGACGTCCGACGTGCCGTGGATCACCTGCCGCTGGAGGTTGGTGAGGTCGACGACGTCGTCGTCGACGATCCCGAGCGTCCCCACCCCCGCCGCCGCCAGGTACTGCAGCACCGGCGCCCCGAGCCCGCCCGCCCCGACCACGCAGACCCGCGCGTTCCGCAGCCGCCGCTGCCCCTCGAGCCCCATGCCGGGCAGCAGGAGGTGGCGGGACGCGCGCACGGCCTGCTCGGGGGTGAGCGGCGGTCCGGGCTCGACGAGGGGCGGAAGCGGCACCCCCCCAAAGTACGCCCGGACCAGCGGACCACCGGACCGCCCGGCAGCCCGCGGCGCCCGCTCGGGAAGCCGGAAGGGCAGACATTGGCCCCGCTCGCGCCCCGGCGAGGAGGCTCGCCTAGGGTCGCGTCATGGAGCGGGTGCGCAGCCCGCGCGACGCCTCGGCCGAACGCGCGAGAACGAGTGCCGCACACCGGACGACGAGCCCGCGGGCCGCGTTCGCACTGCAGCGCGCGGCGGGCAACCGGGCGACGACGGCCGCGCTCCGCGAGTGGACGACTGCGCCGCACACCCCGCACGCCGGCCCGGTGGTGCAGCGCCGCGCGCCGGACCCGATCGTCGTGAACGGCATCGTCGGGCTCACCCCCGCCGCCCAGCGCGCGGAACGCAAGCTCAAGCGCGTCCTGAGCCGGGAGATCGCGCGCATGGAGGGCCGGGCGGCGGGCACGCAGGCGGCGGTCGCGGCGCAGTTC
>JAEWOA010000131.1 GCA_023461115.1 Actinomycetes bacterium
CGCTGTACCTGCGCCGTCCGGACGCCGTGCCGTCCGCCGGCGCCAAGCGCGTCGGCTGACCCGGCGATGGGCGAGGTGCGGCTGCGGCCGCTGGTGGTCGACGACGTGCCGGAGCTCGACGTGCTCGAGCGCGCGCTGTTCGGCGCGGGCGCGTGGTCCACGCAGGGATTGGCCGACGAGATCGTCGGGCCCGGCCGGTGGTACATCGCGGCAGTCGACGGCAGACGCATCGTCGGGTACGCGGGCCTGTGGTTCGACGGCGAGGACGTGCAGGTGATGACGGTGGGCACCGCGCAGGACCACCAAGGCCGGGGCATCGGGCGGCTGCTGCTCGACGCGCTCGTGGCCCGCGCGCGCGAGCTCGGCGCCTCGTCGGTGCTGCTCGAGGTCCGCGTCGACAACGAGCCCGCGCTCCGGCTCTACGATCACGCGGGCTTCGTGCGGCTCGGCGTCCGCCGCGGCTACTACCAGCCCGAGAACAAGGACGCCTGGACCATGCGGTTGGGGTTGCGGGCCGACTAACGTCGGGCCGACGACGACGAAGGGACGGCGCCCGTGGACGGCAGGGATTCGACGGAGCCCGACGACGCGGTGCGGGCCGCTGTGCTCGTCGACCCGCTCACCTTGGCGGCCGAGCTCGCCGGCGACGAGCCTCCCGTGGTGCTCGATGTGCGCTGGGCGCTCGGCCTGGCCGACGGGCACGAGCAGTACCTCGCGGGCCACGTGCCCACCGCGGTCTACGTGGACCTCGACACCGAGCTCGCGGCGCCGCCGAGCCCGGCGGCCGGCCGCCACCCGTTGCCGGAGCTCGCCGACCTGGAGGCGGCCGCGCGGCGCTGGGGTGTGCGGGACGGGGCGGCGGTGGTGGCGTACGACGACGTGGCCGGCACGTCGGCCGCGCGGGTCTGGTGGCTGCTGCGCTGGGCTGGGGTGCGTGACATGCGGCTGCTCGACGGCGGCCTGGCCGCGTGGACGGCGGCAGGCCTGGCCGTGGAGGCGGGCGCGGTGACGCCCGAGCCGGGCGACGTCGTGCTCTCGTCGGGCGGGCTGGCGACGATCACGGCCGACGACGCAGCGGACTGGCTCGCGGTGGACGGGCACGGCCCGCTCCTCGACGCGAGGGCCGCCGAGCGGTACGCGGGGCTCGTCGAGCCGGTCGACCCGCGAGCGGGCCACATCCCCGGCGCCGTCTCGGCCCCGACCGGAGACAACCTGGCCCCGGACGGCCGCTTCCTGGATGGCGACGCGCTCCGCGAGCGCTTCCGGGCCTTGGGCGCCGCGGCGGGCGCGCCGGTGGCGGTGTACTGCGGCTCGGGCGTCACGGCCACGCACGAGGTGGCCGCGCTCGCGGCGATCGGCGTGGACGCCGCGCTCTACCCGGGCTCGTTCTCACAGTGGTCCAACGACGAGTCCCGCCCGGTCGCGACGGCGTGACGGCGTGACCGGGCGGGCGGTCAGGCTCAGACCGTGAGCGCGACCTCGTCGTAGCCCAGGCGGGCCGCGCGCTCGAAGCGTGTGCCCGCGCCCGCGCGGTGGCCGACGTTGACGATCAGGTGCGACTTCCAGCCCCTGTCCGCCAGGAACTCGGCGTCCACGGCCGCGGTGTCGAGCCCGGCCATCGGGCCGGCGTCCAGGCCCGCGGCGCGCAGCGCGACGATCAGGTACCCGAACTGGATCATGGTGTTCTGGAACGACATCTGCTCGCGCATCTCGACGGCGCCCTCGAAGAAGTCCATCATCTCGGCGCGGTGGGGCGCGAGGACCGGCAGGTCGCGGTGGAAGCCCGGGTCGGACGCGACGATCAGCGTCACCGGCGCGGCCAGCACGCGGTCGCGGTTGCCGTCGTTGACGTGCTTGCCCAGGCGCTCGCGGGCCTCGGGCGTGCGGACGACGAGCAGGCGCAGCGGGGTGATGTTCATGGCGGTCGGACCCCACTTGAGCAGGTCGTAGACCGCGGCGAGGTCCTCGTCGGTGACGGGTTGGTCGGTGAACTGAGCGATGGTGCGCGCCTCGCGGAAGATCAAGTCGGCGGCCTCGTCGCCGATCGCGTAGGCGGGGGCGGGGAAGTCCAGGCCGTCGAGGACGGAGGTCTCAGTCGTCATGATGTGATTGAATCATCAACAATCTTCGATTCATCCCGTCACCCGGGTGAGGCTCCTCACACCGGGCCTCCGGCGGATTCGGCCGCGTGGGCGGCCGGAACCTAGGGTGTCTCCCATGGAGAACCAGCCCCTCGTCCTGGGCATCGAGACGTCCTGCGACGAGACGGGGGTCGCGCTCGTGCGCGGCTACGACCTGCTGGTCGACGCGGTCGCCTCGTCTGTCGACGAGCACGCGCGGTTCGGCGGGATCATCCCCGAGATCGCATCGCGCGCGCACCTCGAGGCGATGATCCCGACGATCGAGCGCGCGCTCGCCACCGCGCAGGTCACGCTCGACGACGTCGACGCGATCGCCGTGACCGCGGGCCCGGGCCTGGTCGGCCCGCTGACGGTGGGCGCCAGCGCGGCGAAGGCGCTGGCCATCGGGCTGGGCAAGCCGCTGTACGGCGTCAACCACGTGATCGGCCACGCGGTCGTCGACGAGCTCGTGGACGGCGCGTTCCCGGAGCGGGTCATGGCGCTCGTCGTGTCCGGCGGGCACTCGTCGCTGCTGCTGCTCGACGACACCGTGAACGTCACCGAGCTCGGCTCGACGCTCGACGACGCCGCGGGCGAGGCGTTCGACAAGGTCGGCCGGCTCCTGGGCCTGCCGTACCCCGGTGGCCCGCACATCGACCGCCTGGCGCGCGAGGGCAACCCGAACGCCATCCGCTTCCCGCGCGGCCTCACCGCCCCCAAGGATCAGGCCAAGCACGCCACGGACTTCTCGTTCTCGGGCCTCAAGACGGCCGTGGCCCGCTGGGTCGAGGCGCGCCAGGACGCCGGCGAGGAGCTGCCGCTCGCGGACATCTCCGCGAGCTTCGCCGAGGCCGTGGCCGACGTGCTGACCGCCAAGACGATCGCCGCGTGCCGGGCGCACGGCGTGGACACCCTCGTGGTCGGCGGTGGGTTCTCCGCCAACTCGCAGCTCCGGGACATGGCGGCGGCCCGCTGCGCGGACGCGGGCATCACGCTCCGCATCCCGCCGATCCGCTACTGCACCGACAACGGAGCGATGATCGCGGCCCTCGGCTCGGCGGTCGTGCGCCGGGGCCTGCGCCCGTCGTCGCTGGACATCCCGGTGGACTCCTCGATGCCCCTGACCCAGGTGCTCGCCTAACCCCTGCGCCGGTGTCCCGCGCGTCGACGTGGCGGGTGGAGTTCGGCGCCCGTGGCGGGCATGAAATCCACCCGGGTCGTCGTCCGGGACGGTCGTGGGCCGGCTACGCGGGCGTCGACGCCTCGTCGCAGCCCTGCGCGCCGGCCGACGTGAGCGCGGCGGCCGCCTTGTGCAGCAGGTCGCGCAGGGTCGCGCGCTCGGCGTCGTCCAGCCCGCCGAGCGCGGCGTCCTCGGCGGCAGTCACGCGGGCGCAGAGCGCCGCGACCTCGTCGTGCGCGCGCGCCGTGGCGACCACCTGGCGTTGGCGCCGGTCGGCCGGGTTGGGCCGGCGCTCGACGAGTCCGGCGCCCTCGAGGTCGTCGATCAGGTAGGTCATCACGGTGCGGTCGATGCCGAGGCGTTGCGCGAGCGCGAGCTGGCTCTGCCGGTCGGCGGCCATCGCGTGCGTGACGGTCTGGTAGCCGCGCGGCCCCTGCGGGAAGTCGCCGAGCGCGGGGGAGACGTGGTCGCGGTAGGAGCGCAGCAGCACGCCGAGCGCCCAGCCCAAGTCCTCCTGCGCGGCGTGCGTCGTGTCCATGGGGCCAGGGTAGCCGATGTGCGTTTGGAGAGATCATCTGTGCGGCATACGATCTGGTCTCAAGCACATCGGAGGACGCATGAATCTCGGAGTCGAGCTCGACACCGCGCGCCTGGACCCCCACCTCGTCACCGCGGCCGCCCGGCTCGCGGAGGAGGGCGGGCTCGATCTCGTCGCGATCGCCCCGGCGGGCGGCGGCGCGCTGGACCCGTGGTCCGCCGCCGCC
>JAEWOA010000132.1 GCA_023461115.1 Actinomycetes bacterium
CCGCGGACCTGGCCCCGACGGGGGCGTGGCGCGACGAGTTGCGCGTGGCCGCGGCGGAGGCGGCGATCGGCGCGGGCGCGGCGTTGCTCTCGCGCGAGCTGCTCGCCGACGTCTCGCCCGACGACCTCGAGCCTGTGACCCGCGGCCGGCTGCGCGTCGTGAGCGTCATGTGCAGCGTCTTCCTGTCCGACTACCTGACGATCCGCGCGTCCGCGGCCACCCTGCTCGCGGCGGCCGACGACTTCCACGGCAGGGATCCGGGCCAGGAGCAAAGGGCCGCGCTCCTCGCGCTGAACTTCGCGGGCACCACCGAGACCGACCTCGAGGGGGTCACGGTGCACGACCTCGGCGTCCGGCTCCGCGCGGCCGCGGGGGTCGCCGACGGCCCGCACGCGATCGCGCTGCGCGGCGCCGCGGCGTTCATCCTGGAGCCCTACGAGGCGGCCGTGCCCCACTTGCGCGCGGCGGTCGCGATGCTCGACGCGCTCGACGACACGGCCTTCCTCGAGTTCGCGTTCTTCGTCGTCACCGCGACCGTCGGGCTGTGCGACTTCGAGGCCGCCAGCCGCTTGCTCGGCCGCGTGGTCCGGGTGGGCCGCGAGCGCGGCGCGCTCCGCGAGGTCGACAGCTCGCTGTGGGTGGCCAGCGCGGTCGAGCTCTCGCGCACGCAGCCCCGGCGCGCCGCCGAGCTCCTCGACCAGGCCGCCGACCTGCGGCGCGCGGTGGGGTACGTCGAGCAGCAGGTGGCCAATCCCGCGCTGCTCGTCTGGACCGGCACGCCGCACGGGACGGTCGAGGCGATCGCCGCGGCCGTCCGCGCGGGCGGCTTCCTCGGGGTGACCCGCATGGCCGAGGCCGCGTTGGGCATCGACGACCTGGCGCATGGCGACTACGACTCGGCGTTCACCCGGCTGCGCGCGCTCGTCGAGAACCAGTTCCTGCAAGCCCGCTTCCACCTCATGCCGGAGTACGTGGAGGCCGCGGCGCGCAGCGGCCACCGGTCGGAGGCGACGGTCGCGGCCGCGCGCCTGGCCCGGTACGCCGACGCGACCGGGACGGACTGGACCCTCGCCATGGCGGCGCGATCCCGCGCGCTGCTCGCCCCCGACGACGAGGCCGAGGACCACTTCCTGCGCGCGATCGCGCTGCTGGAGACGCCTGGCCACCATGGGGACGCCGCGCGCGCACGGCTCCTCTACGGCGAATGGCTGCGCCGCCTGCGTCGGCGCGGGGACGCCCGCGCCCAGCTCCGGCTGGCCCGCGACGTGCTCGATTCCGTGGGCGCGACGGCGTTCGCGGAGCGTGCTCGTCGGGAGCTGGCCGCCGCCGGGGAGCGGGCCTCCGCCTCCAAGCCGGCGGCGGCGACCGCCGCGTCGCCGTCGGAGCTGACCTCCCAGGAGGCGGCCGTCGCGTCGCTCGCGTCCCGCGGCGCGACGAACGCCGAGATCGGCGCCGCGCTGTTCATCAGCCCGAACACGGTGGACTACCACCTGCGCAAGGTGTTCCGGAAGCTCGGGGTGACGTCGCGGCGGCAGCTCGTCGCGCGCGCGGCCACCGAGGCCTGACGCCCTCGTCGCACCGCTGCGGCGGCTCACTACGCGCGGCACGTGGTCCGCGCATGCCCCTTTCGTCGGGATCGTGGAGGCATCCGACAGAGAGGGGCAGCCGCCATGACCGCCGAAGCACCCGACACCGTCGTCCTGGTCCACGGCCTGTGGGTCACACCCCGCAGCTGGGAGGACTGGAAGGCCCGGTACGAGTCCCAGGGCTACACCGTCCTCACACCCGCCTACCCCGGCTTCGAGGTGGAGGTCGAGGCGCTGCGCGAGAACTCCGAGGTGATCGCCAAGCTCACGGTCCCGGAGACGCTCGACCACCTCAGCGCCGTCATCTCGGCGCTGCCCAAGCCGCCGATCATCATGGGCCACTCGTTCGGCGGCTGCCTCACGCAGCTGCTCCTGGCGCGCGGGCTCGGCGTGTCCGGCGTGGCGATCAACTCCGCGCCGCCCGAGGGCGTGCGCGTCACGCCGCTCTCGCAGGCGCGCTCGCTGTTCCCGGCCCTGCGGAACCCCGCCAACTACCACCGGGCCGTCGGCTTCACGCCCGAGGAGTGGCACTACGCGTTCGCCAACACGATCTCGCGCGAGGCGTCCGACGCCGCGCACGCCCGCTACGCCATCCCCGCGCCCGGCAACTGGGTGTGGGCGTACGGGCTGCTGGCCAACCTCACGCCCGGGCACCAGGAGACGTGGGTGGACTACTCGACGGACCGGGCGCCCCTGCTGTTCGTCGGCGGCGGCGAGGACCACATCATGCCGCCGGCGGTGAACAAGTCGAACGCCAAGCACTGGAAGAAGTCGCCCGCGCTGACCGACTACTACGAGTTCCCCGGCCGGTCCCACTGGACCTGCGCGGAGCCCGGGTGGGAGGCCGTCGCGGACTACGCGCTCGACTGGGCCGTCACGCACGCGCGCCCGGTGACCGCACCCCTCGCCTGACCCAGCCTCACCCGCAAGGAGGAGTCATGTCCATCACGTCGCACGCCGCGTCGCCGTCTGCTCGTCCCCGGTCGTCCCGCTTCCGACGAGGGCTCGCCGCGCTCGCGGCCGCCGCCCTCGTCGGCATCTCCACGCTCGGCGCCGCGGCGCCGTCCACTGCCGGAGCGCCCGCGCGGCCGGCCGCCGTCAAGCCGACGATCGTGCTGGTCCACGGCGCGTTCGCCGACTCGAGCGGCTGGTCCGTCGTCGGGGCCGCGCTCCAGGCGCAGGGCTACCCCGTCCTCGCGTTCTCCAACCCGCTGCGCGGCATCGCCTACGACAGCGAGTACCTGCGAACCTTCCTCGGCACGCTGAAGGGGCCGATCGTGCTCGTCGGGCACTCGTACGGCGGCGCGGTCGTCACCAATGCCGCCACCGGCAACCCGAACGTGAAGTCCCTCGTCTACATCGCCGCCTACGCGCTCGACGAGGGCGAGTCGGTCCAGGCCGCGAACGCGCTGGGCGGAGGCCACACCGAGGTGACCTCGCACCTCGTCGTCCGGCCGTTCCCCGGCGCCGCGCCCATGGACGGCGACGCGTACATCGACCCCGCGCACTTCCCGCGGCTGTTCGCGCAGGACCTGCCCGCGGTCGTCGCCAAGTCGATGGCCGGCTCGCAGCGGCCGGGCGCGCTCGCGGCGCTGGGGCTGCCGTCAGGCCCGCCGGCGTGGAAGACCATCCCGAGCTGGTACATGGTGGCCAAGAACGACCGGATCATCCCGCCGCAGGCCGAGCGGGCGATGGCGGCCCGGGCCGGCTCGAAGACGGTCGAGGTGGCGTCGTCACACGTGCCGATGCTCAGCCAGCCGCTCAAGGTGCTGGCGCTGATCCA
>JAEWOA010000133.1 GCA_023461115.1 Actinomycetes bacterium
GCCCACAGCCCCGCCCGGGGCCCCGCTGCGCTGGGCGCCCCTGCGCGGGATCGGCGCGACGCTCGGCGCCCGCGATGCCGGGCTCGCGGCCCCCGCGGTGGCCCTGGACGCCTGGCACGAGCGGAACCCGCGCTGCCCCCGCTGCGGCGGCGCGACGAGCGTGCGGCAGGCCGGGTGGACCCGCGTGTGCGACGAGGACAGCTCCGAGCACTACCCGCGGACGGACCCGGCGGTGATCATGGCCGTCGTCGACGACGACGACCGCCTCCTACTCGGCCACGCCGCGCAGTGGGCGCCCGGGCGGTGGTCGACGCTCGCGGGCTTCGTCGAGCCCGGCGAGTCGCTCGAGCACGCGGTGCGCCGCGAGGTCCTCGAGGAGGTCGGAGCCGTCGTCGCCGAGGTCGCTTACCGGGGCAGCCAACCGTGGCCGTTCCCGGCGTCGCTGATGGTCGGGTTCCACGCGCGCGCACACGGTTCGTCGCCCGCGCTGCGGCCCGACGGCGCCGAGCTCACCGACGCCCGCTGGTTCACGCGCGGCGAGCTCGCGGCCGCAGTCGCCGCGGGCGACGTGGTGCCACCGGGCGCCTCGTCGATCGCGCGCGCACTCGTCGAGGACTGGTTCGGCGGCCCCCTGCCCGGTCCCTCGTCCGGGTGACTGTCCGCGCGGCTCGCCACACAGTGGACGAATCGGGCGGACACGCCGCTCGGGTGCCGCCCGCCCGGGTGCCGCCCGCCTACTCTGGCCCCGTGCCACGCTCACCGCTCGCCCTCGCCGCTCTGGCCACGGTCGCGGTCCCCGGGCTCGACGCGTTCGACGTCCGGCGGCCCGCGCACCCTGGCACGGACTACGACATCGCGGTCGTCATCGACGCCGCCCGCCGCCGCTGGGTGGTCCGCGCGCCCGTCCACGCGGCCGCTGGCGCCGCCCTGGAGGCGGAGGTCGTGCTGCTCGACGTGCTCGGGCGCGCCGCCGACGAGGGCGCGCTCCCGTTCGCGGTCCCCCGCCCCGCGGGCTTCGCGCACCTGCCGGAAGGTGGCCGCGCCGCCGTGCACGCCGAGATACCAGGGCGCGGGCTCGACGTCGAGGACCTGGTGCCAGGCCCGGGCCTGTGCGCCTCGGTCGGGCGGGCGATCGCGTCGATCCACGAGCTGCCCACGTCGCTCGTCGAGAACGCCGGCCTGCCCGTGTACGACGCGCAGGAGTTCCGTGCGCGCCGCCAGGCGGAGGTCGACTCGGCCGCCGCGACCGGCAAGGTCCCCCCGACGCTCCTGCGGCGCTGGGAGGAGCGGCTCGAGGACGTCGCGATGTGGCGATTCCGGCCCACCGTGGTGCACGGCGACCTCACCAACGAGCGGGTCCTGGTCAAGGACGGCGTCGTCACGGGCATGCTCCACTGGGGCGAGGCTTGCGTGGCCGACCCTGCAGACGACCTGTCGTGGCTCCTGGTCGCGGCGCCTCCCGAGGCCGCCGACTCGATCATGGAGGCCTACCAGCTGCGCCGCACCGAGCTGCTCGACCCGCACCTCGCGGAGCGCGCGCTGCTGGCTGGCGAGCTCGCGCTCGCGCGCTGGCTGCTCTACGGCGTCCGGGTGGGCGACGACGACGTGGTGGCCGACGCCGTCGGCATGCTCGAGGACCTCGACGAGCACACGCGCCCCGTGTGGAGCGACGAAGCCGTCACCGCACCGATCAACGCGGTCGCGACGCTGGCGTAGCCGCGCTGGCCGGTGTCGCCGAGCGGAGCAGCCCTTCGAGCTCGTCCTCGCCGAGCAGGCGCTGGGGGTAGACCGTCTCGTTCGCGCCGACGTAGTGGAATGCCGCGCGCACGTCGTCGAGCGGCGTTCCCGAGTGGCGCGACCACGCCAGGCGGTACACCGCGAGCTGGATCTCGCGCGCGGCGCGAGCGTGCGCGTCCCGCGGCGGAAGGCCCGTCTTCCAGTCGACGACGACGACGCCGCGCCCCGTGGGGTCCTGCGGGTCGCGGAACACCGCGTCGATGCGGGAGCGCAGGACGTAGCCCGCCGCGGGCGTCTCGACGTCCACCTCGACCCGCAACGGCGCGCGGCCCGCCCACTCGGACGCCAGGAACGCCGCCCGCAGTCGAGCCTCGTCGGCCGTCGCGGGGTCCGCGTGGTCGTCCGGGCGCGTTCCGCGGCCGTCGGCCTCACCGCCGTGCGCCAGGAAGTCGTCGTCGGCGCTGGGCAATCCGTCCAAGTCGAAGCCGTCGTCGGCGCCGGGCAGGTCGTCGAGGTCGACCAGCGACGCCGACCCGTAGTACGCCTCCACCCACGCGTGGAACCGCGTGCCGAGCCGCGCGTGCCCCGACGGCTCCGCGGGCACCGGGCGGCGCAGCCACCGCGCGAACTCCCCCTCGTCGGACGCGAGCCGCACCAGCGCCGACGCCGACAGGTGCGAGGGCAGCTCCACCACCCCGGACGCACGCACCGCCCGGGCGCGTTCCGCGACGAGCGCCTGCGCCATGCCCCACCACGGCCCGGAGCCCTGCTCCCCCGCGCCTCGCG
>JAEWOA010000134.1 GCA_023461115.1 Actinomycetes bacterium
GCCCGCGGCCTCGCGCGCCGCGACCTCCTCGACGAGGCGCCCGCGGGGCACCAGGACGAGCCGCCACGCGCGGCCCGCCCCCGGGTGCGCGTCGGCCGCCGGCCCGTACCGGGTTCCGCCCTCGACGACCCGAGGCCACTGGTCCACCCAGGTCACGGGCTCGCCGGCGGCGCCCTCGGCCGCGACGGGCTCCCCCACCGCGGCCCACGAGTCGGTCACATCCGTGACCTCGACGCGCATCATGAACCGCATCCGGTCCAGCCAGGTGGACAGCCCGACGGGCGTCTCGGTGATCAGCCAGGTGGCCTCGCCGTCGTCGACGACGGCCGCGGCGTGCTCGATGTGCCCGTGCGGGCTCAGCACCAGCAGCTCGGTGGACACCCGCGGCGCCAGGTCGTCGAGTTGCGCGGACGTGATCGAGTGCAGCCAGGTCAGCCGGTCCGGCCCCGCGACGCGCACGACGCCGAGGTGCGACTGGTCCGCGACCGCTCCGCCGCGCGCGAGCGCGCGCTGCTCGCTCGTCGGGTCCCCGTAGTGCCAGGCGACGCCCGCGTCGGCGCCGGAGCCCTCGACGGCGCCGCGGCGCCCGAGCAGGGGGCTGCGGTGGCGCGGCGGCTCACCGTGCTGCTGCGCGGCCTCCGCGGTGGGCGCCTCGGCCATGTCAGCCCTCGCGCGCGTCGTCGTCGGGGGCGAAGTCGTCGACGTCGTCGCCGCCTGCGTCCTCGACACGCGAGAGCCGCGCCGACGCGTACGACTGCATCGGCTGCCCGAACGCCGCCATGTCGTGCGCCCACATCAGGTCGCCCTGCACCAGGCCGTACAGGCGTGTGGCGGCGGTGACGTCGGCGCCGGTCTCGGTGCGCGCGATCAGGTCGCTCGCCAAGTCGATGCGGCCGTTGCCGACGGCCCCGACGTACACGGCGACGTGCCCGGACGGGTCGGACAGCAGCGCCTCGACGGGGAACTGGTCCTCGCGCAGCTCGGCCGGCCGCGCGGGTGGCACCCGCCAGTAGCCGGACTCCGTCGACCACACCGGGCCGGGAGCGTCGCCCGACTCCAGCCCCGACGCGTCGTCGGGCGCGACGACGAGCCGGATGGTCGAGGTGTACGCCAGGTAGGGGCCGCCGTCGTGGTCGAACACGACGTCCTGCGTGAACGCCGTCTCCTCGATCCCCGGGTACCCGACGACGCCCTCGCCGTGCCACCGGCCCACGAGCCAGGCCAGCGGGTACACCTCGGGCGCGAGCCCCTCAGGCAGGACGAAAGCCATCAGATTGCCTCCGGAGGGGCCAGCTCAGCGCTGGCCCTTGAACAGCCGATAGACGACGAGGCCGGCGGTCCATGCGATGGCGCCGGTGGCGGCCACCAACAGGCCGATGAAGAGCCCTTCGAGCGCGGTCATAGGCTCGATCCTACGAGAGGTGACGCCTAGCCTGTCCCCGTGACTGCCGACACACGTGCCCTGGTGATCAAGACCACGTCCGGAGCGGACCGTCCGGAGGCGGCCAACCAGGCGCTCACAGTGGCGGCGGCGGCGGCCGCCGCGGGCGCCGAGGTCTCGTTGTGGCTCACGGGCGAGGCGGCGTGGTTCGGCGTGCCTGGGCGGGCGGACGAGTTGGCGCTCGAGCACGCGACTCCCGCGGCGGACCTGTTGGCGGTGGTGCTCGACGAGGGCCGCGTCACGGTGTGCACCCAGTGCGCCGCGCGGCGGGGGATCACGGCCGACGACCTGCTGCCGGGAGTGCGGATCGCGGGCGCCGCGGCGTTCGTCGAGGAAGCGTTGCGCCCGGGCGCGCAGGCGCTCGTCTACTGACGAGCTCGTCTACTGAACGAACGACGCGCCGACGACCGAGCGGTCAGGCGCGGCCCGCGCGCAGCCGCAGGCCCAGCAGGTACAGCTCGCAGCCGAGGCACAGCCCGAAGGCGGCGTTGAGGAACGCCGCGACGAGCGCGAACGCGGCCGCGACCGGAATCGCCACGGACACGCCGAGCAGCCCGAGCAGCAGCCCGACGCCGGTGACGATCAGCCCGACAAGCTGCGCGAACCGCGGCGGCCGCGGGTCCTCCAGCTCGGCCGGGGGCGCGAGCCGCCGGACGACGAACCGCCGGAAGACCCATGCCTGCCAGGTCCCCGGGACCCCGCTCACGACGCCCAGCAGGAAGCTGGCCGCGGTCAGCGCGAGCACGATCGTCGCGGCGGGCGACTGCCCCAGCAGCAGGGTCACGACGAGGAGCACGCTCGTGAGCGCCGCGCCGAACCGCGGGCCACGCGGATCGATCCCCGCGGGCGTCGCCTTGCCGGTGTGCGTGAGCGGCGTGGTGTGATCGGTCATGGGTGCCTCCTGGGCGGCAGACTGACTCACTCTGCGCCCCGGCGGAAGGCGCATCTCACGGGCCGGACCGCGGCGTCCGGTCGAGCGCGGCGAGCGCGGCGTGCGCCTGATGGCGGCTCATGGCGCCTGACGCGCGGCCGACGACCGCGCCCGCGGGGTCCAGGAGCAGCACCGTCGGGGTCCGCAGGATGTGCAGGCGCCGCACCAGGTCGAGGTGCTCGGCGACGTCGAGCTCCACGTGCGCGACGCCCGCATGCTCATGGGCCAGCTCGGAGAGCACCACGGCGGTCCGCCGGCAGGGCGCGCACACCTCGCTCGAGAACTGCGCGAACGTCGCGTGCGCGCCGAGGGGGGCGCCCAGGTCCGCGCTCGTCAGGCCGCGGTCGGCGGCGTCGACGCGCGCGCCCGCGAGGTCGTCGCGGTCCTCGACGTGCGCCTCGTCGAGCAAGGCCGCGGACACGGGCGTGTACCGCCCGTTGCGCGAGCGCCACCACAGCCCGAGCCCGGTGGCGGCGGCCAGGAGCAGGACGACGAACGCGACGCGGCCCATCAGCCCACCAGCACGCGGCCGACGACGTACACCAGGATGCCGGTGACCGTGACGGGCAGCGCGACGGCCGCGATCGCCGGGCGGCGGCGCTTCATGGAGTCCAGGCGGTCGAACAGCACGTGCATGGTCGAGACGAGCACGCCCACCGCGAGGCCGAGCACCGATCCGGCGACGACGTCGATGTTGTCGAGCACCAGGCCCGCGAGCGCGCCCGCGCCCGCTCCGGCCACCGAGGTGACGAACGCGCCGAGCCACGGCCCGAGCGGCAGCGCGACCACCGCCGAGCCCACGGCCAACGCCAACGCGCCCGCTACGACGAGCGGCTCGCCGCCCGGCGTGCGTCCGATCGCGATCCACCCGGCGACGGCGACCGCGAGCAACGTGCCCGTGATCGTCCCGGCGACCGACTCGACCATCCGCGGCCGCCCGTCGCGCCGCAGCAGCTCGTTGACGAACGCCAGCAGGATCGCGCACGCGAACAGCACGGGCAGGTACCGCAGGTACGGCTGCGCCGGGACCTCCTGCACCGCGAAGACGGCGCCCACGCCGCCGAGCCCGATCACGATCGACGACCCGGGACTGAACGGGAGGTCCGTCAGTGCTGGCCACCCGACCGCGAGCGCGAGCGCGAGCGCGGCGGCGACGATGGTCAGTGGCCAGCCGCCGAGGTACCCGGCGACCGCGACGATGGCGGCGAGGGCGGCCGTGACGACCGCGCGCGTGGCGAGCTGCATGCCGCGTTACCGCCCGGCCGTCACGGCGAGGCGCGCGCGCAGGCGCGGGGGGTTCAATACGCTCGACACGCGGCAAGTCTCGCAGATCGCGGCAGCGCGTCCGCAGCGTGGGACCTCGGCGGGCCCGACGCGGCGTGGGCGCGCAGTCCCGGATGGCGACGACGAGCGGCGCCGGTGGCGCGGTACCGTGTGCCCCACCCACGAGCAGGGAGGTAGGCCAGTGGCGGATCTGCTGCTCCTCACCCCGGCGTCCGGCGGCTCCGCCCAGGTGCTGCCCGCCCTCGGGCTGCTGTCACACCGGGTGCGGGTCCTGCCGGTGGAGCCCTCGGCGCTCGTCGACGCGCCTGATGCGGACATCCTGCTCCTCGACGCCCGCCGCGACCTGGTGACCGCCCGGACCACGTGCCGCCTGCTGCGCGCGACCGGCCTGGCGGTGCCCCTCGTGCTGGTGCTCACCGAGGGCGGCCTCACGGCGGTCACGGCCGACTGGGGCGCCGACGACATCGTGCTGGAGTCCGCCGGCCCGGCCGAGGTGGAGACGCGCTTCCGGCTCGTCATGGAGCGCGCCGCGGTCTCGTCGTACGACGACTCGCCGCAGGAGATCAGCTCGGGCGAGCTCATGATCGACGCCGGCGGGTACACCGCGCGGCTGCGCGGCCGGCCGCTCGACCTCACGTACAAGGAGTTCGAGCTCCTGAAGTACCTGGTGCAGCACCCCGGGCGGGTGTTCACGCGCGCGCAGCTCCTGCAGGAGGTCTGGGGCTACGACTACTACGGGGGCACCCGCACGGTGGACGTCCACGTGCGGCGCCTGCGCGCCAAGCTCGGCCCCGAGCACGAGCAGCTCATCGGCACCGTGCGCAACGTCGGGTACCGGTTCGACCCGCCCAAGGACCGCCGGCAACAGGACCGGGACCAGATCCCCGAGCCCGCGGCCTGATGGCCCGCGCTCCACGCACGCGCGCCGGGCGCGTGCTGTTCGCCGTGCTCACTCCGGGCGGCGAGCGGAACTTCGCGGACACGCTGCGGGAGGAGCGCGTCGGCGGCGTGCTGCTGCTGCTCGGCACTGTCGTCGCGCTGATCTGGGCGAACGCCTGGCCGGCCGCCTACGACGCGGTGTCCGGCGCCGTCGTCGGGCCTGCCGCCCTGCACCTCGACCTCACGCTCGCGCAGTGGGCGACCGACGGGCTGCTCGCGGTGTTCTTCTTCGTCGTCGGGCTCGAGCTCGCGCGTGAGCTGACCGTCGGGGAGCTGCGGCGGCCCGCGACCGCGGTGGTGCCGATCGCGGCGGCCGTGGGCGGCATGCTCGTCCCCGCCGCGCTCTACCTCGCCGTGAACCTCACGGCGGCCGGCGGAGAGCCACGCGGCTGGGCCGTCCCCACCGCGACCGACATCGCGTTCGCGGTCTCGGTGTTCGCGCTGGCCGGCCGCGGGCTGCCGTCCGCGCTGCGCGCGTTCCTGCTGACGCTCGCGGTGGTCGACGACCTACTCGCGATCGTCGTGATCGGCGTGGTCTACACCGAGCGCGTGGCGTTCGGGCCGCTCGCGCTCGGGCTCGGCGCGGTCGTGGTGTTCGCGGTGCTGGCCCGGCGCGCGCTCGGCCCGCTCGGGCGCTGGGCGCCGTTCGTCTTGATCCCGCTCGGCGTCGCGGCGTGGGCCGCGGTGCACGCGTCGGGGGTGCACGCGACGATCGCGGGCGTCGCACTGGGGCTCGTCGTCCCCGCGAGCCCGGAGGCGTCCGGGCGCGCGCGGCGGCTGGCGGAGGTTCCGACGACGAGCGTCGCGGAGGACTGGGAGCACCGGTGGCGGCCCTGGTCCGCGGGGTTCGCGGTGCCGGTGTTCGCGGTGTTCGCGGCGGGCGTGACCCTGTCCGCGGGCGTCGTGGCGGACGCGGTGCGGGACCCGGTCGCGCAGGGGGTGGCGCTCGGCCTGGTCGTCGGGAAGCCGCTCGGCATCCTCGGCGCCACGTGGCTGGTCGCGCGGTTCACGCGCGCGACCCTGGCGCCGGGAGTCGCGTGGGCCGACGTGCTCGGCATCGGGCTGGTCGGCGGCATCGGGTTCACCGTGTCGTTGCTCGTCGGCGAGCTCGCCTTCGGGAACGGCAGCCCGCACGACGAGCACGCGGTGCTGGCCGTGCTCGCCGCGTCGCTGTGCGCGGCGGTCCTCGGGGCGGTCGCACTTCGCCTGCGCGCGCGGAACGGGTAGGTTCGCTCGCGATGACCGCCGTCGACTCCGCGACCCTTCTGATCGAGGGCCCCTGGCAGCACCGCTTCGTCTCCGCGAACGGGCAACGCTTCCATGCCGCCGTCGCGGGCCCGGACGACAACGACGCCCCGCTCGTGGTCCTGCTGCACGGCGTCCCCCAGTTCTGGTGGGCATGGCGGCACCAGATCCCGGCGCTCGCCGACGCGGGATACCGGGTCGCGGCACTCGACACGCGCGGCGTCGGCGGGTCCGACAAGCCGCCGCAGGGCTACGACGTCCCGACACTCGCGGCCGACGTCGCGGGCGTGATCCGCTCGCTCGGCGCGCGCGACGCGGTCGTCGTCGGGCAGGGCACGGGCGGCGAGGTCGCGTGGGCCATGGCCGCCTACCACCCGGACGTGACCAGCGCGATCGCGGTGCTCTCGTCGCCGCACCCGCTCGACGTGCGCGCGTGGCCCTGGACGTCGGTCCGCACCCGCGCCGCCGCACGCCTCGCGTTCATGCAGCTCCCGTCGGCGCCCGAGCGAGCGCTGGTCCGCGGGGACCTCGCGCACCGGATGTTCGTCGAGTGGGGCGGCTCGTCGTCGTGGCTGGAGCGCGCGGACGAGGACGTGTACCGCGCCGCGCTGCGCGTGCCGTTCGCGGCCCACAGCCAGCTCGAGCAGCTGCGCTGGCTCGCGCGCTCGGTCCCCCGGCCCGACGGGCGCCGGTACGTCACGTCCCTGGAACGCACGCGGCCGCTGCCCACGCTGCAGTTGCACGGCGTGCGCGACGGCCTCCGCGCCGCCTCGCATGCGCCGATCTCCCGCGAGGTGCAGCGGCTCCTCGGGCCTGAGCACCAGTTCGAGCTGGTCGCGGGCGCAGGACACTACCTCTGCGAGGAGGCGCCCGAGCTGGTGACCGGGACGCTGCTCGAGTGGCTATCGGTGGTCACGAAGGTGTACGACCAGCCTTAGCCCTTGACGAGCGCGGCGGCCTTGACCGGGTCGCGCTCGCCGATCCCCGCCGACGGGCACAGCGCCTGCACGGGGCATGCGCCGCACGCGGGCCTGCGGGCATGGCACGTGCGCCGGCCGTGGAAGATCAGCCGGTGGCACGCCATGGTCCAGTCCTTGCGTGGCAGCAGCTCCCCCAGCTCGCGCTCGACCACCAGGGGGTCCTGGCTCGCGGTGTAGCCCAGGCGCGCCGAGAGGCGCAGCACGTGCGTGTCGGTGGTGATGCCCGGGACCCCGAAGGCGTTGCCGAGCACGACGTTGGCGGTCTTGCGGCCGACCCCGGGGAGCTGCACCAGGTCCACGAGCCGCGCGGGCACCTGGCCGCCGTGCTTCTCGACGAGCGCCGCCGACAGCCCCATGACCGACTTGGCCTTGGCGCGGAAGAACCCGGTCGGACGCAGCAGCTCCTCGAGCTCGTCGGGGTTCGCCGCGGCGAGCTCGGCCGGGCCTGGGTACCGCGCGAACAGCGCGGGCGTGGTCTGGTTCACGCGCACGTCCGTCGTCTGCGCCGACAACACGGTGGCCACGAGCAGCTCGAACGCGTCGCGGTAGTCCAGCTCGCAGCGCGCGTCCGGGTACCGCACCCCGAGCGCCCGGTCCACGCGCCTGGCCCGCCTGGTGCGCGCCAACGCGCTCTCACGCTCGTCGTACGCCTGCGCCTGGACCGCCTGGTCTTGGACGGCCTGCTCCTGGACTGCCACCCCCGCAGGCTACGGGCGGCCACCCACACGCCCCCGTTGCTCCCCCAGGGTGATGTCACGCATCCCACACCGTCTACCAGTCAAGTCGCGGCCCGTGCGGCCCGAATCCCCTTGCTGGGGGAGAAGACGAAGGAGAGCACACGTCATGACACCCGTCGAGGCCAGGGTCCGGGACCTCCGCCTGGATCGGCACGCGCTGCGCGCCGAGAAGGCCAAGGTCACCTGGTGGCGACGCCTGGTGCGGGCGCGCATGGACCTCCTGGTCGCCTCCGCGGCGCCGCCCCAGCCCCTCGGCGAGGGCGTCGCGTTCTCGCTGCCGCTCGACGTGATCCTCACGGTCCCGCGTCCCTCCGAGCTGGACGACGTCCTGGAGGCGACGAACGCGGCCGGCATCGGGCAGATCGACCAGCTCAAGGCCCTCGACGAGCGCCTCGCCGCCTACGAGAAGGGCGTCAACGACGCTCTCAGCAGGGCCACCGACCACCTGATCGAGCGCCTCGCCACCGATCCCCGCGGCACCTCCGCCTGGCTCACGGAGCCGCTCGGGCGGGGATGAGGTGTGCCATGGGGCACACTTGTAGGTGACACCGCGCCGACGATGTGCCGCTGACCTGCGGACCGGCCGGGAGGAGTGAGGTGCCAGGTGGCTGACGACATCCTGCTGTCCGCGCCGCTGTTCGCTGGTCTCGACGACGAGTCGGCCCAGGCGCTCGCCGCGAGCATGACCGAGATCCAGGTCGCGCGCGGTGACGTGCTGTTCCACGAGGGCGACCCGGGCGATCGGCTGTACGTCGTGCGCGACGGCAAGATCAAGTTGGGCCGCAGGTCCAACGACGGCCGCGAGAACCTGCTCGCGGTGCTCGGACCAGGCGAGATGTTCGGCGAGCTGTCGCTGTTCGACCGGGGCCCCCGCACCGCCACCGCGACGGTGGTGGCGGACGCCGTGGTCGTCGAGCTCGGGCACGACGAGCTGGTGCGCTGGCTGGCCGGCAAGCCGGGGGTCGCGCAGCACCTGCTCCAGGCGCTCGCGCGCCGCCTTCGTCGCACGAACGAGGCGCTCGCGGACCTCGTCTTCTCCGACGTCCCGGGTCGTGTCGCCAAGGCCCTGCTGGACCTGTCCACGCGGTTCGGCGAGCAGGTCGACGAGGGCATCCGCGTCGCGCACGACCTCACGCAGGAGGAGTTGGCGCAGCTCGTCGGCGCCTCCCGCGAGACGGTGAACAAGGCGCTCGCGGACTTCGCCGCGCGCGGCTGGGTGCGCCGTGAGGGCCGCGCCGTCGTCCTGCTGGACGTCGACCGCCTGGAGCGCCGCGCCCGCTGACGCGGGGCTCAGGCCAGCTCGACGACGATCTCCACCTCGACCGGGGCGTCCAGCGGGAGCGCTGCGACGCCCACGGCCGAGCGGGCGTGCACGCCGCGGTCCCCGAGGACCTCCTGGAGCAGGTGGCTCGCGCCGTTGACGACGCCGGGCTGCCCGGTGAAGGCCGGGTCGCTGGCGACGAAGCCCACGACCTTGACGACGCGCGCGATCCGGTCGAGCGCGTCGGCGCCCGCCGGCCCGCCCTCGGCCTCGACGAGCGCCGCGACCGCGGCCAGCGCATTGAGCGCGGCGACCCGCGCGAGCGCGTTGGCCTCGTCGGGCGTCACCTGCGCGCCGACCTTGCCGGTGACGCGCAGCTCGCCGCCGACGAACGGCAGCTGCCCCGAGGTGTGGACGTGCGCGCCCGAGCGG
>JAEWOA010000135.1 GCA_023461115.1 Actinomycetes bacterium
GTGCGACGCGGGGACCGAGCCTGGCGGGGGAGCGTTCGAGGTCATGGCCGTGGTGCGCACGGGCCACGACGGCGAGGCCCCGGGCGCGGCGCTGCGTGAGCGGCTCGCGGCCGTGGGCGACTCGACCGCCGTCGTCGGGTCGGACGGCTGGTGGCACGCGCACGTCCACACCGACGACCCGGCCGCCGCGGTCGCCGTGTGCGGGCTCGGGGACCGAGAGCAGGTCGTCGTGCGCAGGCTCGACCTGCCGCACGCGGCGAGCCCCACCGCCCCCGGGAACGCCGCGACCGCGCGCTGGGGCCTCGTCGTCGTGACCCCGTCACCCGCGCTCGCCGCGTGGTACGCGACGTCCGGGGCCGTGGTGGTCGTGGCGTGCCCGGAGGCGCCGGTGCGCGCCGAGCACGTGCGGCGCGCGCTCACCGACACGGGCGCCGCCGACGTGCTGCTGGTCCCGGGAGCGGCACTGGCCGCCGCGGTCGTCGAGGAGCTCGCGCGCGACGTGGCCGGGCTGGAAGTCCTCGGCGCCGTGGACGAGCTGGGCGCCGCGGTGGCCACCCTGGCGTACGCGCAGGAGGGTGACGCGCGTGGCGTGCACGCCGCGGCGCTCGCGATCGGGCGTCTGCGCGGCGTGCGTGTCGGCGCCTCCTGGCAGCCTGGGCAAGGTTTCGACGACGACCCGGTGGGCGCGCTCGTCGAGCTGCTGCGCTCGGCGCCGGACGCGTCGGCCGTGACGGTCGTGCACCGCGCGCTGTCCGACGACGAGCGCGTGGCGCTCGAGCAGGCGGCGGACGCGGTGGAGCTGGACGTCGCTTTCGTCGGGCCCGCGGCCGCGGGGCCGCGCGTGCTCGTCGGCGTGGACTGAGAGGGGGACGGGTGGGGAGGGACGTGGGGTACGCCGACGGTGTGCCGGGCGGCAAGGCGCCGCTCGAGCAGTCCATGACGTCGCTCGTGGGCAAGCCGACGGCCGCCAAGTACGAGGCGCTCGGCATCCGCACGGCGGGCGACCTGCTGCGGCACTACCCGCGCCGGTACGCCGACCCGAGCAAGCTCACCGACATCGGCGGGCTCGTGCTCGACGAGCAGGTGTCCGTGGTGGCCGAGGTCCGGGCCAACTCGGGAGTCCTGCACGCGCGCACGACGGGCAAGCCCCGCGTCGAGCTGCAGATCACCGACGGCAAGCGCGTCCTGACCGCCACGTTCTTCGCGCAGCGCGAGAACATGGCCAAGTTCTGGGCCGCCGAGATGCGCGTCGGACGCCGAGGGCTCTTCACGGGCCGCGTCTCCAAGTTCAACGGCCGCCTCCAGCTCGCCAACCCCGAGCGGGACTGGTTCGACGAGGCCGACGCCGACGCGGCGGTCGAGCAGCGCTCCGCACGCCCGAAGCCCATCTACGCGCAGTCCGCGAGCCTCAAGTCCGACGCGATCGCCAAGCAGGTCGCGGTGGTGCTCGGACCGCTGCGGGACGACGACGTCGACGACCCGCTGCCGGTCGAGATCCTGGCCAAGGAAGGGCTGATGCCGCTGGTCCCGGCGCTGCGGGCCATCCACCAGCCCGACGACGAGCAGCAG
Source organism: Actinomycetes bacterium (assembly GCA_023461115.1). Lineage (GTDB taxonomy): Bacteria > Actinomycetota > Actinomycetes > Actinomycetales > Cellulomonadaceae > Cellulomonas. Next base: position 1,570 of record JAEWOA010000135.1, read on the forward strand.
TGGCAGGACGCGCGCCACCGGCTGCGTTACGAGGAGGCGTTCGTCCTGCAGACCGAGCTCGCCCGGCGGCGGTCCCGGGCCGCGGCGGTGCCCGCGACCGTGCGCCCGCGCGTGGCCGGCGGCCTGCTCGACGCGTTCGACGCGCGCCTTCCCTTCACGCTCACCGACGGGCAACAGGCGGTCGGCGAGCAGGTGTCCGCCGAGCTCGCCCTGGCCGTCCCGATGCAGCGGCTCCTGCAGGGCGAGGTCGGCTCGGGAAAGACGGTCGTGGCGCTGCGCGCGATGCTCCAGGTGGTCGACTCCGGCGGGCAGGCGGCGCTGCTCGCGCCCACCGAGGTGCTCGCGGCGCAGCACGCGCGGTCGCTGCGCGCCCTGCTCGGCGACCTGGCCGAGGGCGGCATGCTGGGGGGCGCGGACGTCGGGACGCGCGTGGCGCTCCTGACGGGCTCCGCCTCGACCGCGAGCCGCCGCGACGCCCTGCTCGACGCGGCGTCGGGGGCCGCCGGAATCGTCGTCGGGACGCACGCGCTGCTCGACAAGAAGGTGCAGTTCGCGGACCTCGGGCTCGTGGTGGTCGACGAGCAGCATCGCTTCGGCGTCGAGCAGCGGGACGCGCTGCGCGCCAAGGCGGACGCGGCCCCGCACCTGCTCGCGATGACCGCGACGCCGATCCCGCGCACGGTCGCGATGACCGTCTTCGGCGACCTCGAGGTCTCGGTGCTCACCGAGCTGCCCGCGGGCCGCGCGGGCATCACGAGCTTCGTCGTCCCGGCCGACAACCCGACGTGGCTGGACCGCGCGTGGGCCCGCGTCCGCGAGGAGGTCGACAAGGGCGGCCGCGCGTACGTCGTGTGCCCGCGCATCACCGCGGACGACGAGGCGGGCGGCGTCGGGGACGGCGCCGACCTGCCCGACTGGGAGGGCCGCGACGGGCTCACGGTCGACGAGAGCGACGCGATGGCCCAGCGGCCCGCGCGCAAGCCACCGCGCGCGGTGCTCGAGGTCGCCGACGAGCTGCGCGCGCGCGCCGAGCTCGCCGGGGTCGAGGTCGGGGTGCTGCACGGCCAACTGCCGGCGGACGAGAAGGACGCGGTGCTCGCGCGGTTCGCGTCGGGAGCCACCCCCGTGCTGGTCTCGACGACCGTCGTCGAGGTGGGAGTCGACGTGCCCACGGCGACAGCCATGGTGATCCTCGACGCCGACCTGTTCGGGGTCTCCCAGCTCCACCAGCTGCGCGGCCGGATCGGGCGCGGGAGCGCCCCGGGCGTCTGCCTGCTGGTGTCCGGCGCGCCGCCGTCGTCGCCAGCGGACCAGCGGGTGCGCACGGTCGCGCTGACTCTCGACGGCTTCGCGCTCGCGGCGTTCGACCTCGAGCAACGGCGCGAGGGCGACGTGCTCGGCGCGACGCAGTCCGGCGCGACGACGTCACTGCGGCTGCTGCGGGTCACGCGCGACGGCGAGCTGATCGAGAAGGCGCGCGACGCGGCCCGCGCGCTCGTCGAGGCCGATCCTCGACTGCGCGACCACCCGGCGCTGCTGGCCACCATCGACACCATGCTCGCGGGAGAGCGTGACGAGTACCTGGAGCGAGCATGACGCGGATCGTGGCCGGCTCCGCCGGTGGACGCACGCTCCAGGTGCCGCGCGCGGGCACGAGGCCCACGAGCGAGCGCGTGCGTGAGGCGCTGTTCTCCCGGCTCGAGCACCTCGACGTCGTCTCCGGCGCCCGCGTGCTCGACCTCTACGCCGGCTCGGGAGCGCTCGGCCTGGAGGCGGCGAGCCGGGGCGCCGCGCACGCGACGCTCGTCGAGTCGGCGCGCGACGCGGCCGACGTGTGCCGCCGCAACGTCGCCGCGCTCGGCCTGGGCGCCGC
>JAEWOA010000136.1 GCA_023461115.1 Actinomycetes bacterium
ACGCGACGGCGGCAAAGACGACAGCCGCAACCAGCGAGGCTGGTTGCGGCTGTCGTCTTGCTCAGCGCAGGCGGTGGCGACTGCCGCCTTGCTCAGCCCTGGCTCGTGGCGGCTGCGACCGCGCTGAGCCACAGCTCCAGGGCGTACCGCGGGTAGGAGTCCAGCAGCGCGACCACCGACCTGCGGGCGCAGTCGTCGGCGGCGAATGGCGCGAACAGCACCTCGCAGTCCTGGCCCGCGCGCCACGACGAGATTGCCTCGGCGATGCCGGCGGTTCCGCCGCGGGGGTGGCCGAGGATCGCCGCGCGCGCGGCCGCGGCGCGGCGCCGGCTGAGCGGGCGGGAGACCGGTGCGGCGCCGATCGTCTGGGCGAACGCGTCCCAGACGCCGCGCTTGACGCGTGCGTGGGCGGCCTTGCCTGCGGCCCGCTCGAACGCCTCGGTCAGTTCCACGACGAGGTCGTCGCACCCCGCGGCCGAGCGGCCGGCCGGGACCGTGTCCGGCAGATCGTAGCCCGCGCCGAGCGCGTCGAGAGAGATGGTGACGTGGCGCTGGTGGAACCCTGCGGCGGGCCGACGGGCGCCCTCGGGCCACTCGGCGACGATCGTGGCGGCGATGCGCTCGACGTCGTGGTCGGTGGGCTCGCGGAACTCGCGCTGGGCGATCGCGGCGAGCTCGCACGAGAGGATCCGCAGGGCGCGCGCGTCGGCGGAGGACATGTCGCGGTCCCGGCGGACCAGGTTGCGCGCGACGCCGAACACGTAGCCGGCGTGCAGGTGCTGGCCGCGCTGCGCCGCGCGGAGGCATGCCTCGACGACGTCGCCGACCAGGTCGGCGTCGCCGTGGCGGACCCAGGCGGGTTGCGCGCCGCGTGACCGCAGGCGCGCCACGGAGGCGCGGGCGGCCCGCAGGAGCTCAGCGTCTGCCAACCCAGGCTCGACCCCGTCGGTCGGAGTGCTCCACAAGCTCTCGATGAGCTCGAGGTCCGTCTGGGTCTGCTCGGTCCCGGTCGCCGCTGCCATCGCCACTGCCATCGTCACGTCCCATTTCGCCGTATTCGCGTCCGATGGCACGACGGTATTTCACGCTCACGTACGCGAACCCGGGACCAAAGGCCCGACGCGGGAGAGAAGCGTGACAGCGCGCGCGACGTTGCTCACACCGCGCTCGGACAACAGGGCCGCGCAGGGCGGCGATCGGTCACGCCCGCTCGAGGCGCTCCCACGGCGTGAGAGGCAGCCAGCGCAAGAACGCGTGCAGCCCGCCGCCGCCGCGGCGGCTGGACCACGTGTCGAACAGGCCCTCGCACTCGGCGCACAGGGTCGCGTCATGGGCGGTCGTCACGCCGCACGCGGGGCAGAAGTGTCGTGGCATACCCGCCGTGTGGGACACACGCGGAGAAAACGGACGCGCGTCACCGATTCGTGACGCGCGTCCCACAAGAGCCCTGAGCGCGCATGCGCCAGACCTCCGCCACCGAACGAAGGGTCGACGATGACCGAGACGAACCACCCCGCCCACCTTGAGACGGCGACCACCCGCACCGAGCGGCGCTCGCCCACCGATCCCGGCCAGGGCATGGCGGTCGCCGCGCTGATCTGCGCGGTCCTGATCCCGCTCGTCGGGCTGATCCTCGCAGTCGTCGCGCGTGGGCGGTCCCGCGCCGCCGGGTACCGGAACACGCTCGCCACGTGGGCTCTTGGCGTCTCGATCGCGCTCTTGAGCCTGGGGCTCGTCAGTGCGATCGGGATCGCCGCGCGCGGCGCATAGCGCGCCGGCCCGGGGCCGTCAGGGACGCAGCGCTTGCGCGCCCGGGCTCTGCGCGAGCACCGCGGCGGCGGCCGCGCCATCGCCGGCGTCGATCGCGGCGTCGACGCGCCCGAAGAGGTCCTGCGCGGCGCGTGCCACGCTGCCGTCGTCGTCGAGGAACAGGAACCGCTGCAATGCGGGCCGCAGGCGGTCGCTCGTGCGCAGCAGGACCAGGTTCCCGCCCGCGAGGTCGAGCAGCCGGGTGTAGTCGCCGACCGCGGTGGCGCGCGCCAGTCGGTCGCCCGAGGCCGTCGACTCACGGACCCGGGCGAGCGCGGCGCGCATCTCCGCACGTCGCGCCGGGCTCGCGAGGCGCGGCGCCCGGGCGGCCGAGAGCGCGTGCAGGACGTCCGTCGCCTCCATCGAGTCGCGGATCACGTCGCGGTCGATCTGGGAGACCCGCGCGTGATGATGTGGGGTCAGCTCCACGAGGCCGTCGAGCTCCAGCTGCTGCAGGGCAGCCCGCACGGGCGTGCGGGACATCTGGAGCCAGTCGAGCAGCTCGCGCTCGGGGAGCGCCTCGCCGGGGACGAGGGTGCCGTCAAGGATCGCGAGCCGGATCTTCTCCTCGGCTACCTCGCTGACCATCGGCAGGCGCCGGGCCGTCGCGGCCGGGATCTCGGCCTCGATCCGCTCCGTGCGGTCGCCCGACGCCACCGCCTCGGCATACGGCGACATCGCCGCGGCGGCCGCGGGACCGTCGCCGTCGAGAGCCGCGTCGATGACCGCGGCGCGCGTGCGCTGGACCGCGCTGATGTCGACCGCGTCGGCGTGGTGGGACGCGTACCGGCTGATCGTGGGGTCCATCTGCCGCACGATCCGGCTGAACACCGGGTTGGCGTAGTGGCGGAAGAACGGCGAGAACCAGCGCCCGTCAGATTCCCCGACCCGCATGATGCGCAAGACCTCACCACCGTCGGCGACGAACCGATCGCGATAGGCCCGCAGCGCGTCGCGCTCGGCGTCGTCAAGCTGGACTGCGGTGGCGCCGACCACGCGGGCCGACAACGCGATGACGACGTCCAGCGTCTCGCGCGCCCGTCGGTCGTCGATCGGTGCGACGTAGGTGGCGCGGCGCGGCTCCACGACCACCAGGCCGATCGCCGCGAGGCGTGCGAGCGCCTCGCGGATCGGGGTGCGTGACGAGCCGAACCGCGCCGAGAGCTCGTCGTCGAGCAGCCGAGACCCGGGCGGGAGCTCGCCCCGGACGATCGCGTCGAGCAGCTCGGCGTAGATGTGCTCGCGCGGGAGCGTGCGGGGGGCGTCCGTGACCGGGCGGGTAGGAATCGGCACGGGACCATTCAAGCGGTTGAGGAGCGCGCAGAGCGCGAGGAGCCGCTCGCGCGCGCCCGCCGCGGCCCGCTCGGGGTCGGGCGAGGCTACGCGGTGAGCTTGAGCCCGACGACGCAGCCCACCACACCGACGACGAGCAGGATCCGGAGCCACGTGACCGGCTCCGCGCCCGTCGCCATCGCATAGCCGACCGTGAGCACGGCGCCGATCGCGACCCAGACGGCGTACGCGGCGCCGACCGGGAGCGACCGCATCGCGAACGCGAGGCCCGCCATGCTCGCGGCGAGCGCGCCGGCGAAGACGAGCGTCGGCGCGAGGCGGTGCAGCCCCTCGGACTTGCTGAGCGCGGTGGCCCAGACGGCCTCGAGCGCTCCGGACAGGATGAGGACGACCCACGACATGACGGACGACTCCTTGTGCCGTCTTTGCGCTGACCGGGTACGGCACCCTCGTCCGGGGGCCCGACGCCGGGCCCTAGGGCCAGGGTCGCACGCGGACCACGGCGGTGTCCGGTGAGTTCAGTCACCGCGCCCACCCGCGCCGTGCCGCCCGCTGCGTCATAGGGCAGGCGGGTTGCCCGAGCGGCCGCACCGCCATCCATGGCTCCGCGGCGCATGCGGAGGACCCTGAAGTGCACTGCCGGCGGGGGAGGGCTGGCCATGCACGACCACGACGCGCGCTCCGGTGACCGTGCCTCGGGCGAGGCCGGCGGCCCTCGGGCTGGATCGCGCGCGAGGCCGTCCGGCGCCGCGCCTACGGTCGGCCTGGTCGTGGCGCCGCACGCGCTGAATGCCCTCCAGAAGACAGCCGGCAACCGCGTGGTCCGCGCGTTCGTCCAGCGCACGGGCCCGGCCGGCCCCGGCGGGCCGGGCGCCGGGCAACCGCTCACCGAACTGGCCGGCGCCGACGCGGCGGACTTCGGGCAGCAGCTGGTCCAGGCGACCGCCGGCAGCCGTACGGCGCTCGACGACGAGCGGTCGACGCTGCCCGAGCAGCTCCCGGCCCGCCCGACCC
>JAEWOA010000137.1 GCA_023461115.1 Actinomycetes bacterium
GCCCAGCACGAGGCCAGCCGCTCCGAGAGCGCGGGCCACGGTGTCGGACGCGCTCTGCGCGTCGTCGGCGTCGGCCGCGGGCGACGGCGCGGTCTGCTCGGGCGCCGGTGACTGCGCGGTCTCGTCCGGCGCGGGCGTGGCGTGCTCGTCGCCGGCCGCCGCTGTGACCGTGAACTGCGGCGCCGGGTGCTCGGGCTCGTCGCCGCCGTCCGCGACCTCGGCCCAGTCGACGACGGCGCCGTCGGAGTACGTCTGCTCGGCGGGGAACACCAGGTGCGTGCCCTCGTCGGGCAGCGGCCCGCCCTGGACCGCGAACTCCTGGAACTCGCCTGGCTTGACCTCGGCGCCCGCGGCAGCGGTCCAGGTGATGCGGACCGGCGCACGGGTGATCTCGGTGCCGTGCATGTCGACGGGCTCGGGCAGGTCGCCCTGCTCGATCGTGGTGGTCCAGCCGGGGACGGGTTTGGTGGACGCGTAGAGCAGCGGGGTGTCGGTGGGGAGCTCGACGACGAGTTTCGTCGTCGACGCCGTGTCCGACTCGTTGGGGACGCGGAACGTCAGGACGGTCCAGCCGCCTGCCGCTGTGTTGTCGGGGACGACGCGGACGTGGGCGGAGGCGGGCAGCGTGGACATCGCGGCGAATGCGGCGGCGCCGACGAGCACGGCCAACGCGCGCGCGGGCATGCGAAGGGAAGAACGAAGGGTCATCAGGAATCCTCGTGGGATCGGCCGCCCGTGGCGGCGAGAGCGGGGCACGGCGAGCGTGCGCGACGAGCGCCGCGGCGCCAGGCCGCGAGCGCGAGAGCCGGGGGTGCCGGCGGCCCTCGTCGATCCCATCCCCTCCGCAGGTGGAACGCGCCGATCGCTGGCACGGACCGCCACACGGGCGCGTGCGCCGTCGCCGCGACGACGGCCGGCGGCGCCGCGACGACGGCCGCGAGCGCGAACACGGCCGCGAGCCACCACCACACGCGCTCCACCGCGGCGAAGGCCACCGCGGTGGCGACCACCGCGACGAGGTGCCAGGCGATCATCGGCAGGCTCGACGACGTCCCGTGCGCGGGTGCGGCGCAGCCGACGACCGCCGAGTGCACCGCTGAGCCGTGCCCAGCGTGCCCGCCGTGCCCGCCGGACGCTCCAGGAGCGAGGCCGACCGGCTGCGCGCACGCGGCGAGCCAGCCGAGCAGGGTGTGCAGCGCCAGGTTCCCGGCGCCCAGCACCGCGAGCGCGGCGACGACTCCGATGCGTCGGCCCGCGGCCAGCACGGCGGCCGGCAACACGAGCGCAGTCAGTGCGCCGAGTGCGAGCGGACCTGTCGACGCTCCGCCTCCGAGGGTGTGCGCCCCTGCGGCCAGCCCGACGGTCAGAGCCGCCAGCACGAGGGCACGGGCGAGCCTCGCCCCACCCACGCCCGGCTCCGACACGCGCCCACGGTAGACCGGCGCGCGGGGCGCCCGAGCGCGGAGCGGACACCGTAACGGTTCACTTCGCGTGATTTCCCACGATCTGGACACCACCACATGCGCCGATGCGGCGAGAATCACTCCCCGCAGGCGGCGCGAGGGCGGATGAGTCAGCCGGTACGCCGGGTTCTGTCCCCGCGCGCGGTCTCCCACACGCGGGTGGCGGCCATCCCTCTACGACGTACGTTGCCGCACGCCTCTAGCGGTCTACCCGGGAGCTCGGGCGGGCCGCCCTCGAACGCTCCCTGTCTGACCTTGCTCCGGGTGGGGTTTACCTAGCCGCACCGGTCACCCGGCACGCTGGTGGTCTCTTACACCACCGTTTCACCCTTACCCCGTCCGTCCGGCGAGCCGGACGAGCGGGGCGGTTTGTTCTCTGTGGCACTGTCCCGCGGGTCACCCCGGGTGGGCGTTACCCACCACCCTGCCCTACGGAGCCCGGACGTTCCTCGGCAGGCCCGGGGGCCTGACGCGGCCGCCTGGCTGACTCATCCGCGCGGCCGAGTCTAGACGGACCGGCCGCAGGCGCACGCACCGGGGCGGATGTCACGGCCCGTTGCCGGGCGGATGTCACAGCCCGGCGCGGACCTTCGGCGACGGCGCGCGGGCCCCGCCCGCCTACAGTGCTCGCGTGCTGTTGATGCTGCCGCCGTCCGAGGGCAAGACCGCGCCGCGCCGCGGCGATCCTGTGGACCTCGACGCGCTGTCGTTCCCCGGCTTGGCCCCGACGCGCGCGAAGGTGCTCGACGCGCTGGTCGAGGTCAGCGCGCGCCCGGACGCCTTGGCGGTGCTGGGCGTGGGCGTCGGGCTCGCCGACGAGGTCGCGCGCAACCGCGCGCTCCGGGACGCGCCCGCGGCCGCCGCGTCCCACGTGTACTCCGGGGTGCTGTTCGCGGCCGCCGGGCTGGACCGCCTCACGCCTGCGCAGCGCCGCCGCGCGCAGGGGTCGGTGCGGATCATGTCGGGCTTGTGGGGTGTGGTCACGCCCGCGGACCGGATCCCGGCCTACCGCTTGTCGGGCGGCACGGACCTGCCCGGCGTGGGGCGGCTCGCCGCGTTGTGGCGGGACGCGCTGCCGGGCGCGCTCGACGACGAGGCGCGCGAGTCCCTCGTCGTGGATGGCCGCTCGGCGGACTACCTGGCCATGTGGCATGCGCCGCTGGGCTCGGACTGGGTGGCCGTGCGAGTCGAGCGTGAGCTCGACGGCAGGCGCACGGTCGTCTCGCACAACGCGAAGCACACGCGCGGTGTGCTCACGCGGCACCTGCTGACTCGCCGGGCGCAGCCGCCCGCGGACGCGGACGCGTTGGC
>JAEWOA010000138.1 GCA_023461115.1 Actinomycetes bacterium
GCGGGGCGCCGTCCGTTCAATCCCGTCATGAGGTAGCCATGTCCGTTGAGTCACCCGTCGCCCCGGAAAGCGAGCTCGACCCGCTCCCGAGGCCGCCCCGCCGCGTGGGCTTCTCCCAGACGCTGAGCCGCTGGGACGTGAAGGTCTCGCCCTACCTGTACATCTCGCCGTTCTTCATCCTGTTCCTGGTCACGGGCCTGTTCCCGATCCTGTACACCGCGTACGTCTCGGTGCACGAGTGGCACGCGCTGCGCGGCCAGGGCGACTTCGTCGGGCTGAAGAACTTCGCCGACGTGTTCGACCAGCCAGACTTCTGGCTCTCGCTGCGCAACACGCTCTCGATCTTCCTGCTGTCGTCCGTGCCGCAGGTGATCCTCGCGATCGTCATCGCCGCGCTGCTCGACCAGAACCTGCGCGCCAAGACGTTCTGGCGCATGGGCGTGCTCCTGCCCTACGTCGTCGCCCCCGTGGCGGTCGGCATGATCTTCGGCCGCCTGTTCGCCGACAAGTCGGGTGTGTTCAACAGCTGGCTCACCGCGGTCGGGCTCGATCCCATCCAATGGCACGTCAACGTGCTCGCGAGCCACTTCGCGATCTCGACCATGGTCAACTTCAGGTGGACCGGGTACAACGCGCTGATCTTCCTCGCCGCCATGCAGGCGGTCCCGCGTGACCTGTACGAGGCCGCGATCATCGACGGCGCCGGCCGCCTGCGGCAGTTCTTCTCGGTCACCATCCCCCAGATCCGCGCGACCGTGATCTTCGTCGTCATCACCTCGACCATCGGCGGCCTGCAGATCTTCGACGAGGCCCAGGTGTTCAACGAGACCGGCGATGGCGGCGCGTCTCGGCAGTGGCTGACCACGACGCTCTACCTGTACAACACCGGCTGGCGAGGCCAATACAACTTCGGCCGAGCCGCGGCGATCGCCTGGCTCCTGTTCCTGCTGATCCTGGTGATCGGCATGATCAACTTCTGGTTCTCGCGGCGCATCGCGACCAGCGCGACCGGCCCCAGCAAGAGGCAGGTCAAGCGGGCCGCCACGACGAACGTGAGGAGGTCGGCATGAGCTCCGTGCCTGTCATCGCGCAGACCGCCGGCAAGGGCGCCGCCCGTGCGGCGGCCCGCAAGAACAACCGCAAGGTCGGCGGCTACGAGCGGCGGCCCGCGTGGACCACCTACACGCTGCTGGCCCTCGTGGTCGTGATCGGTGTGCTGCCGATCTACTTCACGCTGCTGCTCGGCTCGTCCGACCCGGTGGCGATCGCCAAGAACCCGCTCCCGCAGCTCATCCCGGACGCGAGCATCTTCGACAACTTCTCGAAGGTGATCAACGCCGAGGCCTTCTCGTTCTGGAAGGCCGTGACGAACTCGCTCGTCATCGCGGTCACGGTCTCGGCGTCGACCGTGATGTTCTCGACGCTCGCGGGCTTCGCGTTCGCCAAGCTCCGGTTCAAGGGCCGCGGCCCGCTGCTCATCTTCGTCATCGCGACGATGGCCGTCCCCACCCAGCTGGGCGTGGTGCCGCTGTACATCGTGATGACGAAGCTCGGGTGGATCGGGCAGATCCAGGCGATCATCGTCCCCGCCCTGGTGGGCGCGTTCGGTGTGTTCTGGATGACGCAGTACCTCGAGGAGGCGTTGCCGTACGAGCTCGTCGAGGCCGCGCGCGTCGACGGCGCCTCGATGTTCCGCACGTTCTGGTCCATCGCGCTCCCGGCCGCCAGGCCCGCTGCCGCGATGCTCGCGCTGTTCACGTTCGTCGCCCAGTGGGTCAACTACTTCTGGCCGTCGATCGTGCTCAACAATCAGAACCCGACACTCCCCCTCGCAGTGAGGCTGCTCCAGCAGAACTACTTTGTGGACTACTCACTGGTCATGGCGGGTGTGTTCTTGGTGACACTTCCGCTGCTGGTCCTGTTCGCTTTCGCGGGACGGCAGCTGGTCGCTGGCATCATGGCGGGCGCCGTCAAGGGCTGAGCCGTCAGGCTGGCCACCGGCTATCGGGCTGGTGGCCAGCCCCGACTTCACACCGCACTCGCCGGACGGCCGGCGGGCGGCGCACGAGAGGGAAGGCAGACCAATGGTGGTCGAGAGCCCCGCACCCGCGGGGGACACGGCGCGTCACGTCGCGCCCACGCTGGAGCAGGTCGCCGAGAAGGCGGGCGTGTCGCGGTCCACGGCGTCGCGCGCCATCAACGGGGGCCTGCGGGTGTCGCCGGACGCGCTCGCCGCGGTCGAGGCGGCGGTCGCCGAGCTCGGGTACACGCCCAACCGCGCGGCCCGCTCCCTGGTCACACGCCGCACCGACTCCATCGCGCTCGTCGTGCCCGAGCCTGACGAGCGCGTGCTGTCCGACCCGTTCTTCGCGGGCACCCTCAACGGCCTGAGCACCTCGCTCGCCGACTCCGACGTGCAGGTGGTCCTCGTGATCGCACGCCCGGGTGAGAGCGACCGCACCATCCGCTACCTGCGCAACGGCCACGTCGACGGCGCGATCGTGGTCTCGCACCACAGGTCCGACGACCTGGACCGCGCGCTGATCGAGTCGCGCGTGCCCAACGTCTTCGTCGGCCGGCCGCTCTCCGCGAGCGACCAGGTGCACTACGTCGACACCGACAACGTCGCGGGCGGACGCATCGCGACGCAGCGCCTGATCGACCGCGGCTGCAAGCGCATCGCGACGATCGCCGGCCCCGAGGACATGTCCGCGGGCATCGACCGCCTCACCGGCTGGCGCGACGCCGTGCTGGCCGCGGGGCTCGCCGACGACGCGGTGCTGCACGGGGACTTCACGCTCGCGTCGGGCGCCGCGGTGGCCCGCGAGCTCGTCGAGCGGTACCCGGACGTCGACGGCGTGTTCATCGCGTCGGACCTCATGGCGGCGGGCGCGCTCGGCGTGTTCGGCGAGCTCGGCAAGGACGTGCCCGGTGACATCGCTGTCGTCGGGTACGACAACATCGGCGTCGCGGCGTCGACCGTGCCGCCGCTGACCACCGTGGTCCAGCCGGTCGTCGCGATGGCGCGCGCGGCAGGCGCCCGCCTGATCGCCCAGCTCCAGGGCCACACCATGCCGGCCGAGCCGCTCATCTTCGCCCCGGAGCTGGTGGTCCGCGCGTCCGCGTGACGCGCCCCTGCGCTACTCGGCGCCCGGCGGCACGTGGCCGAAGCGGTGCCGCGTGCGGCTCACGGCCTGCTCCCGGAGCACAGTGAGCAGCTCCCGCTCCGCGGACGCCAGCACGGGCGCGTCGATCACGGTCACCTCGCCGACGCGCTCGGCCGCGGCCTCGGCGAGCCCCGCCGTCACGCCCAGCGCGCGCACGCGCCCCACGACGGCGCCCGAGCGCACGCGCTCGACGAAGGCCTCGTCGGGCTCGTCGCCGTGGTGGCTGACCAGCACCGGCGCCCCGACGGTCGCGGCGGCGTGCCGGACTCGCGCCACGTCCCGATCACGCGTGCCAGCGCCGGCCCGCACTGTCAGGTGCGGCACCGGCCGGTAGCGCAGCACGTCGGCCTCGGCGCGCAGCCCGCTCGGGTCGTGCTCGCGCGAGAACACCTCGTCCCACGCACGAGCGTCGTCGGCGGCCGCCCAGGCCAACCACGCGTCGTCGGGCGCGGGCACCTCGGGCGCGTCGGACCACGTGCCGAGCTGCGCGACGTAGTGCGGCCCCCCGGCCTTGGCGCCGGGGCCGACCGCGGACGCCTTCCAGCCCCCGAACGGCTGGCGGCGCACGATCGCCCCGGTGGTGTGCCGGTTGACGTAGGCGTTGCCGACCTGGACGCCGTCCAGCCAGTGCGCGATCTCGTCGTCGTCGAGCGCGTGGATGCCGCCGGTCAGCCCGAAGGCCACCGCGTTCTGCAGCGCGAGCGCGTCCTGGAGGCTCTCGGCGCGCATGATGCCGAGCACCGGCCCGAAGCACTCGGTCTGGTGGAACCAGGAGCCGGGGGCCACACCGGCCCGCACGCCCGGAGACCACAACCGCCCCGAGTCGTCGAGGCGGCGCGGCTCGACGAGCCACGTCTCGCCCGGGTCGAGCACCGTCAGGGCCCGCAGCAGGTCGCCCTGCGGCGGCTCGATCAGCGGGCCGACGGTCGTCTGGAGGTCGCTCGGCCAGCCGACGCGCAGCGAGGTGACGGCGTCGGCGAGCTGGCGGCGCAGCCGGTCGTCGTAGCCCGCGGACCCGACCAGGATCGCGAGCGACGCCGCCGAGCACTTCTGCCCGGCGTGCCCGAACGCGGAGCGGACCAAGTCAGCGACCGCCAGGTCCACGTCGGCGGACGGGGTGACCACGAGCGCGTTCTTGCCGGAGGTCTCCGCGAGGATCGGGCGAGCCGGCTTCCACCGCGCGAAGAGCCTGGCGGTGTCGATCGACCCGGTGAGCACCACGCGCGCGATGTCGTCGTGCGCGACCAGCCGCCGCCCGAGCTCGCCCTCGGGGCTGAGCACGAGCTGCGCGACGTCGGCGGGCGCGCCGCCTGCGGCCAGCGCGTCGACGATCGCCGCGAACGCGACCTGCGCGCACCGCGGGGTCTGCGGCGCCGGCTTGACCAGCACAGGGCTGCCCGCCGCGAGCGCCGCGAGCACGCCTCCGACCGGGATCGCGACGGGGAAGTTCCAGGGCGGCGTGACCAGCGTGACGCCGCCCGGGGTGAATCGGGCGCCCGGCACCGCGCCGTCGGCGAGGTCGAGCGCCCGCTGCGCGTAGTACCGCGCGAAGTCGACGGCCTCGCTCACCTCGGGGTCCGCCTCGGCGACGGTCTTGCCCGCCTCGTCCGCCATGACGGCGACGAGGTCGCCGCGCGCCGCTTCGAGTGCGTCAGCCACCGCGAGCAGCAGCTCCGCGCGGCGATCGGGCGGGGTGGCCGCCCACGCGGGCGCCGCCGCGACAGCGCGCGCCACCGCGGCCTCCACGTC
>JAEWOA010000139.1 GCA_023461115.1 Actinomycetes bacterium
GTGCTGCGGTGGTGCGACGACCTCACCGTCCCCGACGTCGCGGACCGCATGGGCCTGGCCGAGGGCACCGTCAAGCGCTACCTGTCCACCGCCCGCCACAAGCTCGAGGCGCTGCTCGGCCCCCTCCCGCCGGAGCACGCCGAGACCGTCCCCCTCACCCACCCGCTCACCGGGAGGCGCGCATGAGCACGCACGACGACAACCCGCTTCGGGACGCGGTTCGGGCGGCCGAGGCCGAGGCCGGTTCGTACGAGGTCCCGGTGGACCGGGTGCGGGTCCGCGTGCGGCGGCGCCGGGCTCGTCGGTGGGCCGTGGCGGGCGTGGGGACGCTGGCTGCCGCGGCGCTCGTCGTCGCCGTCGTCCCGCGCCTGGCGCCCGACGACACCGCGGCCGACGGGCCGCCGGTGGACGGGCTGTGCGGCCAGGAGGTGCGCGCGCTCGGCGTCGACGACACCCGCAACCCCCGGCTCGAGGCCCGTCCGCGCATCGAGAGCGCGGCGCTCTCGCCCACCGCGGCCGCGCTCGTCGTCGCCACCGACGGTGAGCAGGGCGCGCTCGTCGACCTGCCGGGCCCGCCTGTCGGGTGGGTGTACGGCGCGACGATCGCGGTGGTGCGGGACGGCGTGGTCGTCGCGCTGCAGGACGGCCCCGGCGCACCCGACACGTCGGACGCGGCCGCGATGGCCGCGGACTTCGGCGCCCAGCCGTTTCCGCTGGTCACCACCCCGACGGCGGACCTGCGCACCTGCGCCGGGCGGCCCTTGCCCGCGGGCGAGTACCAGGTGGTGACCACGCAGACGATCGGCTGGACCACGAGCGGCGGCGGGCACGAGGTGGTGCGCGCGACGAGCCTGCCGGTCGCGGCGGTGTTCGGCGCCGACGGCGTCCCCAGCGGCCCGCAGCCCCTCACGTGCGGGGCGTCCGAGCAGGGGCTGCGCGCGCTCGCCGACCCCCGCACCAACCCATCGCCGTACGTCCTGTCGCGTGGCGCCGAGCCGGCGCCGGACGCGGACGGCATGGTGGCGGGCGTGCGCGTCACCAACGACGGGCCAGAGGCGGCGCGCGCCACGACGAGCCACCCCCTGACCTACCTGGTGCGCGACGGAGTGATCGTCGCGGGGCCGCACTCGTCCGAGTCCGGCCCGGTCGACGCGTCGCTCGCGGCCGGCGCGTCGAAGGAGTTCGCCGCCCGGTTCACGCTCACCGGCTGCGCGGAGGGCGACGACCCAGCCGGCGGCGGCGACCGGCTCCCGCCGGGCGAGTACCAGCGCTACGTCGTCATGACGTTCACGCCGACGCCGGTCCAGGCGCAGTCCGACACCGGGGTGAGCGTGCCGCAGGACGACGCCGACGACTGGCAGGCCGCGGGAGGCCCCTGGCCGACGACGATCCCCTGAGCCCTGGCGCGCGTCCAGCCGTGGCGCAGCGTTCGCCCAGGCGGCGACGGGGTCAGCCCGCGACCGCGTCCTGCGGCGTCTGGCCGATCGTGAACACCTGCTCGAGCGCGGTGATCCGCAGCAGCGTCGTCAAACGCTCGGACTTGACGACGAGGCGCAGGTCGCCGCCCTCGCCGCGCGCGCGCTTCAGCGAGCTGACCAGCACACCGAGCCCGGTGGAGTCCATGAACTGGACGTCCTGAAGGTCGACCAGGATGCGGGTGTCGCCCGCCTCGATGAGCCCGCCCAACGCGGAACGCAGCTCATCGGCGGTGGAGACATCGATCTCACCTTCGATGTCGAGCACGGCGTAGTCGTCGAGCGACGTGCGCTTCAGGGTCATGGACACCGGCAGCCTCCTGTCTCGCCATTTCGCATCCTGACAGAGGTCGGGCGGTCGCACACCCCGCGCGATGCTCCCGCCTGAGTGGCGGTGGCGCGCAATGAGCGCTGTCAGCACTCAACCAAGGCGCCCCACGCGCGCGGCGGCGAGCGCCGTGCGGTACTCGTCGGACGTTCCGTCGGGGCGGACGGTCTGGAGCACGTGGTCGCGCACCCCGAGGGCGTGGAGCTCGTCGGTGAGCGCGCGCACGTCGTCGTCGGTGAGCACGGTGGGGTCGACGGTCGTGCGGATCTGGTGGTCCACGCCGCTGGCCAGCAGCATCCGCAGCCCCTCGAACGCCTGGTCCGCGGCCGTCGTCGGGCCGCCGCGGCGGACGATCGCGCGGTACAGCGCACGCGGCGCCTTGACGTCGTAGCCCACCCAGTCGACGAGCGGGAGCACCTCGGCCAGCCGCCGCGGGTAGGCGCCGCCGGTGTGCAGGCCCACGCCGAACCCCGCCGCCCGGACCTCGCGCATCGCGTCCGCGAGGCCCGGCTGGCGGGTGGGCTCGCCGCCCGAGAAGACGACGCCGTCGAGCAGGCCGCGTCGTCGGGCCAGGAGCTCGCGCACCTGCGCCCACTCGACCTGGCCGGGCGCCTGCGGGTCCAGGATCGCGACGTTGTGGCAGTACGTGCACCGCCACGGGCAGCCCTGCAGGAACAGCGTGGCCGCCAGCCGTCCCGGCCAGTCGCACGACGACATGGCCGTGATCCCGGCGATCGAGAGGCTGGCGGCCGTGCTCACGCCGACACCAACGCGTGCTCGCGGAAGCGCTGCTCCTCGAAGTGCACGCGCTCGGCGTGCTCGCCCTTCTTGCCGACGTTGAACGACGACACCGGCCGGTGGTAGCCCATGACGCGCGTCCACACCTCGCACTCCTGCTGGACGCCGGCGTCCGCGCAGCGCGGGCACTGCTTCTGCTCGCCCGCGAGGTAGCCGTGCCGCGGGCAGATCGAGAACGTCGGGGTCACCGTCAGGTAGGGCAGCCGGAAGGTCTCGAGCGACCGCTTGACCAGCAGGCGGGCCGCGTCGGGCGTCGAGAGCTTCTCCGACATGTAGAGGTGCAACACCGTGCCGCCCGTGTACTTCGTCTGGAGCTCGTCCTGGCGCTGCAGTGCCTCGAACGGGTCATCGGTGAAGCCCACCGGGAGCTGGGAGGAGTTGGTGTAGTACGGGTGGTCGTCGGTGCCGGCCTGCAGGATGCCGTCGAACCGCGCGCGGTCTTCCTTGGCGAACCGGTACGTGGTGCCCTCGGCCGGCGTGGCCTCCAGGTTGTAGAGGTGGCCCGTCTCCTCCTGGAATTCGACCATCCGCGCGCGCACGTGGTCCAGCAGCTGCACGGCCATCGCGTGCCCGCGCGGGTCCGTGAGGTCGTACTCGTCGCGCGTGAAGTTCCTGATCATCTCGTTGACGCCGTTGACGCCGATGGTCGAGAAGTGGTTGTCCAAGCTCGGCAGGTAGCGCTTGGTGTACGGGAACAGGCCCTCGTCGATCAGCCTGCCGATGACCACACGCTTGAGCTCCAGGCTCTCCTTGGCCATCACGAGCAGCTCGTCGAGCCGGGCGTACAGCGCGGCCTCGTCGCCCGCGTGCACGTGGCCGAGGCGCGCGCAGTTGACGGTGACCACGCCGATCGAGCCCGTCTGCTCGGCCGAGCCGAACAGGCCGTTGCCGCGCTTGAGCAGCTCGCGCAGGTCCAGCTGCAGGCGGCAGCACATGCTCCGCACGTCGCCCGGGCTCATCTCGGAGTTGATGAAGTTCTGGAAGTACGGCAGGCCGTACTTGGCGGTCATGGCGAACAGCGCGTCGGCGTTGGGGCTGTGCCAGTCGAAGTCGCGCGTGATGTTGTACGTCGGGATCGGGAACGTGAACACGCGGCCGGTGGCGTCGCCCTCGGTCATCACCTCGATGTACGCGCGGTTGATCACGTCCATCTCCGGCTGCAGGTCGCCGTACGTGAAGTCGCACGGCTCCTCGCCGACGAACGGCGTGACGTCCTTGAGGTCGTCGGGGCACACCCAGTCGAACGTGAGGTTGGTGAACGGCGTCTGCGTGCCCCAGCGGCTCGGCACGTTGAGGTTGTAGATCAGCTCCTGGATGCCCTGCTTGACCTGCGCGTACGTGAGCTTGTCCGTGCGGACGTACGGCGCCATGTAGGTGTCGAAGCTGCTGAACGCCTGCGCGCCCGCCCACTCGTTCTGCATGGTGCCCAGGAAGTTGACGATCTGGCCGATCGCCGCCGAGAAGTGCCTGGCCGGGCGCGCCTCCACCTTGCCCGGCACCCCGCCGAGGCCCTCCTGCAGGAGCGTCCGGAGCGACCAGCCCGCGCAGTAGCCGCTCAGCATGTCGAGGTCGTGGATGTGCAGGTCACCGTCGCGGTGCGCCTGGCCGACGGCGGCCGGGTACACGTGGCTGAGCCAGTAGTTGGCGACGACCTTGCCGGCCGTGTTCAGGATGAGTCCGCCCAGGGAGTACCCCTGGTTGGCGTTGGCGTTGACGCGCCAGTCGCTGCGGTCGAGGTACTCCTCGATCGAGCTCGCGACGTCGACCGTCACGGGCGCTGGGCCCTGGCCGTTGGCCTGCTCGGGCATGGTGCTCCTCCGTCTGCTTGCTGAGATCAATTCTCCCGCGTGCCCCAACATGTTGTGGTGCTGGTACGCCGCGGTCACAAGATGTGGGGAAGTTCTATGCCCGGCTGGGCACCCGCCCTAGGCCCAAAGTCCCACCCGCGCGTGGCGTGCCCGCGCGGCGCGCGGCCTTCTGGCGCCCGAAACACCCACACCCTCGGCGTGTCGCTCCCGGCGTCAGCGCGCGGCGGCGAACCGGATGCGGCCGCCCGGGCGCACCTGCGCCAGCAGGTCCTGCGCGCGCTCGACGACCACCGCGACCACCGGGTAGCCGCCCGTCACCGGGTGATCGGCGCCGAACACCACCGGCAGCCCGTCCGGCGGCACCTGCACCGCACCCCGCACCAGCCCCACGGGCGCGAGCTCACGCCCGTGGAA
>JAEWOA010000140.1 GCA_023461115.1 Actinomycetes bacterium
GGCCCGGCTTCCCCGCGGCGCCGTCGTCGGGGTCAGCGCCAGGCGGCCAAGAGGTCGTCGGCGGACCAGGCCCGGTCGGTTCCCGCGTCCGGCATCACGCCGCCGGGACAGACGGCGACGAGGGGGACGCTGGGCCGGTACCCAGGGATGGATGCGGCATCGGCGCTGAGCTTGCGCACGTCCGCCGCCGTGACCGGGGCGGGCCGCCACTTGATCGTGCCGACGAACGCCAGCTCGTGCGCGGGGCGGCGGTCCGCGCCGACCACGTCGATCTCGGGCTTGTTGGAGCGTGGCCACCAGCCGCCGATCTCCCTGACGTGCGCCCAGGGAGTGCCGACGAGTGCCCGCCACAGCGACGCGCGGACCACGGGCTCGATGGCACGACCGCGCCACGAGCCGAAGGCGTCGTCGTTCACCCGGGCAAGGGCGAGGTCTCCACGGCCTCGGTCGACCTCGGGCAGGGCGGGCTCGACGAAGGGCAGCCAGAATCTCAGCGCCGGGTCGTCGATCCGGTATCGCGGTTCCTTCTGCGCCTTGGCGGAGAGCGGTTGGTCGACGGCGACGATGCGCTTGGTGATCAGCAGCTCGAGCGCGCGCGACAGGGACACGGGCGCCATGCCGCCGGTCGCCTGCTGGATTCCGGAGAACGTCCGCTCGCCGTACCCGCCGATCGCCGTGAGCACCGTCCGCGCGTGCATGCCTTCGGGGAGTTCGCCGTCCAGCACGCGGGTACCCGACGCGGCCAGGGCCGACAGCGAGGTGGAGAACGAGCGCTCGAGGAACGACGCGCGAGTCTCGCCACGGCGCCAGGTCTCGGCGATCTGCGGCTGTCCGCCGGTGATCAGGTACGCGTCGAAGGCGTCCATGCCTGTCAGCCCGGTCATGGAGCCGATGTCGCCAGGGGTCAGCGCCTCAAGGATCATCTCGGCCCCACGCCCGTGGAACGGCTGGTCAGGCTTGGTGAGGTGTTCCATCATCGCGAGGTCGGACCCGAGCAGCAGGAGCAGCACCGGGCGCCGCGAGAGTTGCTGGTCCCACACGCGCTGGAGTTCCCCAGCCCCGCCGGGGACGACCTCAAGGAGCCAGGGGAGCTCGTCGAGCACGACCACAGCCGGCTGATCCGTGGGGAGGGCGCCGGCAAGCAGCGCCAGCGCGGCGGTCAGCGATCGGGGCTCCTGTCCCACGGCGATCGCCGCGTTCGGGAGGCTGGAGGCCGCGATCGCCGCCGCGAGGTCGGCGTACGCGCGCTCGGGCGCCGACGATCGCGCGGCCTGGAACACGAGATAGGGGAGCTCGGAGCGCTCGGCGAACACCTCGGCGAGCCGGCTCTTGCCGATGCGCCGGCGGCCACGGAGCAGGACGGCGACACCGCTGGCGTCCCGTCCTCCGCGCCGGACGACGTCGAGTTGCCCATCGAGGAGGGCAAGTTCCCGCACGCGGCCGACGAACTTCGCCATTCAGGCTCCCACCAGGTTCCGTCGAGGACACTACCTCGAATGTTAGTAACATAAGCGATAGTGACTGCGAAGGCCAGGCGTCGCGGGTGTGGGTGGGGCGTCGTACCGTCTGGTCGTCGGGCGTCCCCGGGCCCGACCACACCGCGTGGAAGGCTGATGAGGTTCGATGACGCACCCGACGAGCACCCCGACGAGCTCTGCCGATCTCCCGTTCCGTGACCCGAGCCGGTCTATCGACGAGCGCGTCGAGGACCTGTTGGGCCGGCTCACGTTGGAGGAGAAGGCCGGGCAGATCACGCAGTACTTCTACTTTGGTGCGGCGGCGGACGCGCTGCCCGACGACGCCGAGCTGACCCAGGAGCAGCAGTTCTTCCGGCAGCAGCCCGCGATGGTGCGCCAGGCGGTGCGGAGCGGCACCGCGGGCTCGGTGCTGTTCGTCGACGACCCCGCGACGGTCAACGAGCTGCAGGGGCTCGCGGTCGAGGAGACCGCGCACGGCATCCCGCTGCTGTTCGCGTTCGACGTGATCCACGGGCTGCGCACGATCTTCCCCGTGCCGATCGCGCTCGCGGCGAGCTGGGACCCCGCGGTCGCCGAGGAGGCGCAGCGGCACGCGGCCGCCGAGGCGCGCGCGGTCGGGATCCGGTGGGTGTTCGCGCCGATGGTCGACATCGCGCGTGACCCGCGGTGGGGGCGGATGATCGAGGGCGCGGGGGAGGACCCGGTGCTGGGCGCGGCGATGGCCGCCGCGCAGGTCCGGGGGTTCCAGGGCGACGGCGACGAGCCGGTCGTGATCGCCGGGCCCAAGCACTTCGTCGGGTACGGGGCCTCGCGGGGCGGACGCGACTACGAGGACGCGGAGATCTCCGACTCCGAGTTGTGGAACGTGTACCTGCCGCCGTTCAAGGCGGCAGTGGACGCCGGCGCCGGCAACATCATGAGCGCGTACATGGACCTCAACGGCGTGCCCGCGTCCGGCAACCGGTGGCTGCTCACCGACGTGCTGCGCGGCGAGTTCGGCTTCGGGGGCTTCGTCGTCTCCGACGCGAACGCCGTGCGCTCGCTGCACGAGCAGCACTTCGCCGCGGACCTCACGGACGCCGCGGCACGCGCCGTCACAGCGGGCCTGGACATGGAGATGGCCGTCTTCGACGCCGCCTACGGCCGACTGCCGCAGGCGGTGGCCGGCGGGCAGGTCGACGAGGCCGCGATCGACGCCGCGGCCCGCCGCGTGCTGGCCGCGAAGTTCCGCCTGGGGCTGTTCGAGGACCCGTACGTCGACGAGGGACGCGCCGCGCAGGCGCTCGCCAGCCCGGCCAGCGGTGACGCTGCCCAGCACGCCGCCGAGCAGACGCTCGTGCTGCTCAAGAACGACGGCCTGCTGCCACTCGCGGCCGAGCGGCTGACCAGTGTGGCGGTGGTCGGGCAGCTCGCGGCCTCACCCCGCGAGCAGCTCGGCCCGTGGGTGTTCGACCACGACGTCGCGGACACCGTGACCGTCGTCGACGGCCTCCGCAAGCGGTTGGGCGACGGTGTGCGCGTCGAGCACGCGCACGGCGCCGGGCTCACCGAGCGCGTGTTCCCGTCGTTCTTCGACGACATGGACCCGACCGTGGAGAAGACCCCCGCGGACTACGACGACGACGCCGAGATCGAGCGGGCCGTGGCGCTCGCGAGGGGCGCCGACGTCGCGGTCGTGGTCATGGGGCAGCGGCAGAACCAGATCGGCGAGGCCGCGTCCGCGTCCAGCCTGGACCTGCCGGGCCGCCAGCTCGAGCAGCTCCAGCGCATCGTCGCGACCGGCACCCCAGCGGTGGTCGTCGTGATGAGCGGGCGCCCACTCGACTTGGTGTGGGCCGACGAGCACGCGCCCGCGATCCTGCAGGCCTGGTACCCGGGCACGCGTGGCGGCGACGCGATCGCCGCTGCGCTCGTCGGGGACGTCTCGCCCGCCGGCCGGCTGCCGTTCAGCTGGCCACGGAGCATCGGCCAGCTCCCGGTCATCTACTCGCACAACCGGTCGTTCAAGCCCGAGGACCAGGAGAAGCGGTACTTCGACGAGCCCAGCACGCCGCTGTACCCGTTCGGGCACGGCCTCTCGTACTCGACGTTCGCGTACGCGAACCTGGCGGCCGACGACATCGCGGTGGGCGAGACGACGACCGTGCGGGTGGACGTCACCAACACCGGCGCCCGCCGCGCCGACGAGGTGGTGCAGCTCTACATCCACCAGCGGCACGGCACGTCGAGCCGGCCGCTGCGCGAGCTCAAGGCGTTCCGGCGGCTCACGCTCGACGCAGGCGGGACCGCGACGGTCGAGTTCGAGCTCGGCCCGCGGCAGCTGACCTACTGGAGCGCGGCGACGCGCGACTGGGTGCAGGACGCCACGACCCTGGACCTCTACGCGGGCGGCGACGCCACGGCCGCCCTCAGCACGACGATCGAGGTGACGGGGGTCGGCTGACCCAGCGCGGCTGGAACAGGCTGCGCCGGTGGGCGGCCCGCTCCGCGTCGCGGCGCCTACTGGCGAGCCGTAGCCTCGAACGCATCGCGAGAGAGGCCGGGATGGACGCGACAAGCCCGATTGTGGTGCAGGCGCGCGGCGTGATGCTCGTCGTCGACCGCGCCACGCTCGTGGTCGAGCACGCGTCCGACAACCTCGAGACGCTCGCCCCGATGCCCGCGCGTGACGCGATCGGCCGCCCGCTCGACGAGGTGCTCGGCCCCCGCCTCGGCCGGCGCGTGCGCGCGGCGCTCGATCACTGGGGCCGGCCGTTGGACTGGCACCGCTCGGCCGCGGTGGTCGAGCCCGCCGGGATCGCGGTCAACGTCGCCCTCCACCTGGACCACACCCCCGAGACGTACCGGCTGGTGGTCGAGCTGGAGCGGGTCGACGCCGCGCCCGAGGTCCCCACGTGGCTCGTCGTCGAGTCGCATGAGCGCGTCGCCCGGGTGGTGGCGCAGGCGACGTCCGTCGACGAGATGTGGATGACGTCGATCGACGTCATGCGGCAGTTCATGGGCGGGATCGACCAGCTCCTGGTGTGCCAGTACGACGACGACGGCTCGGGCAAGTTCGTCGCCGAGGCCGCTGCTCCCGGCGTCATCAGGTTCCGGGACACCCGGATGCGGCCGAGCGTCCGGGCCGTGAGCACCGCGGCCGTGAGCAGCCGCAACGCCGTGAAGGCGGTCGACGACGTGCGGAGCGCGTCGGTCGAGCTGGTGCCGCCGCCCGACGAGCGTCATCCGCTGGACGCGAGCGACGCAGACCTGCGGGCGCCCAACCCGGTCGAGGCCGACCTGCTCTACAAGCTCGGCATGACGGGGTTCTTCCTCATGGCGATCGAGCGGCGCGACAGCGTGTGGGGCGTCCTCATCGGGCGGCACTTCTCGGGGCCGTTCCTCCCGCCCTATGCGGCGCGCTCCGCCGCGCATGAGCTCACGCAGATGCTCGGCACGCGGCTCGACGAGCTCCTCACCGCGCAGGAGGAACGTGAGCGGGACGCCGTCCGCGAGGTCACCGAGCAGCTGTACCTGCACGCGCGCGCCGGCCAGGACGGCGGAACGGATACAGCGGCGACCGAGGCGGCGCTCGCGCGCCTGGCGCGTAGCGACGGCGTGATCTGGGTGTTCGACGGCGACACCCACGTCAGTGGCCGGCCGATGGACTGCGACGTCGCCGCCGTCGCGTCGTGGGTCGCCGCGAATGTGGGGCGTGACGTCGTGGCGCTCACGTGCCTGCAGGAGCAGGCCCCGGAGCTCGCTGGCCTGCTCCCTGGCGCGCGGGGCGTGCTCGTCGGGCGCGACGAGGAGAACTTCACGCTCTGGTGGCGTGGCCCGGAGAGCCCGTTGCCGGTGCTGCCCGCCGTGCCGCCGCAGCTCAGCCCGTCGCAACAGCGGCTCTGGCAGACGCGCAACGACTGGCGGTCCCGGTCGGAGCAGCAGTGCGTGCCCTGGACCGCGATCGAGGTCTGGGCGGTCACGGAGGCGCGGCAGGCGATCAGCGCCGCGGCATTCGCCAACACGCGGGAGGCGCTGCGTGACGCCCGGCTGATCCAGCGCAGCCTGCTGCCCGACACGCTCGACCACGCGCCGGGCTGGCTCGTCGACGCGGTCTACCGGCCTGCCGCGGGGGGACAGACCGGGGGCGACTGGTTCGACTCGTTCCAGCTGCCCAACGGGACCTACGCCATCGTGATCGGCGACGTCGCCGGCCACGGGCTCAGCGCGTCGCGTGAGATGGGGCAGCTGCGCAACTTCCTGCGGGCGTTCCTCCTGCAGGGCGGCCGCGCGGCCGAGGCGATCGCGGCGCTCGACGAGGCCGTGGGCTGGGTGCTGCCGAACTCGCTGGCGACCGTCGGTGTGGGTGTCGTCGACCCGGACACGGGGCGCGTCGACCTGTCCAGCGCGGGGCATCCTCCGCCGATCATCATCGCCGCGGACGGGCGGGCCGAGATCGTCGACCCGGTGCCGGCTCCTCCGGTCGGGACGGGACGTGCCGGGACGAGTCACGTGGAGGCGGAGATCCCCGCGGGCGGGGCGCTCCTCGCGTTCACTGACGGGCTCGTCGAGAGCCGCACGATGCCGCTGCAGGAGGGGATCGAGCGGCTGCGGCGCGTCGCGGAACGGCTGGGCCCGACTCTGGGCGCCGAACGGCTGATCGCGGAGTACGACTGGCGCAGCGCGGAGGACGACCAGTGCCTGATCGTCCTGCGCCGGCTGTGAGCCGCGGGCCGGCTAGGCGCGGGCCGCGTGCTGGGCGCCGCCCGCGGCCTGCAGCGAGCCCTGGACCAAGGGCCGCAGGTAGTGCTCGGCGAGCCACGAGACGACCGGGACCGCCACGGCGTCGCCGAAGCCGAACAGGGCTTGGTTGGTGCGCGCCGCGCTCAGGTCGTAGTCGCCCGCGCCCATCAGGCGCGCGTACTCGCGCGGGGTCATCCACCGCACCTGGAGACTGCCCGCGCTGAGCCGCACGACGGCTTGCTTGGAGGAGCCGCCGCGCGCGGTCCGCAGGCAGCCCGAGATGTCGTCGGCCCGGACCTCCCACACGGCGACGCCCGCCCGCGTGCGGCGGTACGCGGTCCGGTACGTCACGCCGGGGCCACGACGAAGAGCGGCCACACGCGCGCGCTGCACCGGTGAGAGCGACGAGACGAACGCCTCGGTGCGCGCCGGGGTCCACCAACGCTCGTCGTCGAGCGCGAGGTCCTCGACGAGGTCGGTCAGCCCGGTGAGCCGCGGCGCCGGCGGCGTCGGGAGCGCGGCCCGGTGGGTGCGCAGACTCTCGTCGCCGAACACCCACTGCAGCCAGTCCGGCCGGAGCTCGGAGTTGGGCTCGGCGACGTCGGCGGGCGGGTTCGCCGCGCCGACCAGGAACAGGCGCGGACGTGACTGGGGGACGAACCGCCGCGCGTCGATCGCGAGCACGTCGACCGAGTACCCGAGCCCGTTGAACGCGCGGATCGCGGCAGTCAGGTCGTCTCCGCCGTGCGACGTGGCCAACCCGGTGACGTTCTCGAGGACGACGACGCCGGGCCGGTCCGCGCCCAGCTCCCCGAGCAGCCGGACCACGTGCCAGAACGCCCCCGACTGGGTGCCCGAGAGCCCCGCGCGGCCTCCCGCGAGCGACAGGTCCGTGCAGGGCGACGAGGCCCACGCGACCGAGGCGTCGCGCGGCATGCTCGTCGCGTCGACCTGGCCGATGTCGCCGAGCGCGAACGCGTGCTCGGACCCGCGGAACTGGGCGTCGTACAACGCCTTCTTGTCGGGCTCGTAGTCGTTCGCCCACGCGACGTGGAATCCCGCAGCCTCGAGTCCGAGCCTGGCCAGGCCGATGCCCGCGAAGAACTCCAGCACCTTCGGCCGGGCGGCACTGATCGGCGTGACCTCTCGCACGCGGGCAGCGTAGCGACCACCGCCGACACGGCGTGGGACGCGCTCCGGGCCCGCCGGGCGGCGGGCCGTCAGCTGGTCGGCTCCAGGTGGTGGCGGCGCTCGAGCTTGGCGCCCTCGACGTCGACGTCCGGCAGCAGGCGGTCGAGCCAGCGCGGCAGCCACCACGCCTTCTCGCCCGCCAGGTGCATCACGGCGGGGACGATCAGCATGCGCACGACGAACGCGTCGACCAGCACCCCGAACGCCAGCGCGAAGCCGATGGGCCGCACCACCGCGAGGTGCGAGAACACGAAACCGCCGAACACCGAGATCATGATGATCGCGGCCGCGGCGACCACCGCCCGCCCGGCCCGGACGCCCTCGGAGACGGCCCGCCGCGCGTCGGCGCCGTGCGCGTACGCCTCGCGCATCCCGGAGGTCAGGAACAACTGGTAGTCCATGGCCAGGCCGAACAGGATCCCGACGAGCAGGGTCGGCAAGAAGCTCAGCACCGGCGCCGGGTCGTGCACGCCGAACACCCCGGACGCCCAACCCCACTGGTACACCGCGGTCACGCCGCCGAGCGCCGCGAACAGCGACAGGACGAAGCCGAGCGTCGCGATCACCGGCACCAGCAGTGAGCGGAACACGACGATCAGGATGATCACCGAGAGGCCGATGACCACCGCTAGGTAGAGCGGCAGCGCGTCGTCGAGCTTCTCGGAGATGTCGATGTTGGCGCTCGCGACGCCCGCGACCGCGAGCGTCGCGGCCTGGCCGTCGACGTCGGCCGTCGTGGCGCGCAACGTGTGGACGAGCGCCTCGGTGGACTCGGAGTCTGGGCCGCCGGTCGGGACCACCTGGAACGCCAGGAGCGTCCGGTCGTCGTTGGCGCCGACGGGGGCGACCGCGACGACGTCGTCGACCTCGCCGAGCCGCGTGCCGATCGCCGCTTGAGCGGGGGTGAGCGCGGACTCGTCGAGGCCGTCGGGCAGTTCCGCGACGACGAGCAACGGGCCGTTGGCACCCTCGCCGAACTCCTGCGAGATGGTGTGGTACGCGCGGTACTGCGCGGAGTCGGTGGGCTCGGCGGCGCCGGTGGGCAGGCCCAGGCGCATCGAGAACGCGGGGATCGCGACGACCGCGAGGACGCCGACCCCCAGCACGATGCTCAGCACCGCGCGGCCCGTGCGCATGGGACGGGCGGGCTCGTGGGCCACGGGCGCGTGCTCGTGGGCGTGCCGGTCCTTCTTGGGCAGCAGCCGCAGTCCGAGCAGGCCCAGGAGCGCGGGCGTCATGGTGATCGCGACGAGCACGGCCACCAGGATCGAGAACGCCGCGACCGTGCCCATGAGGCCGAGGAACGGGATCCCGGTGACGTTCAGCGCCAGCAGCGCGATGAACACCGTGCTCCCCGCGAACACCACCGCGTTCCCGGACGTCCCGGTGGACAGCCCGATGGACTCGTCGACGGGCATGCCCGCCTTGAGCTGGCGGCGGTGCCGGTTGACGATGAACAGCGTGTAGTCGATGCCCACCGCCAGCCCGAGCATCACGCCCAGCATGGGCGTCACCGAGGTCATCTCCACGACCGACGAGAGCGCGAGCGACGCCGCGGCCGCCACGCCCACGCCCAAGAGCGCGTTCACCAGCGGCAGTCCGGCGGCGACGAACGAGCCCAGCATGACGAACAGCACGATCGCGGCGGCGAGCACGCCGATGATCTCGGCGATCCCGCCCAGGGCCACGTCGCCGCCGGCGATCTCGTTGGAGAAGTCCGCGGTGACGCCTGCCGGCAGCCCGGCCTCGACCGCGTCGATCACCGCGTCCTTGGTGTCCGGCGTGATCTCCTGCTGCGGCTTGTCGAAGACGACGGTGGCGATCGCGGCGGCGCCGTTGGGGGAGACCTGCCGGAGCTCGGCCGCGAGGTCCAGCAGCGTCGTGCCGTCGTTGAGCTGGGCCTCGCCGCCCTCGAGCTGCGCGCGCTGCTCGTCGAGCTGGGCCTGCTGGGCGTCGAGCTGCGCGAGCGCGGCCGTGAGCTGCGGCTGTTCGCCGAGCTGTGCGATGGCGCCCTCGGTCTGTGCCCGGGCCTCGTCGAGCTGCGCCTGGCCCTGGTCGAGCTGCGCGCGCCCGGCCGCGGCCTCGTCGAGCCCGCCTTGCAGCGCGGCGGCCTGTGCGGCGCGCTGCGCCTCGGAGGCGAACGGGTCGACGGCCTGGACGACGCCGTCCGCCGTGCCCGCGGCGGCTAGCGCGGCGCTGATCGCCTGCCGCTGCTCCTCGTCGAACGCCGCGCCGTCCTCGGTGGCGAAGACCACGGAGCCGGTGCCCCCGCTCGCCGCCGGCAGCTCCCGCTCCAGCAGCTCGGTGACCTGGGCGGTCGGCGTGCCCGGGATCGAGAGCGTGGTGCTCGGGGTGCCGCCGAACGCGAGGTACGCGGCGCCCGCGAGGCCCAACGTCGCCACCCACGCGACCACGACGATCCAGGCGCGGCGCGCGCACGCGCGGCCCAGGCGGTAGAGCAGTTCAGCCATCGGTGCGGTCGCTTTCTGGCATGGCGGGGCCGGGGCAGGCCCGGCGGTGGGAGGACGAACGCGTCCGGGGGCATCGTAGGCACAAAAACGGATTCGGTGCATCCACTTCTCGTCCGGCCTCGCTAACCTGGCCCGGTGAGCACCACCGAGGCAACGGCCGCCGAGCCCCCCGAGCCGGCGCCGGCTCCGCTGCGCCGTGACGCCGAGCGCAACCGGGAGCGAGTCCTGCTCGCCGCCCGGCAGTTGTTCGCCGTGCGCGGGCTCGGCGTCGGGTTCAACGAGATCGCGCACCACGCGGGCGTCGGCGTCGGCACCGTGTACCGGCGGTTCGCGGACAAGGACGAGCTGGTGCGGGCCGCGCTCGACGAGCCCATCCGCGCGCTCGTCGTCGTCGCCGAGCAGGCCGAGGGCGCCCCGCACGCCTGGGACGGCCTCGAGCTGCTGCTCGGGCAGATCACCGAGCTCCTCGTCGACAACCTCGGACTGCGCGACATCGCGCTCGGCGGAAGCGCGTGGGAGTCCCTCGGGCCCGAGGCCGCGGCGCGGATCGCGGAGGCGGTCGAGGTGCTCATGGCACGCGCGACCGCGGAGGGCTCACTGCGCGGCGGCGTCGACTCGGGCGACATCATGATGCTGTTGTGGCTGGTCACAGACCTGGCCGAGCACGCCGCGGTGGTACGGCCGGGCCTCCACCGCAGGTATCTTCGGGTTCTGCTCGACGGCCTGCGCGCCGCACCCGGGCGCACGGCTCTCGGGCCGGGCGCCGCGGCCCAGGACGTCGAGGCGATCTCGCGGCTGTGGGCCGGGCTGTAGCAAAGGAGCACCACGTTGGACGACAACCTGCAGCGCATGCGCGACGGCCGCATCTACGACCCGGGCGACCCCGCGCTCGCGCCCGACCAGACCGCCGGGCAGGAGCTCCTGTACGACTTCAACGCGACCCGGCCGTCGCAGTGCGCGCTCCGCCAGGAGCTGTTGGCGTCGATGTTCGCGTCCCTCGGCGAGGGCGTCTACATCGAGCCGCCGCTGCACGCGAACTGGGGCGGGCGGCACGTGCACTTCGGGTCGTACGTCTACGCCAACTACAACCTGACGCTCGTGGACGACGGCGACATCCACGTCGGGGACAAGGTCATGTTCGGCCCGAACGTCGTCGTGACGTCCGCCGCGCACCCCGTCTTGCCGGCGCTGCGCGAGCACGGGCTGCAGTACAACCTGCCCGTGCGCATCGAGCGCAACGTGTGGGTCGGCTCGGGCGTCCAGATCATGCCGGGCGTGACCATCGGGGAGAACTCGGTGATCGGCGCCGGCAGCGTCGTGACGAAGGACGTCCCCGCGAACGTCGTCGCCGCGGGGGTGCCCTGCCGCGTGCTCCGCGAGATCGACGACCGCGACCGCGAGTTCTACTGGCGGGACCGGCCCGTCGACGTCCCCGTGGACTGAGCCCACGGGAGGGCCTCGAGGACCGCCGCGGCCGTGCGCCGGGGGTTGGCGGCGCCGTGCACCTCGACGCCGGGCTCGTCGGGAGCGAGCGCCTCGAGCGTCGCCAGCTGGCTGGCCAGGAGGGACGCCGGCATGAAGTGGCCGCGGCGGTTGGTGAGCCGTTCCTCCAGGGCGGTGGGGGCGACCACGATGTGCGCGTGCCAGGCGCCGCCCTGCGCGGACCGCAGCACGTCGCGGTAGGCGCGCTTCAGCGCCGAACAGGCGACGACGACCCGCCGGTCCTCGAGCGCGGCACTCGTCATGACGTCCCGGATGGCCGCCAGCCAGGGCGCTCGCAGCTCGTCGGTGAGCGGGTGGCCCGCGGCCATGGCGGCGACGTTCTCCGGCGGGTGGAGCTCGTCGCCCTCGACGAACTGCCACCCCAATGCCTCCGCGACGAGCCGCCCGACGGTCGTCTTGCCCGTCCCGGAGACCCCCATGACCACCACATGACGTCGCACGCCAGCATCCTGGCGCCTGCGCGGCCCGGCCCGGCCCACAGGCGGGGTCGCGCTGGCCGGGGAAGCCTGTGCTGGGCAACTAAACTTGCGCGGTGCGTTCCCTGGTCGTCGACACGACTCCCCTCAAGGTCAGCCCCGAGTTCCGTCGGCTGTGGTGGGGGCTGTCCGTCTCCAACCTGGGCACGCAGCTCACCGTCGTCGCCGTGGGCCTGCAGGTGTACGCCATCACGGGGTCCACGCTGTCCGTCGGCATCCTCGGGATCTGCGCGTTCGTGCCGCTCCTGGTCTTCGGGCTGTACGGCGGCGCGATCGTCGACCACTACGACCGCCGCAAGGTCGCGCTGATCGCGAGCGTCGTCAGCTGGGCGGTGATCCTGGTCCTCGCGGTGCAGGGCTGGACGGAGAACACGCACGTCGGGCTGCTGTTCGCGCTCACCGCGGCGCAGTCCGGCGCCAACGCGGTGAACGCCCCGGCGCGCGGCGCGATCATCCCCCGCCTGCTGGACGCCAAGCTGCTCCCGGCGGCCAACGCGTTGCAGGCCATCGGCTTCCAGATCGCGCTCACGGTGGGCCCGCTGCTGGGCGCCACGCTCGCGAGCGTCGACTTCGGGCTCGCCTACACGGTCGACGCGGTGCTGTTCACGTTCGCGCTGGCCGCGCTGCTGAAGCTGCCGCCCGTGCCGCCGATCGAGTCGGAGAACCGGCGCGAGCGCGTCGGGATCGGCGCGGTCGCCGACGGCCTGCGCTACCTGGCCACGCAGCCCAACGTCCGCATGACCTTCGCGGTGGACATCTGCGCCATGGTGCTCGCGATGCCGCGCGTGGTGTTCCCCGCGGTCGGCGTCTGGTACCTGGGCGGCGGCTCGACCACCACCGGCATCCTCACCGCGGCGCTCGCGGTCGGCGCCGTGGCGTCCGGCCTGTTCTCGGGCGGCCTGGCCCGGGTGCGGTGGCAGGCCCGGGTGATCACGTTCGCGATCACCGGCTGGGGCCTGTCGGTCGCCGCGTTCGGCCTGGTGCTCGTCTGGGTGGGCCGGGACAAGCCCGAGCACGCGCTGTGGGGGGCCATCGCGATCGCGTGCCTCACGCTCGTCGCCGCGGGCGCGTCCGACGAGGTCAGCGCGATCTTCCGCCAGACCATCCTGCAGACCGCCACGCCCGACGACATGCGCGGGCGCCTCCAGGGCGTGTTCATCGTGGTGGTCGCGGGCGGTCCGCGCCTGGGCGACCTGTTCATCGGGACGGTGTCGGGCTGGGTCGGGGAGGGCTGGGCCGTGGTGATCGGCGGCCTGCTCTGCGTCACGGCGGTGTGGTTGCTGGTCCGCGCGCAACGCACGTTCTGGGACTACGACGCTCGCCACCCGGTCCCCTAGGAACCGGCGACCACCAGCCCCGACTCGTAGGCCGCGACCACCAGCTGCGCCCGGGTGGTGCAGCCGAGCTTGCGGAGCAGCGCGTGCACGTGGGCTTTCACGGTGGCCTCCCCGACGCCCAGCGCGGCGGCGACGTCCAGGTTGGACCCGCCCCGCGCCACGGCCAGGAGCGTGTCCCGCTCGCGCTGCGTGAGCGTCGCGAGCGTGTGCGCCAGCGCGGAGTCCCGCGGCGGCGCGGAACCCGTGCGCCACTGGTCCAGCACTCGCCCCGTGACCTTGGGATCCAGCACGTTGTCGCCCGCGTGCACGCGGTGCACGGTCTCGACGAGGGTCGCGGGCTCGGCGTCCTTGAGCAGGAACGCGTGCGCCCCGGCCCGGAGCGCCCCGGTGACGTACTCGTCGTCGTCGAACGTGGTGAGCACGACGACGCGCACGCCGGCCAGCACGGGGTCGTGGCGGATGCGCCGCGCGGCCTCGACGCCGTCCAGCCCGGGCATCCTGACGTCGAGCAGCACGACGTCGGGCAGCGTCGCGCGCGCGAGGGCCACCGCGGCCTCGCCGTCACCGGCCTCGCCGACCACCGTGATGTCGGGCTCGTGGTCCAGGATCATGCGCAGGCCCAGGCGGATCGTCGGCTGGTCGTCCACCACCACCACGCGCACGTCAGGCATCGCCGGCCTCCGGCACCACCAGCACCACGCGCCACCCACCGTCGACGTCGGGCCCCGCGACCACCGACCCGCCGCACGCGACGGCGCGCTCCCGCATGTGGACCACCCCGTTGCCCACCCGGTCGTCGTCGGAGAGCCGGGCGGGCCCGGGGTCGCGCACGTCGAGCAGCAGCCCGCCGGTCGCGGGCACCGCGAGCGTGAGGGAGGCGGCGGCCGCCGACGAGTGGACCAGCACGTTCGTCAGCGCCTCCTGAGCCACCCGCACCACCGCGAGGCCGACCGCGGGCGCGCACGCCGGGAGCGGCTCCGGCAGGTGGACCCGCAGGTCGATGCCCGCCGCGCGCACGCGCTCGACGACGCCCGGCAGCGCCTCGATGCCGTGCGTCGGGGCCAGCGGGGCGGAGACGTCCTCGGTGGCGCGCAGCACCCGGACCACCGAGCGCATGGCGTCCAGCGCCTCACGGCCGGCCGGCGCGATCCACCGCACCGCGTCGCGCGGCGCCTGCGGTTGGGCGTCCGCGACCCGGTCCGCGGCCTGCGCCCGCACGACGATCGCGGACACGTGGTGCGCGACCACGTCGTGCAGCTCGCGCGCGATGCGGGTGCGCTCGGTGTTGACGGCCTCCCGCGCGCGCACCTCCTGGAGCCCGACGAGCTCCGCGTTCCGCGCGGCGAGCGACGCGGTCGTGTCCGCGAGCCGTCGCATGGTCGCGCCGAGCACCGCCGAGACGGCGACGAGAGCGGCGGTCTGCACCGCGTCCGAGAGGTCGATCCGCGGGGTCCACGCGCCGCCTTGGAGGCCGCTGAACACCCCCGCGAGCCCCGAGAGCAGCAGCGCGTCCGCGGCCAGGCCGACGGCCAGGACCACGACCAGCCGGTAGGCGCCGGCGAGCGTGACGGAGAAGGTCGCGACGAGCAGCGGGACGATGTGCGACGCCGAGACGACGCTCCACCCGTCCATCAGCAGCGAGTACGTCACGGGGTAGGCCGTGGCCGCGAGCCAGAACCCGGTCCGGGGGGCCACGCGCCGCAGCGCCAGCACCACCATGACCCACAGCCCGGCCCACCAGTACGTCGCCACCGCGCGCGGCATCCAGTAGTCCCACTGGAGCCCGGCGACCAGCGCGGCGGTCCACAGCGCGCCGACGGCCAGCGCGATCCGCAGGTCCTGCCGCCACGCCTGTGCGGGCCAGGCATCCGCGAGCAGTGGTGACGCGGCGGGGGCTGGCATGGCGCCGACAGTACGCGGGGTCGGCGCCGCAACCGAGGCGCCAGGAGTGGACAGGAGTGGATCCGTGTCTCCACCCCAGGGTGGAGGCCCTGGGCCCGGCCTGCGCCCGAGGGTTGTCCGGGCGCCCACCCCACGCCCGTCCACCGGCGCCGCGACGCGGTACCGCGGTCCGACGCGCCCACGCGGCCGCTGGCAGCAGGGTTGCCGGCATGAGCCAAGGGACCGCACCTCCGACGACCAGGCCGCGACGACGCGAGGGAGTGCTCGCCGCGGCCGAGCGCCGACGGCGCCGGGCTCGCCGGTGGCGCCGCGGGCTCGTCGGGTCGCTCGCTGTGGCCGCGCT
>JAEWOA010000141.1 GCA_023461115.1 Actinomycetes bacterium
GCACCAGGTCCACGGCGTCGCGGCGGCTCGTGGTGCGCGCGTCACCGCCGACGGCTCCGACGAACGTCGCGTCGAGCCCGAGCCCGGTGAGCACGACGCGCCCGTCGTCGGACAGGTGCAGCACCGACGGCCGCAGCGCCAGGTGGTGCACGCCGCGCCGGCGGGCGGTCTCGAGCGCCGCGGCGGCCTCTCCGACGAGCGCGCGGGCATGGTCGGCGGTCAGCGGGGCGCGCGCCACGAGGTCCTGCAGGGACGAGCCCGCGACCTGCTCGTCGACGACGAACCCGTGGCCCTGTTGGGTGCCGACGTCCAGCACGCGGACCAGCCGCGGGTCGGCGATCAGCGCCGCGCGCCGCGCGCCGTCGAGCGCGGCTGAGATCGAGCCCTCGGACAGCACGAGCGCGCGCACGGGGCGGTCGAGGATCTGGTCCACCGCGGACCAGGCGGTCAGGCCCGGCACGTCGACGTCCACCTGCTGGAGCACGCGGTAGCGCCCGGAGAGCACCGTCCCCCGTCCGACGACCTCGCTCACACGCACCTCCTGCCGCTGCCCCCGTGCGGGGCACGGTTCATGCTAGACGGGCTCGCCTATGCGGCGGGGGGACCTGATCAGCGTCGGCCGCGGAAGAGCCGTGACGGGAGCATGCGGCGGGCGCGGCCGACGAAGGGCCGCAGCAGCTCGTCGAGCTCGCGTACGCGCAGCACGCGCAGCAGCCCGACGTACACGAGCGTGATCACGGCGCCGACGACCACGCACTCGGTGACGGACTCGACGAACCCGTCGGCGAGGCGCGAGCCGAGCGGGACGAGCACCGCGAGCCCCACACCGCCCGCGACGACCGCCGCCACGAGCGCCCGCACGTGGAGCCGCACGATCCGTGGCCCGTCGACTTTGGCGATGTGCCGGCGCATCCGCAGCATCGCGAGCACCGCCCCGACCAGGTACGACACGCTCATGGCGAGGCCGATGCCCACCACCCAGCGCGACGGCGAGAGCACGGCCTGGCCGAGCAGCGCGCCGCCGGCGACGACCGCGGCCATCACGAGCTGGATGGGCACCATGCCGCGCGCGTCCTCGTACGCGTAGAACACCCGCTGGCACATGGACCATGCGCCGAACGCGGGCAGTCCGACGATCATCGCGACGATCACCGGAGCGATCATGGCCTGCGTGGCGGAGGTCTCGGTGGGGGCCAGGATGCGCGCGATCGGCTCAGCGAGCACCGTGAACAGCGCCATCGCGAGGAGCGTGAAGACGCCGACGATCCGCACGCCCGACGAGAACGTGGACCGCACGCCGGCCTTGTCCTCCGCGTGGGCCTGATGGGACAGGCGCGTGAACAGCGCCGTCGCGAGCGAGACCGTGACCAGCGAGTGCGGCAGCATGAACACGAGGAAGCCGGTGTTGTAGACCGTGTTGCCGGCGTTGCTCCCGGCAGCGCCCGCAGCGTCCCCCGACGCGCCGGACGCGACGCGTGACACCACGATGTACCCGACCTGGCCGATCACCAGGCCCAGCAGCGTCCAGGTGGCGATGTGCCCGGCCCGGCCGAGGCCGTACCCGCGCACGCCCCACCGCGGCCGGTAGCGCACCCCCGCGCGCCGCAGCGCGGGGAACAGCACGAGCGCCTGCGTCACGACGCCGAGCGTGGACAGCCCCGCGAGCAGCGCGATCATCCCGCCGTCCCACGCGGACGCGTCACGGATGCCGCCGGTGTCCGGCGCGACCCCGAACACCCAGATGAACACGCTGAACCCCGCGATCGAGACCACGTTGTTCACCACGGGCGCCCACATGTACGGCCCGAACGACCCGCGCGCGTTGAGCACCTGCCCCAGCAGGGCGTACATCCCGTAGAAGAACACCTGGGGGATGCACCACCACGCGAACGCGACCGCGAGCGCCTGCTGGTCGGGGTCGCGGAAGTTGGCGTACAGGTTGACGATCAGCGGCGCGGCCAGCGTGAGCACCACGGTGAGCGCCGCCAGCACGACGAACCCCAGCGTGAGCAGCCGGTCGACGTACTCCTGGCCGATCTTCTGCCGGTACGCGCGCACCACCTGCGGCACGAGCATCGCGTTCAGCACTCCGCCGACGAGCAGCATGTACAGCACGTTCGGCAGGTTGTTGGCGATCGCGAACGCGTCCGCGGCCTGCCCGGCGGCGCCCACCGCGGCCACCAGCACGATGCCGCGCAGCACGCCGAGCACACGCGACACCGCGGTGCCGGACGCCATGAGCGCGGCGCCTCTGCGGTCCGCGGCGGCGGTCGTCGGGCCCTCGTCGGGGGCTGCGTCGTCGCTCACTCGCGTGCTCCTTCCGGGCTGGCCGGGCTAGCGGCCGGGCCAGCGGGGACGGCCTGCGCGTCCGGCCCCGACGACGGACCGGGCTCCACCTGCCCCCCGAGCAGCGGAAGCGCCGTGGGCGCGTCCGCCTCGGACTCGTGGCGGGCCCCGCGGCGCGCGCTCTGGCCGCGGCGGATGGTGCGCGCGATCCCGAGGACCAGGCCGATCGCCAGCAGCACGCCGACGACGACGGTCCCGACGCTCTCGATGCTCGGCGTCACGCGCGCCGTGAACATCACCGGCGCGGCGACATCCTGCCCGCTGGGGCTCACCAGGTGCGCGGTGACGACGACGTCGCAGTTGGCGTGCGCCTCGAACGTGACCGTGACGTTCGTGGAGGACTGCGGCTCGAGGCGGATGGGGTCGGTCTCGTCGATCGTCAGGCACGCCTTGCGGGGGACGAGCTTGAGCTGGACGGTCGCGGCGACGGGCAGGTCGTTGCGCACCGACAGATACATCGGCCCGGCGGCCGCGATGATGTTCTTGTCGCTCGTCGGGTCGATCGCCAGGCCGCTCGTGCGCTCGCGGACGTCGGCCAGAGCGTCGGCGACGAGGGTCGAGCGCTCGTCGGGCCGGGTCCGCCAGGCGACGCCCAGTGGCGCGATGACCTGCTCGTCGATGCCCGCGAGGTACCCCGCGGGGTCGTCGGTGACGGTCGCGAAGTCGACGGCTGAGGCGCGCGCGGCCGCGAGCGCGGTCACCTGCCCGGCGGGCAGCTCGCCCGAGGACACGCGTCGCGTGGGCGGGTCCGCCTCCTGGCGCGCGGGACCGAGCGCGTCCTCGACGGTCACGACCGACGACCAGGGTGCGTCACGGAGCGCCTGCAGCATCGCGGCGAGCGCGGACGGGTCGGGCGCGTTGGTCCGCGTGGGGGCGATCACGAGCGCCTTGACCGGCTCGGCCTCGCGCGCCACCACCGACACCTCGGCGAGAGCGCGCTGCGCGATCGTCGCGGGTGTGCCACCGGTGGCGAGGTCCGCGCCGGACGCCAAGCGGTTGAGCTCCGCGTCGGCCGCGAGCACCGCGACCGCGCCCGCGGAGGTGTCCGCTTCTCGTCGCCCGTCCGCGCTGCGCGTGACCGGCCACGCGCCCGTGACCATCGCACGCGCGCCGGCGGCCCGGGCCGCGCCGCGCGTCG
>JAEWOA010000142.1 GCA_023461115.1 Actinomycetes bacterium
CTGCTGCGCTGGCCGCCGCCCACCGAGGAGCAGCGGCGCGTCGTCGAGGCGCCGCTCGAGCCCGCGCTCGTCGTCGCCGGCGCGGGCTCAGGCAAGACCGAGACCATGGCCGCGCGAGTGGTGTGGCTGCTGGCCAACGGGGTCGTCGCGCCGCCCGAGGTGCTCGGCCTGACGTTCACGCGCAAGGCCGCCGGCGAGCTGGCCGACCGGGTGCGGGAGCGGCTGCGCGCGCTGACCAGGCGCGCCGCCGACGAGGGGGTCGTGCTGCGGGGCGCGCAGGCGCTCGCCGTCGACGACGGACTCGGCGCCCTGGCGCGCCCGAGCATCTCGACCTACAACTCGTACGCCGCGTCGCTGGTCGCCGATCACGCGCTGCGGATCGGGCTCGACCCGTCGGCGCGCCTGCTCGGCGAGGCCGCGCAATGGCAGCTCGCGGCCGAGGTCGTCGAGTCGTGGCGGGGGGACTTGGAGACCGACGCTGCGACGAGCACGCTCGTCGAGGCGGTCCTGGCGCTCTCGGGCGCGCTCGACGAGCACCTCGTGACCCCCGCGCAGGCGCGCGACGGCGTCGAGCGGATCGTCGAGGACCTCGCCGCCACCCCGCCCGGCACACCGCCCCGCGCGCCGTTCGCCGAGGTCGCCAAGCTGGCGAAGTCGCTCGGGCACCGTGCGCTCGTGCTGGAGGTGGTCGACGCCTACCGCGCCCGCAAGCGCGCGATGGACGCGATCGACTTCGGCGACCAGGTGGCGCTGGCCGCCCGGCTGGCCCGGGAGGCGCCCGAGGTCGGAGCGCTCGAGCGCGCCCGGTTCCGTGTGGTGCTGCTCGACGAGTACCAGGACACCTCGCACGCCCAGGTGACGCTGTTGTCCGCGCTGTTCGGCGGCGGCCACCCGGTCACCGCGGTGGGCGACCCGAACCAGTCGATCTACGGTTGGCGGGGCGCGAGCGCGGGCGGCCTCGAGCGGTTCCCGACGTCGTTCCCCCGTGTCGCGGCGCCGAGCGGCTCGGACGAGTGGAACCGGCGGCCCGCCGCGATCTACGAGCTGTCGACGTCCTGGCGCAACGACCAGCGGATCCTCGACGCCGCGAACGTCGTGGCCGGGCCGCTGCGGGCCGCGGACGCCCGGGTGCCGGTGCCCGTGCTCGCGGCCCGTCCCGGCGCCGGGGAGGGCGTGGTCGCGGCGGCGTTCCTGCCCACGGTCCTCGACGAGGCCGACCACGTCGCGGGGTTCGTCGCGGAACGGTGGCGGCCGCAGGCGCCCGGCCAGGAGCGGGTCACGGCCGCGGTGCTGTGCCGCAAGCGATCCCAGTTCGGCCCGCTACGCGCTGCGCTGCGCGCGCGGGGTCTGCCCGTCGAGGTCGTGGGCCTGGGCGGGCTGCTGGCCACGCCCGAGGTGGTCGACCTCGTGGCGGCGCTCCAGGCGTCGTACGACCCGTCGCGCGGCGACGCGCTCATGCGCCTGCTCACCGGCTCTCGCGTCCGGTTGGGCGCCGCGGACCTGCACGCCCTCGCGGCGTGGGGCGACGAGCTCGCGGGCCAGCGCACGGGCCGCCGGAGCCGGCAGGCGGGAGTCGAGGCGGACGCGGTCGACGAGCGCAGCCTCGTCGACGCGCTCGACGACCTGCCCAAGCCCGGCTGGCGCAGCGTCCGTGGCCGGTCCCTGAGCGACACCGCGCGCGCCCGGCTGGCCGACCTCGCGGCCGTGCTGCGCACGCTGCGCGCGCACGCGTACCTCGCGCTGCCCGAGTTGGTCGCGGAGGCGGAGCGGCTGCTCGGCCTCGACATCGAGGTGATCGCGCGGGCGGGAGTGTCGGCCGGGCGCGCCCGCGCGCACCTGGACGCGTTCCGGGACGTCGCTGTCGACTTCACGCGCTCGGTGGACACACCCTCGCTCGGCGGCTTCCTGTCCTGGCTCGAGGCAGCGGACGCGCGCGAGAACGGGCTCGAGCTGCCCGTGAGCGAGCCCGACCCGGACGCGGTGCAGCTCATCACGGTGCATGCCGCCAAGGGCTTGGAGTGGGACGTCGTGGCGGTCGCGGGGATGGTGGACGGCGGCCTGCCCGCCACCGCGACCAAGGGCAAGGACGGCCCCAAGGACTCGGCGTGGCTCGTCGGGCTCGGGTCGCTGCCGTACCCGCTGCGCGGCGACCGCCACGACCTGCCGGTCTTCGAGTACGCGGGCGCCGAGAGCCCGAAGGAGCTCGACGACAGGCGCAAGGCGTTCGTCCGTGCGGCCGGTGAGCACGAGGTCGCCGAGGAACGCCGGCTCGCGTACGTCGCGGTGACGCGCGCGCGCACCGACCTGCTGCTGACGGGCGCCTGGTGGGCGGACGGGAAGTCGCCGCGCGCGTCGTCGGAGTTCCTGGACGAGCTGGTGGACGCTGGCGTCGCGAAGGCCGACGACTGGGCCGCCCAGCCCGCCCAGGGCGAGCCCAACCCGACGGCGGCCGAGGTCCGCACCGCGTCGTGGCCCGCGGACCCGTTCGCCGCCGAGGACGGGGGCCCGGGCCGACGTGAGGCGGTCGAGCAGGCCGCGCGATGGG
>JAEWOA010000143.1 GCA_023461115.1 Actinomycetes bacterium
CCATGCGGCCGAGTCGGCGGCGCTGTCGGCGCGCACGCACCAGACGCGCGCGGCCTGTGCGTCGGCCGCGACGCGCTCGTTCGTCGCGCGGTCGCTGGTCGCGGCGTGCGCGAGCCACGCGCCGTCGAGGTCGCTCGGCTCGTACCCCCGCTGCGCCCAGCGGACCGTGCCCGCGGCCGCGAGGTCGGCGAGGTCCTCGCACAGCGCGGGGGCGACCACCAGCACGTCGGCGCCATCCGAGACGAGCCGGGCCGTGCGCCGTGCGGCGACCGGGCCGCCGCCGACGACGAGGACGCGCCGGCCGGCGAGGTCGAGGAACAGGGGGTGGCGCGTCATATCCCGGCCCCCAGCCACGTGTCCTCGTCGTCCTTCGCGGCCGGCGCCAGACGGTCGAGCAGCGTGGGGCCCACCATGCCGGCGGCCAGCGTGG
This sequence comes from Actinomycetes bacterium, assembly GCA_023461115.1. Classification (GTDB taxonomy): domain Bacteria; phylum Actinomycetota; class Actinomycetes; order Actinomycetales; family Cellulomonadaceae; genus Cellulomonas. Next base: position 431 of record JAEWOA010000143.1, read on the forward strand.
CGCCGTCCACGGGGTCCACCAGCAGGAAGCCGCCCGTCCGGCGGTGCGCCGCGTAGTCGTCGAGCAGCACGGGCTCAGCCAGGCGCACGCGGACGCGGCCGATCGCGTTGAGGCCGAGCGCGTGGGGCGCGGCGTCGGACGACGTGTCGGTCGCGTCCACCGCGTGCAGGGTGTCGACGCCGTCGAACAGGTCGACGGTCTGGGAGTCCACGTCGAGCCGCGCGTCGACCGCGCGAAGGAGCGCGCGGACCGTCCGGGTGCCGATGCGCACGAACAGGCGGGCACCGATCACCGATCGCTTCTCGGCCAGCCAGCACACCGTGCCGACGAGGTCCTGCCCGACGACGGGCGCCGCGCCGGTCGGGACGATCACGTCGCCGCGGGCCACATCGAGCTCGTCGGCCAGACGCAGCGTGACCGACTGCGGCGCGCGCGCCGAGCCGAGCGAGGACTCGAAGGCGTCGATGCCCACCACCGTGCTCGTCTTGCCCGCGGGCAGGACCGTGACCTGGTCTCCGACGCGCACGACGCCGGACGCGATCCGTCCCGCGTAGCCGCGGTAGTCCGGGTGCTCGGGCGTGCGGGGCCGGATGACGGCCTGCACGGGCAGCCGGAACTCGTCGGACTCGGCGGACGCCGACACGGGAACCGTCTCCAGGTGCTCCAGCAACGTGGGGCCCTCGTACCAGGGCGTGCGGGCCGAGCGCTCGACGACGTTGTCGCCCGTGAGCGCCGAGAGCGGGACCGCGAGCACGTCGGGCAGGCCGAGGTTGCGGGCGTAGGCGTCGAACTCGCGCGAGATCTCCTCGAAGACGTCCTGCGCGAAGTCGACGAGGTCCATCTTGTTGACCGCCAGCAGCACGTGGGGCACGCCGAGCAGCGCCGCGATGGTCGCGTGCCGCCGCGTCTGCTCGAGCACGCCCTTGCGGGCGTCGACCAGCACGATCGCGAGCTCGGCGGTCGACGCTCCCGTGACCATGTTGCGTGTGTACTGCACGTGGCCGGGGGTGTCGGCCAGCACGAACGCGCGGCGCGCCGTGGAGAAGTAGCGGTACGCGACGTCGATCGTGATGCCCTGCTCACGCTCGGCGCGCAGGCCGTCGGTGAGCAGGGCCAGGTCGACCTCGCCGTTCTCGGCGCCCCGCGCGGCCGTCGCGCGCTCGACCGCGGAGAGCTGGTCGGCGAGCACGGACTTCGTGTCGTACAGGAGGCGGCCGATCAGCGTGCTCTTGCCGTCGTCGACGGACCCGGCAGTGGCCAGCCGCAGCAGTTCTCTGTCCGCGTGCGCGGCCTCGGTGGTCGTCGTCATCAGAAGTAGCCCTCACGCTTGCGGTCTTCCATGGCGGCCTCGGAGGCCCGGTCGTCGGCGCGGGTCGCGCCTCGCTCGGTGAGCCGGGACGCGGCGATCTCCGCGATCACGTCGGCCACCGTGGACGCGGTCGACTCGACCGCGCCCGTGCAGCTCATGTCCCCGACGGTGCGGTAGCGGACCGTGCGGACCTCGAGCGCCTCGTCGGCGCGCGGGCCACCCCAACCGCCCGGCGCCAGCCACATGCCGTCACGCAGGAACACCGGGCGCTCGTGCGCGTAGTAGATCGACGGCAGCTCGATCCGCTCGCGCTCGATGTACCGCCACACGTCGAGCTCGGTCCAGTTCGACAGCGGGAAGACGCGCACGTGCTCGCCGGGCTTGTGGCGCCCGTTGTAGAGGTCCCAGAGCTCGGGGCGTTGGCGGCGCGGGTCCCACTGGCCGAACTCGTCGCGCAGCGAGAACACGCGCTCCTTGGCGCGCGCCTTCTCCTCGTCGCGGCGGCCGCCGCCGAACACCGCGTCGAAGCGGTGCTCGGCGATCCCGTCGAGCAGCGGCACGGTCTGCAGCGGGTTGCGTGAGCCGTCCGGGCGCTCGTGCACGCGGCCGTCGTCGATCGCGTCCTGCACGCTCGCGACGACGAGCCGCAGCCCGTGCTCGGCCACCACCGCGTCGCGGTACGCGACGACCTCGTCGAAGTTGTGCCCGGTGTCGACGTGCATGAGCGTGAACGGCACGGGCGCGGGCCAGAACGCCTTGCGCGCCAGGTGCAGCATGACGATCGAGTCCTTGCCGCCCGAGAACAGCAGCACGGGCCGCTCGAACTCGCCGGCGACCTCGCGCATCACGTGGACGGCCTCGGACTCCAGCGCGTCGAGCTGGGTGAACGTGCGGGCGGTGGTGGGGGAGAGCGTCACCGTCATGTGTGCAGACCGCATTCCGTCTTGGAGGTACCGGACCAACGCCCGGCCCGCGGGTCCTCGCCCGGGGCCACGGCGCGCGTGCAGGGCTCGCACCCGATCGAGGGGTAGCCGAGCTGGCGCAGCGGGTTGAGGACGACGTGCTCGCGCGCCACGTACTCCTCGACCTGCTCCTGCGTCCACGCCGCGAGCGGATTGAGCTTGACCTTGTCGCGCTTGGCGTCCCACCCGACCACCGTGATGTCGGTGCGCGTGGGCGCGTCCTCGCGGCGCATGCCGGTCACCCAGGCGCGGTAGGGCGCGAGCGCGCGCTCGAGCGGCTCGACCTTGCGCAGCGCGCAGCACAGGTTCGGGTCTCGGTCGTGCAGGCGCGGGCCGTGCTCGGAGTCCTGCTCGGCGACCGTGCGCAGCGGCAGGATCGTGCGGAGCGTGACGTCGGTGAAGTCGGCGTAGTAGTCGCGTGTCCCGAGGGTCTCGGCGAAGTGGTAGCCGGTGTCCAGGAACACGACGTCCACGCCCGGCACGGCCTTGGCGGCCATGTGGACCAGGACCTCGTCTCCCATCGACGAGGCGACGACGAGGTCGGGCCCGAACTGCTCGCCCGCCCACGCCAGGATCTCGTGCGGGTGCGCGCCCTCGAGCCGCTCGCCCGCCGCCTGGGCGAACGCGCGCAGCGCGTCGGACTGCAGCAACGTCGTCATCGCGCCACCACCCCCACGAACCTCAGCCCGAACACCCGGGCGCATGTCCTGCACTCCCACTGGCCGTGCGTCTCGCCCGCGGGCCACAGATCCTCGCTCGCGCAGAACGGGCAGTAGTAGGGGACCGCGCGCTGCTCGCCGCTCATCGCAGGTCCTCCTCGACGGCGCGGTGGACCCACTCGGCGAACTGCTCGCCCTCCAGGCGCTGCTCGTCGAACCTGCGCGTGACGCGCTCGATGTAGTCCGGCAGCTCGGACGAGGGCACCCGCAGCCCGCGCAGCGTCTTGCCGAGCCCGCTCGTCAGGCCCAGGCCGCCGCCCAGGTGCACCTGGTAGCCCTCCTCGCCCTGGGCGAGCGCGCCCTTGAGGCCGATGTCGGCGGTCTGGATGCGTGCGCACGAGTTCGGGCAGCCGTTGACGTTGATCGTGATGGGCTGGTCGAACGTCGGCAGGCGCTTCTCGAGCTCGCCGACCAGGGCGGTCGCGCGGCCCTTCGTCTCGACGATCGCGAGCTTGCAGAACTCGATGCCGGTGCACGCGATCGTCCCGCGCCGAAAAGTCGAGGCCGAGCGGACCTGCAGCCCGAGGGCCTCCAGCCCGTCGACGAGCGTGTCCACCTGCGCGGCGGGCACATCGAGCACGACGAGCTTCTGCTCGGTGGTGAGCTGCACACGGTCGGACCCGACGGCCTCGACGAGGTCCGCGACGCCGTCCAGGATCGCGCCCGAGACCCGGCCGACGGCCGGCGCCGCGCCGACGTAGAACTGCCCGTCCTTCTGCGGGTGGACGCCCACGTGGTCGCGGCGGCCCGTCGGCGGCGGGGGCGGCGCGGGCCCGTCGCTCAGGCGGTAGCCGAGGTACTCGCTCTCGAGCACGTCGCGGAAGAGCTCGGCGCCCCAGTCCGCGAGCAGGAACTTCAGGCGTGCGCGCGTGCGCAGCCGGCGGTAGCCGTAGTCGCGGAAGATGCTGACGACGCCGACCCACACGTCCGGGATCTGCTCGAGCGTGACGAACGCGCCGAGGCGCTTGCCGAGCATGGGGTTGGTGGACAGCGCGCCGCCGACCCACAGGTCGAAGCCGGGGCCGAGCTCGGGGTGCACGACCCCGACGAAGGCCACGTCGTTGATCTCGTGCGCGACGTCCTGGTGCGGCGAGCCGCTGATCGCGGTCTTGAACTTGCGCGGCAGGTTCGAGAACGCCTGGTCGCCGATGTACCGCCGGTGGATCTCCCGGATCGCCGGCGTGCCGTCGATGATCTCGTCGGCCGCGACGCCCGCCACGGGCGAGCCGATGATCACGCGCGGCACGTCGCCGCACGCCTCCTGCGTGGTCAGGCCGACCGACTCCAGGCGGCGCCAGATCTCCGGCACGTCCTCGATGCGCACCCAGTGGAGCTGGATGTTCTGGCGGTCGGTGATGTCCGCGGTGTCGCGGCCGAACTCTTGCGAGATCTGCGCGACGGTGCGCAGCTGGGCGAGCGTGAGCGTCCCGCCGTCGCAGCGGACGCGGAGCATGAAGTACTCGTCCTCGAGCTCGTGCGGCTCGAGCGTCGCGGTCCTGCCGCCGTCGATCCCCGGCTTGCGCTGTGTGTAGAGCCCCCACCAGCGCATGCGTCCCCGCAGGTCCTCCCCGGGGATGGACGCGAAGCCCTCACGGGCGTAGATCGTCTCGATGCGGAGCCGGACGTTCAGCCCGTCGTCGTCTTGCTTGAGCTGCTCGTTGCCGTTCAAGGGGTCGCGCTGGTCGAACGCCCATTGGCCTTCGACCTTCGCGGCAGGCGGTGCGATCCGGGTCTGCGCCATGAGGCGCTACCTCCGTGTGGAACATGGCGTGCAGCCGCGCCCAGGGCCCCTGGCGTCAGCCAGGCTCGTCGCTCCGGGGCGTGGACCACGCGCCCGAGGAACAGGGGACGGGGCGGGTCAGATGCTCCGCTGACAGCAGCACATGCACATGCGCGCCGTGTGACACGGGCACGCTGCCGCCGCGGCCATGGGCCGACACGCGCACAGGAACCCGGACGAGATCACCGGATGACCCTGGCAGACCGTCACCCGTTTGGAAACCACCCATTCGGATCGTGAGACGAGCGCCACAACCCCTTGACCCCGCCCGCGCGGCGCCCGCGGGCCGTGCGGCCGGAGGCTCGCCGTAGGGTGGACCACCGTGATCGACGAGCCCGCCGGCCTGCCCCTCGAGACCTCCACCGTGGCGTCGCTGACGGCCGTGCTGCCCACGGTGTCGCCGCAGCGGCTGGTCGCCGAGCTCGTCCCGCCACCGCACTTCGCGCAGGCGTCGTTCGACTCCTACCTGCCCGACCCCGCGCACCCGTCGCAGGGCGCGGCGGTCGCGCGGCTGCGCGAGGCTGCCGAGCGCATCAGGCAGGGCTCGGGCGGCAAGCGGCTGTTCCGCCGCAAGGCCGCGCCCGAGGCCGTGTACCTCGACGGCGGCTTCGGCGTCGGCAAGACGCACCTGCTGGCGTCCTTGGCGTACGCGGCCGGGGACCCGGACGAGGTCGCGTTCGGCACGTTCGTCGAGTACACCAACCTCGTCGGCGCGCTCGGCTTCCTGCCCACGGTGGAGGCGCTCGCGGCCCGCAAGCTGGTGTGCATCGACGAGTTCGAGCTCGACGACCCTGGCGACACCGTCCTGATGTCGCGCCTGCTGCGCGAGCTCGCGGACCGGGGGGTCGCGCTCGCGGCCACCTCGAACACGCTGCCCGGCTCGCTGGGCGAGGGCCGGTTCGCCGCGGAGGACTTCCTGCGGGAGATCCAGGCGCTCGCCGCGCGGTTCGACGTGGTGCGGGTGGACGGTGAGGACTACCGCCACCGCGCGGTCGTCACCGACGCCGCCGGGCTCGACGACGCGGTGGTCGCTCGCGCGGCCGCCGACGTGCCGGGCGCGACGCTCGACGACTTCGGCGCCCTCCTGGACCATCTGGCCCGCGTGCACCCGTCGCGCTACGGCGCGCTGCTCGACGGCGTGCGGCTCGTCGGGCTCACGGGCATGTGCCCGGTCCGGACGCAGGACGTCGCGCTGCGGCTGGTCGTGCTCGTGGACCGGCTCTACGACCGCGACGTCCCTGTGCTGCTCGGGGGCGCCGGCGAGCACGGCCTGTTCTCGCCCGAGATGCTGCGCGGCGGCTACCGCAAGAAGTACTACCGCGCGCTCTCGCGACTGGGCGCGCTCGCGGCCCAGGGCGCCGCCCTCGTCACCGACACCTCCCGGCCGTCGACGCCACCGCGCCCTCGGCGGGGGTGAGCGGGTCGGGCGCGGCGTCGACGCGTCGTTCGACGTGTCGGGGTGTCAGGCCGTGGGGTCGGTCGTCAGGAGCGCCACGGGAAGGTCCGCCAGCACGCCGGCGAGCGGCAGGACGCCGCCGCGGGTCTGCCGGCCCGTGAGCTGGTCGTGCCACGTGCCTTCGGGCAGCGCGACCGTGTGCCGGCCCCAGCCTCCGGACCGGCGCAGCGCAGCGGCTCGGCGTGTCGCGACGACGACCGCGCGGGGCTCGTCGGCGCACGTGCGGGCGAACGCGAGCGCGTGTTCGGTGGAGGTCGCCACGGGCGAGACGCCGGCGCGCGGCCCGACGAACGCGTCGGGGACCGCGCGGCGGGCCCGCAGCGCGCGTGAGGTGACGAGCAGCTTCTCGTCGGCGAGCGAGCCGGGGACACCGCCCTCGTCGAGCGCGGCCAGACGCGCCGCAAGCGCCGCGAAGTCCACACGCGCGCGGTTGTCCGGGTCGACGAGTGTGAGTGCCTGCGTCTCGGAACCCTGGTAGACGTCCGCGACGCCGGGGAGCGTGAGCTGCACGAGCTTGGCGCCGAGAGTCGCGGCGCGCACCGCCGGGCGCGCCCGGCGCTCCCACTCGGCGAAGAGCGCGACGACGGCCGGGTCGGCGAGCGCCTGCCGCGCGGCGGCGAGGACCGCGGCCTCGTACGGCGCGTCGGTGCGTGACCACGTGGTGCGGCTCTTGGCCTCGCGCACGGCCTTCGTCAGGTAGCGGGCCAGGCGGTCGTACGAGATCGGGCCGGCCGCCGTCCAGGTGCCCGCGAGCGTCTGCCACAGCAGGTTCTCGGTGCGGCCGTCCAGCAGCGCCGAGCGGTAGCCCGCGCTCGCCACGCGCAGCGAGTCGACGAGCGCGGCCCACTCGCCGGGGAACTCGCTGAGCACGCCGATGCGCGCGCGGGTGTCCTCGCCACGCTTGGTGTCGTGCGTGGACAACGTCGTCATGCCGTACGGCTCGGCGGCGGCGCGCTCGGCCCACGCGACGAGCTCGGTGGGCGCGATCGCGAACCGTTGCGGCGAGCCGCCGACCTCGCACAGCGAGGTCAGGTGGGTCCACCGGTAGAACGCGGTGTCCTCGACGCCCTTGGCCATGACGGCGCCGCACGTCTGCTGGAACCGCACGACGAGCTCGTCGCGGCGGGGGTCGCGCGTGCGGCCCGCGCTGCCCGCCTCGTGGCCGAGCAGCAGGTCGACCAGCATGGCCATCGTCTCGGCGCGATCGGACGCCAGGCGCCCCAGCGCCACGGACGCCGCGCGCCGGACCGCGGCAGCCGACTCCGGCGCCGCCCGCTGCCCGGGCGTCACGTACGCCCGGTAGCGGTCGAACGCGACGAGGAGCTCGACGAGGCAGTCCTGCAGGGCCCGCCACGTGTGGTCGCGCAGGCGCAGGTCGTCGCGGCAGATGTCCGCGGCGAGCGTGGTGAGGCGGTGGACTTCGGCGTACAGCGGCCCCGCGACGACCTCGCGCTTGGCTTGCTCGACGACGGCCGCGAAGCCGTCGGGGGAGTCCCCGGTGACGCGGTGCATGAGCCCGCCGAGCTCGGCGGCGCCGCCCGGGTCGACGAACGCCGCCTGCACCCGCCACAGCGCGTCGTACCCCGTGGTGCCGGCGGCATGCCAGTCGGGCGGCGGCGCCTCGTCGCCCGCGAGGATCTTCTCGGCGACGATCCATGCGCCGCCGGTGGCCTCCGAGAGCCGTGCCAGGTACCGGGCGGGGTCGGCGAGCCCGTCGGGGTGGTCCACGCGCAGGCCGTCGATCGTGCCGTCCGCCACGAGCCCGAGGATGAGCGCGTGCGTCGCGTCGAAGACCTCGGGGTCCTCGACGCGCACCGCGACGAGCGTCCCGATGTCGAAGAAGCGCCGGTAGTTGAGCTGTTCGTCGCCCACCTGCCAGTGCGCGAGCCGGTAGTGCTGGCGCACGACCAGCTCCGCGATCCCGAGGTCCGCGGTGCCCGCGCGCACCGGGAACACGTGTTCGCCGTAGCGCAGCACCCGCGTGGGGCCGTCGCCGGGCACGTCCACCCAGTCGAGCGCGAGCTCGCCGTTCTCGACGACCGTGCCGATCCGCTCGCCCAGCACGGGCGCCAGCAGCGCGCCCTCGCCCGCGGTCCAGTCCACGTCGAACCACCGCGCGTAGGGCGAGTCTGGCCCGTGCGCGAGCACGGACCACAGCGCCTTGTTGTGCCAGGCCGGGGTGGGGATGGCCATGTGGTTGGGCACGATGTCCAGCACGAGTCCGAGGCCGGCGGCATGCGCGACGTCGGCGAGCAGCCGCAGCCCGTCCCTGCCGCCGAGCACGGGCGACACCTCGTCGTGCGCGACGACGTCGTAGAAGTGGGTTGAGCCCGGCGCCGCCGTGAGCACGGGCGACAGGTACACGTGGGTCACGCCCAGTGCCGCGAGCGTGGGCACGTGGCGAGCGAGGTCGGCGAAGGTCAGGTCCGGGCCGAGCTGCACGCGGTACGTCGATACGGGCGCGCGACGGCCGGGCCCGAGCAGCCGGTGGTCGCGCGCGTGCGTCACGCGCGTCCCCTCACACCGAGTCCTTGGGCTGGGTC
>JAEWOA010000144.1 GCA_023461115.1 Actinomycetes bacterium
GACCAAACGAATCCGAGATTTTCAAGACCTATCCGCGTCTTCTAGCGGATCATGATGTGGTGTCCCTGATTGCGGACACGTTGCGCTCGACCAGCCTGAACTACGACGATCCCTATCAGGTCGAGGAGATGATTTCGCGCCGGATCGCGATCATGCGCGAAGAGAATATGCATGTGCCGCATGCCCTGCAGACCATGGCGGATGCCTTGCCCGCGCTGGGCATCGTTGCCGCCGTGCTTGGGGTGATCAAGACCATGAGCTCAATCGATCAGCCGCCGGAAATTCTGGGAAAGATGATCGGCGGCGCTCTGGTTGGCACCTTTCTGGGGGTGTTTCTTGCCTATGGCTTCGTGGCCCCGTTGGCCAATCGGCTTGGCGCCATCGTTCGTCAGGATATGGGCTTTTACGATGTCATTAAATCGGTCCTGATCGCGGGACTTCATCAACATGCGACCAATCTCTGTGTCGAGGTCGGACGGCAGGCGGTCCCCGAGCATGTGCGTCCCAGCTTTGACACGCTGGAAGCGGCCCTGCGTGATCTGAAAAAGGCGGCATGATGATTGCGGCGGCTTTTCTGGCGGCAGGACTGACAACGGCAGCGATCGCAGAGACACCGATGTTGCCCGACGCCGCAGCCTATGCGGAAGAGGCTACGGAATGGGTCTTGGATGGTCAGACCCTGCCCAGGGGTTATCGCGTGCGGTTGATGCAGATGTCGCCCGAAGCGCGCCTTCAAACGCTGATATTTCTGCGCCGCGTGGGCTTGCTGACGGCGGATGCATGGACGCTTGCCGATATTCTGGCCCCCGCTACTGCGCCACGGGAGAGTTCTGAATGAAAAAAATAGGGGCAGTCGCACGCGGACCCGGCAGATATCTGGACGCATCGACATTGGTCACGGGCGGCCTTGTTCTGGTCGTCCTGTCGCTGGTGATCCCCCTGCCGGCGGGGTTGCTGGATTTTGGCATCGCGCTGTCGATTGCAGTGGCAATGCTGGTGCTGGTCATGGCGTCTCTGGTTGACAAGCCTACGGATTTTCAGGCCTTTCCGGTGCTGCTGCTGGTCAGTCTGGTCATCCGTCTTTCGCTGAACGTCTCGTCCACACGGCTGATCCTGACTGAAGGACATACCGGTAAAGAGGCTGCGGGGCATGTCATCAGCGGATTTGCGAACTTCGTGGCCGGCGGCTCGCTTTTGGTGGGCTTGACGGTCTTCGCGGTGATTTCGGTCGTGAACTTTATGGTTATCACCAAAGGTTCAGGTCGTATGGCCGAGGTCGCGGCGCGCTTTGCGCTCGACTCGCTGCCCGGCAAACAGCTTGCGATCGATGGCGATCTGAATGCGGGCGCGATCGATCACCAGGAGGCCAAGCGGCGCCGAATTCAGGAACAGCGCGAGATCAGTTTTTTTGGCTCGCTGGATGGCGCATCGAAATTCGTCAAAGGCGACGCCATTGCGGGCATCGTGATCACGATGGTCAACCTGCTGGTTGGCCTGACGGTTGGTATCGTCGTCCACGGCCTGCCGGTGGGGGAGGCGATGGCGACCTATTCGCACCTGACGATCGGCGATGGGCTCGTCAGCCAAATTCCAGCGCTGATTACTTCGATGGCGGCAGCGCTGCTCCTGTCTCGTGGTGGCGCGACCGATACGACATCGCGGTTGTTGTCCAGCCAGATTCTTGCAACCTGGCAACCGGCGGCGGTGGTGGCTGTGTCGATGATCATCATGATGCTCATTCCCGGTATGCCAAAGCTTCTGTTTTTTGCGATGGCCTGTGCCATGGCTGCGACATCCGCCTATGTCGCGCGGCAGCAAAGGAAAGCCACAGAGGCAATCCCCGAACCACCCGCTGAGACCGCGGCCAGACCTGCGGCGCGTATTGGCGATGTCTTGGATACCGAGGAAATCAGTGTGGAAATCGGCCCCGATCTGGTGCTGATCGCACTGGATCAAGCACGAGGCCTGGGCAGTCGCATCAGCAATCTGCGCGTCCACATTGCGCGCACTTTTGGTCTGATCCTGCCCGATGTGCGGATCACGGACACCGACGATCTGCCACCGGGCAGCTATCAAATCCGCGTCCACGGCGTTGTGCGGGGTAGGGGTAACCTGCGGCCCGGACAGGTGCTTGCCCTTGGGCCGGACGACGTACTGGCAGAACTGAGTGGCGCCACGGTCCGGGAGCCGGTTTACAACAGTCCTGCGCGCTGGATTACCCCCGATGATCAGGACGAGGCCGCGACCTGCGGTGCGACTGTGGTCAGTCCAATGGAGGTTCTATCGACCCACTTGATGGAGATCGTGAAATCCAATCTCTCGTCGCTGATGACTCTGGGAGCGATGCAGCGTCAACTGGATGAGCTGAAATCGCTGTCGGATTCCACCCGAGCCGAGCGGAATCGAAAATATTTCGACGGTATCATTCCGGATAAGGTCACGCCCGAAACCTTGCTGGCGGTCCTGCGGGCGCTGCTGGATGAGCGTGTCTCGATCCGAAACCTGCCACTGATCGTTGATGCGTTGACCGAATTCCGTTCGGTCGAGTCGATCGACGTGCTTTATGAACTCGTCCGTAAACGCCTGCGCGGGCAGATCTCGCAGCAATACTCGGATGATGGCGGCAATATCCATGCCCTGCAACTTCATCCCGCGTGGGAGGCGGAGTTTGTCAGATCGGACAACGAGACGGGTCGTGCCGGTGCAGGTGCGATGACCCCACAACTGTCACAGAAGCTGATGGAACAGACGCGGCGGGTCATGAACCTTGTCGATCCGATGCTGCGGCCCGTTATCGTGGCGCCTGATCATCGGCGG
>JAEWOA010000145.1 GCA_023461115.1 Actinomycetes bacterium
ACGACCTGGGCGATCTCCGACGACCTCGGGGGGTGTGGGGGTGGGGTGGAGGTGGGGGTTAGCGGGTGGTGCGGTTGAGGGCTGAGATGATGGCCTTCAGGCTTGCTGTGGTGATGCTCGGGTCGATGCCGACGCCCCACAGGATCTGGTCGCCGATCGCGCACTCCACGTACGCGGCCGCGGTGGCGTCGCCGCCCGACGACAGCGCGTGCTCGGCGTAGTCGAGCACCGCCACATCAGCGCCCGCCTCCTTGAGCGCCGCGACGAACGCCGCGACCGGGCCGTTGCCGGAGCCCTCGAGCGTGCGGTGCACGCCCTGGTCGACCAGGTCGACCGAGAGGGTGTCCGGGCCGTTCTTCGTGCTCGTCGTGCGCGTGCCGCCCAACGAGAACCGGCCCCACGGCTCCAGCGAGCCGAAGTCCTGCGCGGGCGTGTGCACCGCGGCCGCCTCGACCGGCAGGTACTCGTCGACGAAGATCCGCCACAGGTCGTCGGCCGTGACCTCGGTGCCGTGCTGGTCGGTGTGCTTCTGCACCACCTGCGAGAACTCGATCTGGAGGCGGCGCGGCAGGTCCAGGTCCTTCTCGGACTTCATCAGGTAGCTGATGCCGCCCTTCCCGGACTGCGAGTTCACCCGGATGATCGCCTCGTACGAGCGGCCGACGTCCTTGGGGTCGATCGGCAGGTACGGGACCGCCCACACCACGTCGTCGACCGTCTTGCCCACGCGCGTCGCGGACTTGTCGAGCGCGACGAGGCCCTTCTTGATCGCGTCCTGGTGCGAGCCCGAGAACGCGGTGAAGACGAGGTCCCCGCCGTAGGGGTGGCGCTCGTTCACGGGGAGCTGGTTGCACCGCTCGACAGTGCGGCGGATGCGGTCCATGTCGGAGAAGTCCAGCTCGGGGTCGACGCCCTGGCTGAACAGGTTCATGCCGAGCGTCACCAGGCACACGTTGCCGGTGCGCTCGCCGTTGCCGAACAGGCAGCCCTCGATGCGGTCCGCGCCCGCCAGGTACCCGAGCTCGGCCGCGGCCACCGCGGTGCCGCGGTCGTTGTGCGGGTGCAGCGACAGCACCACCGAGTCGCGGTAGCGCAGGTGGCGGTTCATCCACTCGATCGAGTCGGCGTACACGTTGGGCGTCGCCATCTCGACCGTCGCGGGCAGGTTGACGATCACCTTGCGGTCCGGCGTGGGCTGCCACTCGTCGAGCACCGCGTTGCAGATGCGGACCGCGAACTCCAGCTCGGTGCCGGTGTAGGACTCGGGGCTGTACTCGTAGAACACCTCGGTGTCCGGGACCAGCTCCTCGTACTTCTTGCAGAAGCGGGCGCCCGAGACCGCGATGTCGACGATGCCGTCCTCGTCGGACCGGAACACGACCTCGCGCTGCAGTGTGGACGTGGAGTTGTAGAGGTGGACGATCGCCTGCTTGGCGCCCGCGATCGCCTCGTACGTGCGCTCGATCAGGTGCTCGCGCGCCTGAGTGAGCACCTGGATGACGACGTCGTCGGGGATGCGGTTCTCCTCGATGAGCTGCCGCACGAAGTCGAAGTCGGTCTGCGACGCGGCCGGGAACCCGACCTCGATCTCCTTGAAGCCCATGTCCACCAGCAGCTCGAACATCTCGAGCTTGCGAGCGGGGTTCATAGGCTCGATCAGCGCTTGGTTGCCGTCACGCAGGTCGACTGCGCACCAGCGCGGCGCCTTGGTCGCCCGGGCATTCGGCCAGGTGCGGTCCGGCAGGTCGACGGCGATCTGCTCGTGGAACGGGCGGTACTTGTGGATCGGCATGCCCGACGGCTGCTGCGGGCTCGTCTCGAGGTAGTTCATTTCGGGTTCCTTCGGCGTCTGCGGCGAGTGGTCAGCCGGTCACGACGAAACACCGCGACAGGGATCCGGCCTAGAAGGCCCCGCCGCGGCACCGAAGGAGGAGGGTGCGTCCGAGCACGCCGTCACACTACCCCCGACGACGCAGGCGGGCGCAACCTGGCCCGATCCCCGAGACGGGCGCTGGGGCCGGCGCGCGGCCGCAGCGCGGTCAGCCCAGGACGACGACCTCCGACGACGTGCGCGCCACCAGCCAGCCGCCGACCGACCGCAGGTCGCGCACGTCCTCCGGCAACGGAGTCGACCAGTACCGCGCGCCGTCGCGCACGTCGCGCGCCTCGAGCGTCGGCCTGCCGTCGCGATCCAGCCCTTGCCCGAGCACCACCGCGCCGTCGGTGAGCGGCGCGAACCGGTAGCGGAACCCTCCCGGCGACTCCCACAGCATGCGGCCGTCGGCGCCGGCCATGACGCCGTAGCCCGCGGCGTCCCCGACCAGCACCCGTGCGCCGACCACGCCGCGCGGCGCGAGCGTCCCCTGCGCGGCCCAGCGCGTGGCGCCGTCGCGCGCGTCGATGGCGTGCACCTGCGCGCCGGTCCCGACGACGACGACGTCGTCGAGCGTGCCGTCGTCGACCACCAGCCGCGCCGGTGTCCCCGGCAGCACGATCGTCGGCTCACCTGCGGCGTCGTAGAGGCGGCCCGCGAGCGCGGGCGTCCACGTGGCGAACGCGTCCCGGTACGGGACGACCGCGAGCGCGAGCGCGCGCGACGCCGTCATGAGGGGGCGGGCGTCGTCCACGTCGAGCACGGTGAGCTCGGCCCCGTCCACCACGACGACCGACCCCGACACCTCGACCGACGCGCGCGAGAGCTGCAGGTCCGACTCGAGGCGGCCCGCTTGCTCATAGGACCACCGCTCGTGCCACGACACGGGCTCGAGCCGCCGCACGACGACGGCGCCGTCCGTGCCGATCGCGCCGAACACCACGTCGTCCCCGACGCGTCCGATGCCCATCGCGACGCCCGGGACGTCGTGCCGGCCCAGCCGCTCGCCCGTCGAGGCGTCGAACACCACGACGGTCGCGTGGTCGGCCACCACCTCCCCCGACGCGTACACCGGGGTCGGCGGGGTCAGCAGGCACACGAGGATCGCGCCCACGTCGCCGCCAGCAGGCGCCGGGCACGCGAAGCGCCCACCCTCGAAGCCCGGGCTCCCCGCGGCCACGAGCTGGCGCCACCGGTGGGCGCCGGTGCGGGCATCGAGCGCCGTCACGCGGTACCCGGCGGCATCCGGGGCTCCGACGATCAGGAGGTCGCCCGACGCCACCACGGACGACCGGTTGGGCAGGCCGGGCCCTCGCCACACCTCGTGGACCGCATCCGGGACCGGCCGCAGGAGTCCCGGCACCTCCGCACGGCGCGCGGCGGCCGTGCGCTCGCGCAGCGCGTCGAGCGCTGCCAGCCCGGCGACGACGAGGGCCGCCACCGCGACCGCGGCCGCCCACCACCGCCAGGCCCGCCCGTGGTCTGGGCGCCCGGGCTCGGGGCCGGCGACCGGAGACCGCGCGGGCAGTCCACCTGTGCGCGCGGCACGGACAGGAGCGTCGTCGACCGCCTCGACGACCTCCACCCGCTGCATCTGCGCAGCACGGGCGTTCCCCGCCATGGGCTCACCCTAGGCCCGCGGACCTAGGGGCGGACCGGGCGGGTCCGCGCGCAGGGCCGCGCGCGGCGACCGCGCTACGAGCGGCTGGTCGACGCGTCGACGAGCCGCAGCGAGCAGTCGCCGAACGTGACCCGCGAGCCCACCCGGATCCGCACCGGATGATCCACGGGGCAGATCACCTGGGCGCCGTCCGGGAGCGTCACGATGGTGCCGTTGGTCGAGCCGCGGTCGGCCACCCAGATGCCGCTCGCGTCGACGACGATCTGCAGGTGCGTCTTCGAGACCGAGCGGCTCGGGTCGACGACCCGCACCAGCTGCACGTCCGGGGCCGTCGACGACGGATTGCGCCCGACGAGCGCGGTGCGCCGCACCTCGATCCGGTTGCCGTCGCTGACCTCGAACACCGCGCCGACGATTGGGCGCGCGAGCAGGTGCTGCGGATGCCGGCGGGTCGCCTCGATGTCGTCGTCGGACCCGATCTCGGCCCAACGCGGGTCACCCGGTGCGTCGGGCCCGGCGTCCGAGCGCCCGGTGAGCGCGGCGGGCGCGGTGGGCGCGGTGGGCGCGGCGACCGCAGTGGGGGCGGCGGGCGCGGCCGGAGCCGGGGTGTGGCCTGACTCGTCC
>JAEWOA010000146.1 GCA_023461115.1 Actinomycetes bacterium
GTGGCAGCCTCGCGGGATGACGGAATCGCGACATCTCAGCGTCCACATCGCGCGGCCGCGGGCCGCGGTCTACGCCTTCGTCTCCGATCCGGCCAACCTGCCGCGGTGGGCCCGTGGCCTCGGGAGCGAGGTCACGCGGGTGGGCGACGGCTGGTTCGTCGAGACGCCCGACGGCCGCGCGCAGATCCGGTTCGCCCCGCAGAACGAGTTCGGCGTGCTCGACCACGACGTCGTGACGCCCTCGGGCGAGACGGTGCACGTGCCGCTGCGCGCGCTCGACGACGACGGCGGCACCGAGCTGGTGTTCACGTTGCGCCGGGCGCCCGGCATGACCGACGACGAGCTCGAACGGGACGCCGCCCTGGTGACCAGCGACCTCGCGTGCGTGAAGTCGCTCCTGGAGGCCGAGCGGTAGCGGCGGCTCGGAAAGGCGTTGTCGGCGCCGACGAGCCCGGCGCATGCTCGTCGGCGTGACAAGCAGCGACCTCTGGGACGAGGCGACAGCGCAGGCATTCGACGACGGCGGGCCGATGTTCGCGCCCGAGACGGTCGACCCCGCGGTCGACTTCCTCGCGCGCCTTGCGGGCGAGGGTCCAGCGCTCGAATTCGCCATCGGGACGGGCCGGATCGCGGTCCCGCTGCTGGCCCGCGGCGTGCCGGTCTCGGGGATCGAGCTGTCGCAGCCCATGGTCGACCGGCTGCGCGAGAAGGCCCCGGAGCGCGGCCTGCCCGTGGTCGTCGGCGACATGGCGACCGCCACGGTCCCCGGCGAGTTCGCGCTGGTGTACGTGGTGTGGAACAGCATCAGCAACCTACGCACGCAGGACGAGCAGGTGCGCTGCTTCGCCAACGCGGCCCGGCACCTGGCGCCGGGCGGCCGCTTCGTCGTCGAGCTCTGGGTGCCGCAACTGCGCCGCTTCCCGCCCGGGCAGACGGCCGTCCCGTTCGAGGTCTCCGACGAGCACCTCGGCTTCGACACCCTGGACCTCGCGACCCAACAGGGCACCTCGCACCACTACCACCGCCGCGACGACGGCAGCGTCACCTACGGCGCCAGCAACTTCCGCTACATCTGGCCAGCCGAGTGCGACCTCATGGCGCGGCTGGCCGGGCTCGAGCTGGAGCAGCGGACGGCCGACTGGGCGGGCGCGCCGTTCACGTCCGACAGCGAGAACCACATCTCGGTGTGGCGCAAACCGGATCACGCCGTCGTCGGGCGCAGAACCGCGAGACGAGCGCACGACGAGACTCCGTGACCGCGGCCGCTCGTCCGGGGCAGGATGCTCGGGTGCTCAGGTTCCCCGGCCCGCTCGTGCGGGGCGATCGCATCGGCGTCACGTCCCCGTCGGCCGGCGTCGAGGGGAGCGAGGCGGAGCGCATCGAGTTCTGCGTGGGCTGGCTGCGGGCCGCCGGGTTCGACGTCGTCGTCGGGGAGCTGATGTCCGGCGCATCCATCACGTCGGGACCTGCGGCGGCGCGCGCGGCCGAGCTCACCGCGATGCTGTGCGACCCGACGATCAGGTGCGTCATCCCGCCCTGGGGTGGGGAGACGGCCGTGGATCTGCTGGATCTGCTCGACTGGGACGCGCTCGCCGCGGCTGAGCCCACGTGGCTCGTCGGCTACTCCGACCTCTCGACGATCCTGGTCCCGATCACGACGCGGCTGGGCTGGGCGACGGTGCACGGCGACAACCTCGCCGACACCCCGTACGCAGTGCCCGACGGCCTGACGGGCTGGCTGGACCTGGTGAGCGGGCCGGGCCCGCACCGGCAGCGGAGCTCCGGCCTGATCGCCGACTGGTGGGCCTTCGAGGAGGACCCGCACGCGACCCAGTGGAAGGCGGCCGGGACTGGCGCGTGGACACTGCACGGCGCGGACACCCTCCACGCGACCGGGCGGCTGATCGGCGGGTGCGTGGAGACGCTAGGACCGATCGCGGGCACCCCCTTCGGCGACGTCCGGGCGTTCGGACGCGCGCACGCCGACGAGGGCGTGATCGTCTACCTCGAGGCCGCGGGCGACGACGCCGCGACGATCTGCCGTCACCTGCACGGCCTGCGCCTGGCGGGCTGGTTCGACGACGCACGGGCGGTCCTGATCGGCCGCACGCGAGCGCCCGACCACCCGAAGCTCACGCAACGGGACGCGGTCCTGGACGCGCTCGGCCGGCTCGGCATCCCCCTCGTCTTCGACCTGGAGATCGGCCACGTCCCACCGCACCTCCCGCTGGTCAACGGAGCGCTCGCGACCGTGACCGTCGACGGCCCGACCTTGGAGATCAGCCAACACCTCTCCTGACGAGCAGCGCGCCCGTCACGCGACGGACGGCACCGGTGTGGGTGTGCGCATCGGGCGTGCGGCGATGTGCCCCTGGTGGGCGACGTCCTGGGCGAGGTCGACGAGCCGTGGGGCGCCGTCGGGCTCGATCTGGACGGTCGAGACGGACGCGTTGGGCAGCGGCACGAGGCCGACGTCGTCGACGGTGGCGAGGTAGGCGCCGAGCGCCAGCCCGTGCCCGACGACCAGGACGTTGCCGTCCGGGTGCGCCGCGGCGATGCGGGCGAACACGTCGCGGGTCCGGCCCATGAAGTCGGCCCCCGACTCGCCGCCCGGCAGGCCGGGGTGCCGCCCGGCGAGGACCTCGGTGACGAGCTCGGGCCAGGCGACGACCTCGTCAAGCGCGCTCTCCGGCCTGCGCTCGTACTCGCCGAACGCGTACTCGAGCAGCCCGGGGTCGGTGCGCAGCGGGACGTCGGGGTGGTGGCGCAACAGCTCGACGGCGGTGGTGACCGCACGGCCGGACGGCGAGCACCACGCGGCGGTGAACGGGGTGGCGGCCAGGAACTGCGCGGTGGTGCGCACTCCGGCGCGGCCGTCGCGCGTCAGAGGCGAGTCGCAGCGTCCCTGCAGGACGCGGCGGGCGTTGAAGTGGGTGCGCCCGTGCCGGACGAGCGTCAGCGTGAGGGTCATCGGTGCCCTGCTCTCTCTAGTAGTCGAGGCGACGCTAGGAGCGCGTGGTTGCTGTCCGGCGACCGGCAGGTGACATGTCGATGACTTCGCGACGATGGTTATCCGTGGTCCAGCGACGCGAGCAGCTGTTCGACGCGCCCGCGGATCGTGTCCCGGATTGGCCGGACGTCCTCGATGCCGAGCCCGGCGGGGTCGTCGAGCACCCAGTCCTCGTAGCGCTTGCCGGGGTAGTACGGGCAGACGTCGCCACAACCCATGGTGACCACCACGTCGCTGGCCTCGACCGCGGCGGTCGTCAACACCTTGGGACGCTCAGCGGTGAGGTCGATGCCCACCTCGGCCATCGCGGCGACTGCGACGGGGTTGACCTGGCCGGCCGGAAGCGAGCCCGCCGAGCGCACCTCGACGGCGCCCGCGCTCAGTGCCGAGAGGAAGCCCGCGGCCATCTGCGACCGGCCCGCGTTGTGCACGCAGACGAACAGGACACTCGGCCGGGCGCCCATCACGCCACCCCGGGCTTGGTGGCACGCACGATCGCGGAGTGCATGCCGTCGGCGACCGGGTGTGTGAACTGCACACTCGCGTCGACGAATCCCGCGTCCGCCAGGTGCCGCAGGTACTCGCCGCGGGAGAGGGCGCCCGCGATGCAGCCCACGTAGCTGCCCCGCTCGGCACGCTGTTCGGCGTCGAGGCGGTCCTCGGCCACCACGTCGGAGATCCCGAGCCGCCCACCGCGGGCGAGCACCCGGAACGCCTCGGCCAGGACGCGAGGCTTGTCGGGCGACAGGTTGACGACGCAGTTGGAGATCACGACGTCGACGCTCTCGTCGGGCAGCGGCAGGTCCTCGATGACGCCGAGGTGGAAGGCGACGTTGGTGGCGTCGGCGTCGGCCGCGTTGGAGCGCGCGAGCTCCACCATCTCGTCGGTCATGTCGACGCCGTGGACGAAGCCGCCGGGGCCGACGCGGCGCGCGGACAGCAGCACGTCGATGCCGCCGCCCGAGCCAAGGTCCAGCACGCGCTCCCCTGCGCGCAGGTCCGCTACCGCCAGCGGGTTCCCGCAGCCCAGGGAGAGGTCGGCGGCGCGCGCCGGCAGCCCCGTGAGGTCGCTCGCGTCGTAGAGGCCGGCCCCGAAGGTCGGCGGCCCGTCCGGCGCGCAGCCGCCGCAGCAGCACGAGCCGGCCTCGGAGGTGGCGGTGGCGGTGGCGGCGTACCGCTGCCGCACCTGCTCTCGGACGTCATCCACGGCGAACGCTCCCATCCATCGAAGTTGGTCGATGCATCGTGCGCCCGCTGCCATGGTGCTGTCAACATCGACAAGCATCGATGCCTGAGTCAGGATGGGCCGATGACCACGACCACCGCGCGACGAGAGCTGCCGCTGGCGCCGGACGGCGCGGCCTGCTGCGGAACCAGCGTCACCCCGCGCCTCGACGAGGATGCGGCCGCCGAGCTCGGCGCGCGGCTCAAGGCCCTGGCCGACCCGACGAGGCTCCGGCTCCTCTCGATCATCGCCGCGCACCCCGGCGCCGAGGCGTGCGTGTGCGACCTGACGGATCCCGTGGGCCTGGCACAACCCACGGTCTCCCACCACCTCAAGATCCTGGTGGACGCGGGCATGCTCACCCGCGAGAAGCGCGGCGTGTGGGCGTACTACCGACTGGCTCCTGGATCGCTCGCGCAGGCCTCGCGCGACCTGGCGGCCCTCGCTCCCTGAGCTGCGCGCGCCGACCGCCCGCCGGACTGGATCCGGGCGGCCGCACACCCCTTGACAAGTTTTATTGTCAATGCCACGTTGGGGTGATGCAGGACGTCGAAGTCATCGAGGACGCGGGGGCCGCGGCCGTCGCGCTCGACCCCGTCCGGGCCCGGCTGCTCCGTGAGCTCGCCGTCCCGTCGTCGGCCGCGGGGCTCTCGTCCCGCGTCGGCATCACACGCCAGAAGGTGAACTACCACCTCAAGGCGCTCGAGGCGCACGGGCTCGTCGAGCTGGCCGAGGAGCGCCGGCACGGCGGCATCACCGAGCGGGTGCTGCGGGCGTCGGCGGGCGCGTTCGTCGTCTCGCCCGCGGCCGTCACGGCGAGCGCGGCCGACCCCGACGCCAACGCGGACCACCTCTCAGCCGGGTACCTCGTCGCGCTCGCGGGCCGGATCGTCCGCGAGGTGGGCGCCCTCGCGCGCCGTGCCGGCTCGTCGGGCAAGCGCCTGCCCACCCTGACGATCGACACCCAGATCGGCTTCCGCTCCGCGGCGGACCGCGCCGCATTCGCCGACGACCTCACCGCTGCGGTCCTCGACCTGGCCGCCAAGTACCACCACGACGACGGGCGCCCGCACCGGCTCGTCGTCGCCGCCCACCCACTACCGCAGGAGGAGCCATGACCACGACCACAGTCCCGTACCGCCTGGAGTTCAGCGTCGAGGTGCCCGGCACCCCCGAGCAGGTGTGGGCCGCCATCGCGACCGCCCGCGGCATGAGCGCCTGGTTCCTGCCCACCCAGATGGAGGAGCGGCTGGGCGGCGCCCTGCACATCGACATGGGCGAGGGCATGGGCTCGGACGGCCAC
Organism: Actinomycetes bacterium; assembly: GCA_023461115.1. Lineage (GTDB taxonomy): Bacteria > Actinomycetota > Actinomycetes > Actinomycetales > Cellulomonadaceae > Cellulomonas. The sequence continues at coordinate 5,539 of JAEWOA010000146.1, forward strand.
GTCACCGCGTGGGAGCCGCCCCACCGGTTGGAGTACCAGGAGGACTGGGCCTCGCTCATGGGCAAGGGGCCCGACGAGCTCAGCCCGCTGACCTCGGAGTTCATCGTCGAGGCGCAGTCGGGCGGCACGTGCGTGGTGCGGGTGACCAGCAGTGGGTTCGGCGTCGGCGCCGCGTGGGAGCAGGAGTGGTGGGACACCCTGGGCCCCGCCTGGCTGCCGGCCTTCGACACGCTGCGCGCCTACCTGGCGCACTTCCCGGGCCAACAGGCGACGCAGCTGGAGGCCAGCGCCCCGCACCCCGGGCAGCTCGCGGAGTTCTGGCCGGGGCTGCGCGACTCGCTCGGGCTCGGCGACGAGGGCGCGGCGGTCACCCTGCGGGACGCCCAGGGCGTCGTCGAGCGGGTCAACCCCCAGCAGACGCTCGTCCGCCTGACCGCCCCGGTGCCCGGGCTGCTCAACGTCTACGGGTGGGACGAGGAGAGCGGCGCGAGCGTCGGCGTCCGCGCGTTCCTGTTCTCGGCGGACGCGGAGGACTACGCGCGACGAGAAACGCCCGCGTGGCGGGCCTGGCTGCAGAGCCTGTCCGCCTGACGCGTCACCGACGAGGGGTGCGGACCACTCCCGTCCACTGGCTGACGGCCCGCAGGTCCCCCGCGTCGCCCGCGAGCGCGACCTCCACGGCCACCGGGCTCGCAAGCCCGCCCTCGAGCGGGACTTCGGCGAACGAGACCTCGAACTCGTCCGTGGCGCCCGCCGCGACGACGAGCGCGTCGGCGGGCGCCTCGTCGAGCCCGGGCAGGCGGTAGACGAAGAACTCGCCCACGGGCACGGCCGACGACGAGAACCGCACGACGACCCCCGTGACCGCGAGCCGCGCCGGCTCGGCGCCGGAGTTGTGCACGCGGAACCGCCCGTGGCGCACCGCGGGCCAGCCTGGGTCGGTCGCGGTCTGCTCCACGTCGATCCCCGTGGCCTGCACCCCGCTCGTCATGCCCACTCCGCCGCGGTGACCACGTGCCGGGCACCCGTGATGGTCCGCGGGCCGGGCACGGTGTCCCCCGCGACCGCGTTGCGGACCGTGAGGCTGCCGTTCGGCATGCGCACCTGCACCTGCGTCGCGCCGACCTTCGCGACCACCTCGCCGACCTGTGGCCCACCGACACCCGGGTAGGTGTCGACCGTCCCGCTGACCCCGGCGGGGTCGATGCTCACGGCGCCCGTCGTCGGGTCGGTGGTGGTGAGCGACGGGTCGGGGGTGATCCCGCGGTCGATCGCCCAGTACGTCTCCAGGGAGTACACGCGCGTCTCCTCGTCGGCCCAGCTCTTCGACCGGTAGGCGCGCGGCGACCGCGCGTGCTGGTACTCGTGGTACAGGCAGCGGGCGACGTTCTCGTTGGTGTCGTTCGTCGCGATCGTGATGCTCGTGCCCGCGGTCTCGCCCGCGCCGTTCATCGGGTTGGGCACCCAGCCCGTGCCGTCGAACTCCTCGTCCGCCCAGAACATCCGCCCGACCACCTCGACCTGCAGGTTCGGCAGGTCGTCGAGCAGCGCGCGGTTCCACTGCGCGAGCACGGCCTTCATGTCCGCGAAGACGTACGGGTTGCCCGCGGTGGCCGGGAGCGCCGTCGCCGGGTAGCGCGCGTCGAGCGACGTGATCGTGGCCGGCCCGACGACGCCCTGCGCGTCGCCGGTGACGCTGCTGGTCGCCTGGTAGTTCAGGACGCGCCGGCGCGTCTCCCAGCCGAAGATGCCGTCGACGCCGAACCGCGTGAACAGCTGGCCCGCGTCGTGCACGGCGTGCTGCACCTTGCGGACGGGCTCGCCCGTCGCGCCGCGGGCGAGGGTCGCGCGGCCGGCCTCGACGTCCTGCAGCACGGTGTCCGCCGCGAACCGCGGCGAGGTCAGCACGCGCTGGAGCGCGAGGTCGCCGGAGCGCGCGGCCCCGACCAGGGCCCCGACCGCCCGGTTGCCCGCCACGGCCTGTAGCCCGTGGGCAGCGCTGCCGTGCGCAGCGCTCTCGTGCTCGGCGCTTTCGTCGGGCTCGTGCGCTGAGCCCCGACGAGCCAGTGCCCCGGCCCGTGCTCGTGACGCGCCCATCAGCGCCTCCGTCGGTCCAGTCGTTCCTCGCATCGTAGTCAGCGTGCCCCCTCCCGATCGGGCATGCCTGGGCGCCCGATCGGGCGGGATGGGTTGGCGCGCACCCCTTGACGGGTCACTTGTTTATTGCAAGTGTGGGCGGGTCGATCTGCCCGAATCTGCGAGAGGACCCGCCATGACCGCCATGTTCGTCAACCTGCCGGTGACCGACCTCGACCGCGCGAAGGCGTTCTACGAGGCGCTGGGCTTCACCATCAACCCGCAGTTCACCGACCACAACGCGTCCTGCGTGATCATCGAGCCGGACCACAACTTCGTCATGCTCCTGACGCGCGACTACTTCCAGACGTTCACCGACCTGCCGCTCGGCGACCCCGCCGTCTCGCCGTCGGTGTCCACCGCGATCTTCTTCGACGAGCGCGCCACCGTCGACACGACCGTAGCCGCGGGCATCGCCGCAGGCGGAGTCGAGCCGCACCCCGCCACCGACTACGGCTTCATGTACCAGCGCCAGCTCAACGACCCCGACGGCAACATCCTCGAGTTCGGCTGGATGGACCCGGTCGCCGCCGCCCAGGGACCCGGGGCCGCGATGAGCGAGGCCTGAGCGTGGCCGCACGCGACTACGGGCAGTACTGCGCGATCACCAGGGCCCTGGAGCTGGTGGGCGAGCGCTGGGCGCTGCTCATCGTCCGCGACCTGCTGGTCGGGCCACGCCGCTACGGCGAGCTCGCCGCGGGGCTGCCCCGCATCCCGAGCAACATCCTGGCGGCACGGCTCAAGGAGCTGCAGGCCGCGGGCATCCTGCGCCGGGCGCCGCACTCGCGCGTCATCGTCTACGAGCTCACGCCCTACGGCCGCGAGCTCGAGCCCGTCGTGCTGGCGCTCGGGGCCTGGGGGTTCAAGGCGATGGGCGAGCCGCGCGCCGAGCAGGTCCTCACGCCCGACTCCATGACGATGGCGCTGCGCACGGCCTTCCGCGCCGAGGTGGCGGAACACCTTCCGACGACGACGTACGCCGCACGCCTGGGCCCCTCCGACCTCCTGGTCCGCGTGGCCGGCCCGAGCCTGACCGTGACGCGCGGGCCGACTCTTCCGCAGCCTTCCGCCTTGGCGGGCGCCGCCGACCTCGCCTTCGTCGCCAGCCCTGACCTGCACAAACTCATCGCGGGCGACCTCGCGCCATCGGACGCGGTCACGTCGGGTGCGATCGAGGTGCTGCACGGCCCCGCCACGCTCCTGGACCGCTTCGCGACCACGTTCCACCTCGCCGCGTAGTTCGCCACGCAGTTCGCCACGTGATGCCGCGGGCGGCCGGCTTCTGCGTCCCGGCGACGGGTCTGGGGGCCTGAAACGATTCGGGGCCGCACCGACGGGCTTCGGGCGTAGCCGCGCGCGCGATCTCGGCGCACCCTCGTCTCTGACCAGGCGGCGCCGCCTGCTCACGCTCCCTCGGAGCGGGCGTGCGGCCGCCACGTGCGTGCGTCGAAGGAGAGTTATGTCCATGCGCATGAGGACAGCGGCGCTGCTGTCCGCCACCATGCTCGCTGCCGCGGGGATCGGCGCGATCACCACCACGGCGGCCTCCGCGGCCGTCGGCTGCTCGGTGAAGTACGACGTCCAGAGCCAGTGGCCGGGCGGCTTCAGCACCAACGTCACGTTGACCAACGTCGGCGACGCTCTGAACGGCTGGACCGTCGGCTGGACGTTCGCGTCCGGCCAGACCATCCAGCAGGGCTGGAACGGCACGTTCACGCAGTCCGGCTCCAAGGTGACCGTGGCGAACCTGAGCTACAACGGCTCGATCCCCCAGGGCGGCGCCACGAGCTTCGGGTTCAACGGCAGCTGGAACGGCAGCAACGCCGTCCCCACGTCCTTCACCGTGAACGGCGTGACCTGCACGGGCGGCACCACACCGCAGCCGACCCCCACGCCGACGCCGCCGCAGCCCACCCCCACGCCGACCACCCCGCAGCCCACCCCGACGCCCACCCCGCCGCCGCCGACCGGCTCGACGCCACTCGCGATCAACGGCCAACTCAAGGTCTGCGGCGTGAACCTGTGCAACCAGTACGGCAAGCCGATCCAGCTCCGCGGGGTCAGCACGCACGGCCTGCAGTGGTTCCCGGGCTGCTACAACACCACCTCGCTCGACACGCTCGCCACGGACTGGAAGGCGGACGTGCTGCGCATCGCGATGTACGTGGACGAGGGCGGCTACGTGACCAACCCCGCGTCCTTCACCGCGAAGGTGAACGACCTGGTGGACCAGGCCGAGGCGCGCGGCATGTACGCGATCATCGACTTCCACACGCTCACGCCGGGCGACCCCAACGCGAACCTGCAGAACGCCAAGACCTTCTTCCAGAACGTCGCCACCAGGAACGCGAACAAGAAGAACGTGATCTACGAGATCGCGAACGAGCCGAACGGCGTCACGTGGGAGCAGATCCGCAACTACGCGAACCAGGTGATCCCCGTGGTCCGCAACGCCGACTCCGACGCCGTCGTGCTCGTCGGGACGCGCGGCTGGTCCTCGCTGGGCGTCTCGAACGGCTCGAACTCGGGTGAGATCGTCGCCAACCCGGTGCCGTTCTCCAACATCATGTACACGTTCCACTTCTACGCGGCGTCCCACCTGGACAACTACCGCAACGAGGTGCGCAGCGCGGCCAGCCGGCTGCCGATCTTCGTCTCCGAGTGGGGCACGACGAGCGCGACGGGCGGCGGCAACGTCGACGTCGCGAGCTCGACGGCGTGGCTCGACCTGCTCGACTCGCTGAAGATCAGCCACGTCAACTGGACGTACTCGGACGCGAACGAGAGCAGCGCGATCTTCAAGCCGGGCACCTGCTCGGGCTCCAACTACGGCGCCGGCCAGCTCTCGCAGTCCGGCCAGTTCGTCCGCAGCCGCATCGTCACAGCGGACAACTTCCCGACGAGCTGACCGGCGCCCACCAGACGCGGGGACGACGACCCGCCGCTCGAGAGACGCCCCGGAGGGCCACACCTCCGGGGCGTCTGCGCGCCACCTGTCGATCGCGGGCGGGTTGGCGCGTCACCATGCCGACGAGGGCTCGGACGAAGGACGGGAGAGGGACCATGCGCTACCTGGTGAACGTGATCGCCGCGGGGCCGGCGACGGCCGACGAGATGGCGGCGATCGACGTGTTCAACGCCGACCTGCAAGCGCAGGGCCACTGGGTGCTGGCCGGCGGCCTCGCCGGCCCGGACGGCTCCACGACGATCGACGCGCGCGGGAGCAACAGGCTGGTGACGGACGGGCCCTTCGTCGAGACCACCGAGTACGTCGCGGGGTTCTGGGTGATCGACGCGGCCGACGACGACGAGGCGCGCGCACTGGCCGTCGCGGGCTCGCACGCGTGCAACCGCAAGGTCGAGGTCCGCCCGTTCCTCTAGCGCGTTGGCCCCGGAAGGCTCATTCGCCGCCGCGCAACTCCATGCTGAGCTCGTCGGCGTCCAGCACCGCGAGCGCGGACTCGAGCGCGCTCGACGCGTAGGCGCCGTCACCGCGAGCGCGCAGCAGTTGCTCACGCATCGCGCGGATCGCGATCAAACGCAGCGCGCGGTACTGCTCGACGTGCGCGCGCACGTCGTCGCGATTCACCGGCCCGAGCGACTCGTGGGTGACGCGCCGGACGATCTGCTCGTCGTACCGGGAGCCGTCGGGCTGACGCGCGGCCTCGACAGCCGATCGCGCCGCCCCGGCCAACTCGGCGAGCAGGCGCCCGCGCTCGTCGGGACTGTCGTCGTTGGCCTCCTCGACGACGGCCGCGCCGGCGAGCCCCAGCCGCCGCACGACCCACGCCATCGTGCCGCCCTGGATCAACAGCGAGCCGAACGCGACGACGAACGCGACAAGCACGAGCAGCGACCGGGACGGCGTGTCCACCGGCAGCGTCTGCGCGGCGGCGAGAGTGACGGCGCCGCGCAGCCCCGCCCACACCAGCACGGTGCCCTCACGCCAGCCCAACGGCGCATCCGCGAGGTAGTCGATGTCCGCGAGCGTGCGGCGCACGCGCGTGCGGATCATGCCGAGGCGACGCTCCGCACGTCGCGCGTCCGCCTCCTGGTCGCGGGACGGCTTGGACGGCTTCCCGGGCGGCGCATCCGGCCGGCGGCCGGGGACCTCGCCCGCGTCGAGGCGTTCGGTGACCTCGGTGAGCCTGTCGCGCATGCCCAGCCCGCGCGCTCGCCGGCGCTTGAGGCCACGCAGCAGCGGCGCGACGTACGCCGCGCGGATCAGGAGGACGGCCGTCGCGACGACGACGCCCAGCCACACCGCCGTCCACACGTCGTGCGAGTCGTTGACGTCCTCGACGAGCGTGTCCAGCTGCAGTCCCATGAGCAGGAACACCGCGCCCTCGAGCAGCAGCTCGATGGTCCGCCAGTTCTGCTCGTCGGCGAGGCGCTGCCGCGGGCTGAGATAACGCGGCGCCCCGACGCCCGTGACCAGCCCCGCGGTCACCGCGGCGACGAGCCCCGACGCCTCCAACGCCTCCGCGGGGAACGCCGCCGCGAACGGCACCAGGAACGAGATCGCGGTGCCGACCGCCACGTCGTGCACGTGCTGGCGCACCCACAGATGCAGCCGCCCGACGACGAGCCCGACGACCACCGCGACCCCGACTGCGAGGATGAAGTCCCAGGCCACACCCCAGATCGAGACGCTCACCGCCATCGCGGCGATCGCCGAACGCAGCAGCACCAGAGCACTCGCGTCGTTGAGCAGGCTCTCGCCTTGCAGCATGGTGACGACCCGCGGCGAGACGCCCAGGCGCTTGACGATGTTCGTCGCGACCGCGTCCGTGGGAGAGACGATCGCGCCGATCGCGAACCCGACCGCGAGCCCCACCCCCGGCACCAGCAGCGTGAAGAGCACGCCGATCACCACGGTGGAGATGACGACGAGCACGACCGAGAGCCCGCCGATCGCCGTCAGGTCCCGCCGGAAGTCCATCGCGGGCAGCGCCACCGACGCCGAGTAGAGCAGCGGGGGCAGGACCCCGCTGAGGATCCACTCCGGCTCCAGGTGAACCGCGGGCACCGCAGGTATCAGGCTCACCCCGACGCCCACGACGACGAGCGCGAGCGGCGCCGCGACGCCCAGCCGTGGGGCGAGCGTGTTGACGAGCGCGACGGTCGCGATCGCGACGAGCACGAGGATCAGCCCTTCCATGCGCCCACCCTGCCGTGCCGTCGCCGTCGGGTCACCCCAGAACGTCCGGACCGGACCGCGACGACAGGCCCTGGAGCACCGCACGGAGGCCCGCGCGCGCGTCCGGCGGCAGCCCCAGCAGGGGCCGCGGAAGGCAATCCGGCCCGACGACGCCGAGCTCCTCGGCGATCGCCGCGCTGACCCGGACGCCGCCGTACGGGCCGAGCAGGTCCCACAGTCCCTGCAACCGGTCCGACCACGCCCTCGCCCGGACACCGTCTCCCGCCAGCGCGGCACGCGCGATCGCGGCGATCGGGCCCGGGATCACACCGCCCAACGACGAGTACCAGATGTCGCTCCCCGCGAGCAGGCCGGTGGCCGCGCCGCCGTCGCCCGAGACGCCGATCGTCACGCTCGCGGGCACGAGCGCGCGCAGCCGCCGCACCCGGGCCTGCGCAGCCGCCGGATCGGCGATCCCCGGCAGCTTGACCGACGCGACGTGCGGCAGCGCGGCGATCCGCGCGTGCAGCTCCTCGGAGAACTCGACATGCGTGGTGCCCGGGTTGTCGTACACGACGAGGGGCGCCGCGAGCGCGCCGGTGACATCCCGGTACAGGCCGAACACCTCGTCGTCGGACAGCCGGTGGTAGCTCACGGGCGCGAGCAGCACGCCCGAGGCGCCCGCCGCGAGCGCGTCCTGGCCGAGCGCGACCACCTGCGAGGTCCGCAGCGCGCCGATGCCGGCGAGCACGGGCGTGCCGGCCGCGTGCTCGACCGCCACCTCGATCGCGCGCCGGCGCTCGTCGCGCGCGAGGTACGGGTACACGCCGGTGGACCCGAGCACGGTGATGCTGTCCACATCCGCCGCCGCCAGGCGCCCCACCAGCCGCGCGAGGGCGTCCTCGTCGAGCTGGTCGTCACGCAGCGGCGTCAACGGGAACGCGCTCAGACCTCGGAACACCGGCATCCTCCTCGACTCGGGGCGCCGCGCCCGGCGCTCGTGGCCGAGTCTCGCGCGGCGCGGGCGTGGTGGCCCCGCCCGCCCACTCCGCGGGCAGCGGATTGCTGCCGTCATGCTGACAGCATGCCTCGCTCATGCTGGTGGCATGCTATCTTCAGGCATGGCCAACCTTCAAGTGAAGAACCTGCCCGACGAGCTGCACGCGCTCCTCGCCGAGCGGGCCCGACGCGAGGGGGTGTCGATGTCCGACTACGTCACGCGCGTGCTCCGCCGCGATCTCACGCGTCCGACGATCGACGAGTGGCTGGCCGCACATGCCGCGACCGGCCCCGCCCGGCCGATCGACGTGGCGGCCGCACTCGACGACGTGCGGCTGGAGTACGCGCCCGACCAGGCGCCGAGCCGCCCGACCGGCAGGCCGTCCGACCCGACCGGTAGCGCGGCCGAGCGCACATCCGCCGCGCGGGACACCGGGCGTGCCGGATCGCGCGCATGAGGGTCGTGCTCGATGCGAGCGTCGCGGTGCATGCGCTGATCCCCGGCCCGCTCCGCGCGGCGGCCCACGCGCGCCTCGCGGGGATGGAGGCGGTCGCCCCCGCGCTCGTCGACACCGAGGTGCTCTCCGCGCTGGCTCGGTTGGAGCGCGGGGGCGCGTTGTCCACCGCCGAGGCGGACGCCGCCGCGCAGGCGTGGACGCAGTTCCCGTGCGATCGCTTGCACGACGAACGCCTCATGGCACGGATCTGGGCGCTGCGCGCGCGGCTGCGTGTCGCAGACGCGCACTACGTCGCCTGGGCGAACGCGCTCGACCTCCCGCTCCTGACAGCCGACGGGCGGCTCGCGCGCGCGGTCGGCCCGGGCACCACGGTGATGCTCGTGCAGTGAGCCGGGGCCGCGGGGATGGCGCTGGCGGGGGTGGCGCTGGCCGGCCGTCGCCCACCGGTCGGCCCGGCGCCCGCGCTCACCCGGCGAGCCACACGCGCCGGATCGCGCGCGTCGCGGCGATGTCCTGCGTCGGGTCGCCGTCGACCAGCAGGAGGTCGGACCGCAGCCCCGGCTTCACGCGCCCCCGGTCCGCGAGGCCGAACGCGCGGGCGGGCGCCCTCGTCGCCGCCCGCAACGCCTGGACCGGCGTGAGCCCGCACTCGACCAGCAGCGCGAGCTCGTCATGCAGGCTCGAGCCGTGCGGCAGGTGGGCCCGTACGCCGGGGATCGAGTTGGCGTCGGTCCCGGCGAGCAGCGGGGCGCCCGCCTCATGCAACGCCCGGACCGCGCCCATCCCCAGGGCGAGCGCCGCCGGGTCGGCGGCGAGCGCCGACAACGCGGGCACCTGCACGGTCTCGGCCGCGCGAGCGACCAGCTCAGGGGACGGCGCCACCGCGCGCGGCAGCTGCGTCAGCACGTCGACCCCCGCGTCCAGGCACGCCTCCAGCCCGCGCACACCCGCGACACGCGCCACCACCATGAGCCCGCGCGCGTGCGCGGCCTCGACGACGGCGGCGATCTCGGCCGCGCCGAGGCTCGGCTGGTCCGGCCGGTTGGTCACCACCGCCACGTAGTCCGCGCCCTCCACAGCCCTCGCCTCGACGAACCCGTGCGCATCGGACGACGACGCGATCACCGCGTCGGCGGGGAATCCCGCCAGCCGGGCGTGCCGGTCGTCGGGGGCCACGCCCGGCGCGCCCGCGGTGCGGAAGTCGGGGAGGCCGGACATCCCCGCGAGCTCCGAGATCAGGCTCGCGGGCCAACAGCCCATGTCCAGCGCGGTCGTGACGCCGAACGCCGCCAGCGCGGCGAGGTCCGCGGCGCCGCCGAGGTGCACGTGCGCGTCGATCAGGCCCGGCAGCAGCGTGCAGCCGGGCGCCTCGACGAGTGCCGCCTCGAGCGGCGGGTGATGCGGCCCGACCGCGACGATCTCGTGCCGGTCGTCGTCGAGCACGACCGTCGTCGGGCCGTCCAGCAGGCGGCGCCCGTCGAACACGCGGGCGCCGACGATCGCGGTCGTCGTCATTCGTCGACCTCCCCCGGCGGGCGCCCCATCAGGGCTGGCAACACCCGCGTCCCCAGGCGACCAATCGGCCGCTCACCAGCGAGCATGCCGCCCCCCGCCCCGTCCCGCCCACCCACCACGTCGCCGAGTTCGGCGGACTCCGTCCAGTTCGGCGGAGATTCCCGACGAACTGGGCGATCGTCGACGAACTCGGCGGGGGTGGGGTGGGGGGTGGGGTGGGGTGGGGTGGGTGGGGGAGACTTGGGGGGTGAGTGGGCGGGTGGGTGTGGGGGTGATGTTGCCGCGGGATCTGCCCGCCGGTCAGGTGCTGGCGTTCGCCATGCGCGCGGAGGGGCTCGGGTTCGACGAGGTGTGGGTGGTCGAGGACCTCGGATTCCGGGGCGGGGTCGCGCAGGCCGCCGCGGTGCTCGCAGCGACCTCGCGCATCGTCGTCGGGATCGGGATCCTGCCCGCCGCGGTGCGCAACCCCGTGTTCACCGCGATGGAGCTCGCGACGCTCGCCCAGCTGTTCCCCGGCCGGGCGCTGCCCGGGCTCGGGCACGGGATGCCGTTCTGGATACGGCAGGTCGGCGCGTGGCCGGACCGGCCGCTGCGGCTGCTGCGCGAGCACACCGAGGCTGTGCGCGCGCTGCTTCGGGGCGACTCGGTGACCAGCGCGCCCGACGACCTGCTGAGCCTGTCCGACGTCCGGCTCGAGCCGTCCGCGCTGCCGGACGTGGTCCCGGACGTGCTGCTCGGCGTCCGAGGGCCGCGCTCGCTCGCGGTGTCCGGGCTCGTGGCGGACGGCACCGTGCTCGCCGAGCCCGCGACCCCCGAGTACATCCGCGCGGCGCTGGCCCAGATCGCCCCGACCCGCCCCCACCGGCTGGTCACGTACAACGCCGCGGTCGTCGGCCCGGATCGACGAGCCGCGCTCGACCAAGCCCGGCCCGCGCTCGCGTGGATCGGCGAGCCGGACTGGGCCCCGCACGTCGCGCCGCTCCCGTTCGCCGACGAGTTCGCGGCTCTGCGCGCCCGCTCGGCCAGCCGGGAGGAGTTCGTCGCCGCGCTGCCCGACGAGTGGGTCGCGCAGCTCGCGCTCGCCGGCACGCCCGACGACGTCCGCGCCCGGCTCGACGCGCTGGCCGACGCGGGCGCGACGAGCGTGGTCCTCGCCCCGGCCCACGACGCCTCCGCATCCCTGGACTCACTAGCCACAGTCCTTCCCTAACCCGCACTCCAACCGCGAGCGTGCACTCCAGCCGCGAGCGTGCACTCCAACCGCGAGCGTGCACTCCAACCGCGAGCGTGCACTCCAGCCGCGAGCGTGCACTCCAGCCGGCTCTCGCCGCGCGTGCCGCTCTGGTGAGCCCGGCTCGCATCGCGCGAGCTGGTCGGACCGCCGGGAGGCGTCGGCTGCGCCGTGGGAGGGCCGCGCGCGGGCGGTAGGGTGCGCGCGATGGCCCGATTCTGGTTGGCGCTGAGTGTCGCGGTGGGCGGCGCGTTCGGCAGCCTCGCGCGGTACGGCGTGAGCCACGCCGTTCCCGAGCGCGACGGCATCCCCGTGGCCACGTTGCTGGAGAACGCGGTCGGCGCGTTCCTGCTCGGCCTGCTGTTGGAGTCGCTGCTGCGCGCGGGGCCCGAGACGCCGCGGCGGCAGTGGATCCGCTTGACGTTCGGCACCGGCCTGCTCGGCGGATTCACCACCTACTCGGCGCTCGCGCTGGACGCGCACGGCCTGTTCGACGACGGTCGAGCACCCGCGGCGTTCGCGTACGGCGTCGGGTCCGTGGTGCTCGGCGTCCTGACGTGCACGCTCGGAGTCGTCGTCGCGGCGCAGCTCGCGCGCGTGCGCCACGCGCGGTCCGACGAGGGACGCGGCTCATGATCCCGCTGCTGGTCGCGGTGTTCGGCGGGCTGGGGGCGGCCACGCGGTTCCTCGTCGACGGCTGGATCCGGGCGCGATGGGCGACGAGGCTGCCGTGGGCGACCATCGCGATCAACGTCTCCGGGTCGCTGCTGATCGGGGTGCTCGCGGGGCTGCAGGCCACAGGAGCGCTGCCCGCCAACGCCTACACGGTGGCCGCGACCGGCTTCTGCGGCGGGTACACCACGTTCTCGACGGCGATGGTCGAGACGGTGCGCCTCATCCAGGCCGGCCAGACGAGGAACGCGCTGGCCAACGCATTCCTGCCGCTGGTGCTCGCGGTCGTGGCGGCCAGCCTCGGGTTCGCTCTCGCTACGCTCGCGGGGTGAGCCACCACCACCATCACGGCCCGACCGGCGGGGGTGAGCGCAACCGGCTCGCCGTCGCGTTCGGTGTCACCGCGGCGATCCTCGTCGCGCAGGCCGCGGGCGCCGCGATCACCGGGAGCCTCGCGCTCCTGGTGGACACCGCGCACATGCTCACCGACGCGGCGGGCCTGCTCGTCGCGCTGACCGCCGCGAACCTGATGCGCCGCCCGCCGACCGCCCGGCGCACCTGGGGGTTCCTGCGCGCGGAGGTGCTCGCGGCGTTGTTCCAGTCCGCGGTGCTGCTCGCGGTGGGCGTGTACGTGCTGGTGGAGGGCGTGCGACGACTGGCGTCCCCGCCCGAGGTGCCGGCCGGAGAGCTGGTCGTGTTCGGCGTGATCGGGCTCGTCGGGAACCTCGTCTCGCTCGCGGTGCTGGCCGGGGGACGCGGCCGGTCGCTCAACATGCGCGCCGCGTTCCTCGAGGTGCTGAACGACGCGCTGGGCTCGGTCGGCGTGATCGTCGCGGCCGTGGTCATCGCGACGACCGGGTGGCTCCAGGCCGACGCTGTCGCGGGCCTGCTGATCGGCGCTCTCATCGTGCCGCGCGCGGTCACGTTGCTGCGCGAGGCGTCGTCGGTGCTGCTGGAGACGACCCCGCCGGGCCTGGACCTCGACGCCGTGCGCGAGCACCTGCTGCGGATCGAGCACGTGCGCGCGGTGCACGACCTGCACGCCTCCCTGATCGCCACCGGGCTGCCCGTGCTGTCCGCGCACGTCGTCGTCGACTCCGGGTGCTTCACCGAGGGCGACATCCCCGCGATCCTCGACGCGCTGCAGGAGTGCGTCGCCACGCACTTCGACGTCGCGGTGGAGCACTCCACGTTCCAGATCGAGCCGGTCGCGCACGAGGACCACGAGGCGCCGGGCCACCCGTAGTCAGTGGCGCGGCGCCGTGTAGTGCCGGCGCACCACTGCCGCGCCGGACTTGGCGTGCATGCAGTAGTCGTCGTTCGTCGCGGCGTCCTGCGCGGGGTAGAGGGTCGCGGGCCAGTCCCACAGCATGTGGCCGCCCACCCAGTCGCGGGCGCGGCAGGCGGTGAACATCTCGTCGAGCCACGACGCCTGCGCGTCCTGCGACGGCGCGCCGGCGAGGCTCCAGTCGTTGGGGCGGGCGGGTGAGCCCTCGCGGCTCGGGCAGCCGGTCTCCAGGAACAGGAAGGGCTTGCCCTCGCGCCGGACCACGGCCTCGATGCGGTCCAGGTGCTGCTCCCACGTGCCCGTCGGGTAGTAGCCGCTCGATGAGACGACGTCGACCGCGTCCCACCAGGTCACGCGGTCTTCCTGGTACTTGTCGCAGTTGTAGGTGACCAGGCCCGGGTAGACGTCGCGCACCTCCGCGATCAGGGCGCGCCACGACGACTCCCGCGCGTCCGCCCGGACCATCTCGCACCCCACGCAGAACAGCTCCGCGCCGAGCTCGGCGGCCAGCCGCGCGTGGTGGAGGACGAACTCGCGGTAGGACGCGAACCACTCGTCCCAGGTCGGCTCGCCGGGGACGTCGTCGTCGAAGAACCCGATGTGCGCGCGCCAGGTGCCGTCCGCCACGTTGACCACGGGCTTGAGGCAGATCTTGAGCCCCAGCTCACGCGCGTGGGCCGCGGCGGCGCGGATCTCGTCGTCGGTGACCGTGGGCTCGGCGAGGTAGTCGATCGTCGTCGACTGCGCGGTGGCCTGCAGGGCGCCGTAGGCGAGGGTCACCCAGTTGACGCCGAGCTCGTCGACCATCGCGGCCATCGACTCACGGGCCGACGGCGTGGTCCAGGTGCCGCGCACGCCGGTCCAGCCCCAGGTCATGCCGCACACGGGCGCCTCCAACGGGGCGAACTTGTCAGCCATCGTCATGCCTCCGAGGGGTTGTAGCCGGTGTGGGGCACCTCGACGGGGTAGCGCTCGTCGCCCGGCGAGCGTCGTCGCTCGACGACCGCCTCGAGCCCCTCGTGCGCGGCGACGCCCCGGAGGCCCTCGACGACGAGCCCGTCGACGTCGATGGCCTCGACCGCGTGCGCGAACTCCGGCGCCCGCCTCGCCCACACGACCTCGCAGTTCCGCACCGTGACGTCGGCGGCGGTGTCCAGGTGGAAGCCCGATGTGGGGTGCGCGTAGACCTCGGGCCCCTGCGAGGTGGGCCGGCGGTCGTACTCGCCGCCGGGCCAGCGCGACCAGCGGTCGAGCTCGACCCGCACGCCGTCGAGCACCACACCCTCGATCAGCCCGGGGCCGTCGGAGCCGATGTACACACCGTTCTCCGAGCGGGCCAGGATGTTGCGGAACCGCACGTTGCGCAGCCGCCCGACCGCGTCGTGCCAGGCGCCGACGCTCACGTAGATCGGCTCTCCGTGGCCCCACCAGGGCCGGTCGAAGTGCCGGGTCTCGACGACGCAGTCGCTGAACAGGATGTTCTCGAAGTTGCCCTCCTGCCCGAGGTTCACCGCGAGCCCGCGGTGCGACGAGCGGATGACGCAGTTGGAGACGACGACGTTGCGGATGTCGGCGACCGCGTCGACCCCGACGACCACCGCGCTGCTCGTCGACTGGAGCGTGCAGTTGGTGACCACGACGTCCTCGGTGGGCCCGTAGCCGTCGAACTCCTCGCAGGTCTTGAGGGAGATGGCGTCGTCGCCGCACGAGATCTCGCAGTCGGAGATCCGGACGCGGCGGCAGCGGTCGAGGTCGACGCCGTCGGAGTTGGGGTACTTGAGGTCGGCGTCGATGGTGACGGCGTGCACGACGACGTCCTCGCACCCGGACAGCCGCACGCACCACAGCGCCGGGTCGGTGAGCCGCACGTCCCGCAGCGAGACGCGCGTGCACCCGATCAGGAACACCGTGAACGGCCGCTGGTTGGGGCAGCGGTAGATGGTCCCCATGTCCTCGGCGATGAACGCGCGGCCGGCGCCGTCGATCCGCCCGGCGCCGGTGATCGCGACCTCGGTGGCGTTCCGTGCGGTGATCAGGGCGAGCGCGCGGTCGTTCTCGGGGTCGACGACCCCCCCGGACAACGCGCCGACCTCCAACCGCGTGGTGTAGGCCGCGGGGTCGGCGGAGCCCTGCAGCACGGCGCCGCGCGCGACGTGCAGCTCGACGAACGACCGCAGCTCGATGGACCCGGTGAGGAAGGTGGCGCCGCCCGGCACGATGACGGTCCCCCCACCCGCGGAGTGCGCCGCGTCGATCGCGGCTTGGATGGCGGGCGCGTCGTTCGTCCGGCCGTCGCCGACGGCTCCGTAGGCGCGGATGTCGAACTGCGTCATCGCAGGTCCTTCCGGTGGGTGGGTGTGCGGCATCGACCCCGGAGCGCGGGGCGTGGCGACGATGGGTGCTGGGTGTGGCTCTGGCTCGTGGTGGCGCCGGGCAGTCCTGCTCAGCTCGCGCCGCGGACGACGGCGGCGCCCGGGAGCGCGCGCACCGCGCCCGCCGACGAGGGCCGGGGTGCCAGCTCGCTCTGCAGCACGAGGGCCGCGCCGCCGACCGCGGCGGCCTCGGAGGCCGATGCCGAGATCACCACCTCGACCGGGTGGCTGGCTCGGGCGAAGAACGACGACGACAGCCGCTCCTGGATGGACCGCACGTACAGGTCGCCCGCGAGCGCGAACGACGGGCCGGACAGGACGATGCGCTCGAGGTCGAGGAGGTTCGCCAAGGCTTGGGCGCCGAGGGCGACGTACCGCGCGGAGTGCGCGATCGCGGCCGCCGCGGCCTCGTCGCCGCCGTGCGCGAGCCGCGTCAACGCCGCGAAGTCCTCGGCCACACCCACCG
>JAEWOA010000147.1 GCA_023461115.1 Actinomycetes bacterium
GAGAGTGCCCAGGTCGTCGGAGATCTCCGACGACCTCGCCACTCTCCGACGAACTCGGCGGATGGGGTTGTGGGTGGGGCAGGGGTGGGGCGGTGGGGGCCTAGGGTGGCACTGGCGTCCGAGATGCCCCCGAGCGGCGCTGATCTGGAGTGTTGCCATGAACGGAATGCCCCTGCCCGCTGAGGCCGTGCCCGGTGAGTCGCTGCCGGCCGTGCGCGTGAACCTCTACGGATACCTCGCGCGCGGGCCCAAGGCGGCGACCGTCGTCAGCGACGAGCGGGCGCCGCTCGCCTGGCGCGTGCTGCGCGGCGACGACGAGGTCGCGCGCGGGCACTCCACGCCGCGGGGCCACGACCACTCGGCTGGGCTGGACGCGCACGTCGTCGAGTTCGACGAGGTCGACGAGCCTGGCGTCTACGTGCTGGACGTCGCGCACGCCGGGGCCGCGCCGTTCCTCGTCGCCGACGCGCTGTACGACGACCTGCGCACCGACGCGCTCGGGGTGTTCTACGGCCAGCGCAGCGGCATCGCGATCGAGGAGCGCCTGCTCGGCGAGGGCTACGCGCGTGCCGCGGGCCACTTGGAGGGCGACGCGCACGGCGGCGACACGCGGGTGCCGTGCCTGCCCGCGGGCCACGCCACCGGCGACGACGGCGTCGACCTCTACGAGGGCTGGACCGACACGCACGTGCTCGACGTCCGCGGCGGCTGGTACGACGCGGGGGACCACGGCAAGTACGTGGTCAACGGCGGCATCGCGGTCGCGCAGCTGCTCGGGCTGTACGAGCGCGCGACGATCCGCGGCACGCACGCGGCGCTCGGGGACGGATCGGGGCGCGTCCCCGAGCAGGGCAACGGCGTGCCGGACGTGCTCGACGAGGCGCGCTGGGAGCTCGAGTGGATGCTCCGCATGCAGGTGCCCGCCGGCCAGCGGCACGCGGGCATGGCGCACCACAAGGTCGTCGACGAGCGCTGGACCGGCATCCCGCTGCTCCCGGCCGACGACCCGCAGCCCCGCTACCTGCACCGTCCGTCGACCGCGGCGACGCTGAACCTCGCCGCCGCCGCCGCGCAGGGCGCCCGCCTGTTCCGGGGGCTCGACGCGGCGTTCGCCGACCGGCTCCTGGCGGCGGCCGCGCTCGCCTACGACGCCGCGCGCGCGACGCCGGACCTCTTCGCGCCCGACACCAACACCCTCCCGAACGCGGGGGGCGGCCCGTACGACGACCGCGAGGTCGACGACGAGTTCTTGTGGGCGGCGGCCGAGCTCCACCTCACCACCGGCGACCAGCGGTACGCCGACGACGTCCTCGCCAACCCGTACTTCACGGGCGCCAAGGCCGCGTTCGAGCCCGAGGGCTTCGACTGGGAGCACACGGCGCCGCTCGGCGTGCTGGATCTCGCCACCGTCCCGGGCGCGCCCTCGGCCGTGCTGGACGGGGTGCGGGACCGCGCGCGGGCGCTCGTCGTCGAGGCCGCCGACGCGCTCGTCGAGACGCAGGGCTCCCAGCCCTTCGGCCACCCGTACGCGCCGCGCGACGGCCGCTACGACTGGGGCTCCAACGGCCTCCTGCTCAACAACCTGGTGACGATCGCGACGGCCTACGACCTCACGGGCGACGAGCGCTACCGCGACGCGGTCGCGAGCGGCATGGACTACGTGCTGGGCCGCAACGCGATGGCGATCTCCTACGTCACCGGCTACGGCGAGCCGCACGCCCGCAACCAGCACAGCCGCTGGTACGCGCACCAGGCGGACCCGGCCCTGCCGCACCCCCCAGCCGGCACGGTGAGCGGCGGCCCCAACTCCGCGACCCCGGACCCGGTCTCCCAGGCCCTCGCGGGCAGCCCCGCCCAGCGGTGCTACGTCGACGACGTGGGCGCCTTCGGCGTCAACGAGATGACCATCAACTGGAACGCGCCCCTGGCGTGGGTCGCCGCGTTCCTGTCGGACGCGTACTCGTCAGGGTTCGCAACCGGTCAGTAGCGCAAAGGAGGCGGCCCTGCGGGCCCAGGA
The DNA here is from genome assembly GCA_023461115.1 of Actinomycetes bacterium. Taxonomy (GTDB): domain Bacteria; phylum Actinomycetota; class Actinomycetes; order Actinomycetales; family Cellulomonadaceae; genus Cellulomonas. Next base: position 2,018 of record JAEWOA010000147.1, read on the forward strand.
AGTCGAGGACTTCCAGCTTCCTTGCCGACATGTCAGGGCGCGAGCGCGGCCAGCGGTACGACGTCGATGCCGTCCGTGCGGCGCAGGCCGTAGCCACCAGGGGTGATCACGCCGAGCGTCGTCGGCGGCCCGCTCTTCGCCTGGTCGACAGTGGCGGCGAACTTCAGCAACGATGCGGCGGCCGCGTCGATCTGAGCCGTGCCCAGTTTCACCTCGAACGCCGCCCAGCGCCCATCCGGCAGCAGCACAATCGCGTCGACTTCGAGGCCGGAGTTGTCCCGGTAGTGCAGGACCTGGCCGCCCAGAGGCGCGGAGAGGACTCGCAAATCACGGATCACCAACGACTCGAACACGTAGCCGAAGTAGTTCAGGTCGGCGAGCAGGCGCTCCGGCCCCGCGCCGAGGGCCGCGAGCGCGAGGGAGGGGTCGGCAAAGTGTCGTTTCGCCGATTTCCGGAGGACGGACGCCGACCGAATGTGCGGAGCCCAAGAGGGCTGGTCCTCGATCACCATCAGCGATTCGAGGGCGTCGACGTAGTCCGAGACGGTGTCACGGCTGATGGCCGGCGTCGGCCCGGCGGTGTCCCTCGCCAACGTCGTCAGCGGTGCCTCGGTCGCCAAGTTCCGCGCGAGTGACATGATCAGGCGGCGAACGCGCGCGGGGTCTCTCCGCGGACCGCCGACGCGGGGCACGTCGACGTCGCAGGTCAGCGAAACGTAGTCGCGAACGTAGGTCGCCGCGTCTTCGACGCTGGCGTTCCGGCGCGCTGGCCACCCGCCCGCCACAGCGAGTTCAGCGAGCCGGTCAATCGGCAGCGTGGCGGCCGGGGAGCGAGCGGGCTCGCCGTCGAGCAGGTGTGCGAGCGAGATCGACCCAGTGGAGTGCCCTGACTCGAAGAGTGACATCGGCCGCATGCGGAGCCGTCCGAATCGACCTGCGCCCGAATGGCGGCGCACGTCGTCGGCAGGTACGGAGGAGCCCGCGAGGATGAACCTGCCCGGCTCGCCCGAGGCGTCGACGGCTCGTCTGACGTGGTTCCACACGGCGGGAAACTCCTGCCACTCGTCGAGCAGGTGTGGAGCCGGTCCGGTCAGGATGAGAGCCGGGTCGACCTCGGCCGCCGCCCTGGCCTGTGCGTCGACATCCAAGTTCGTCACCGTCGCGGCGACTTGTTGCGCGGTCGCGGTCTTGCCGCATGCTTTCGGGCCTTCAATGAGCACAGCGCCGGCCGTGCTGAGCGCGTGCAGCAGTTGTCCGTCGACGACGCGTGCGGTGTAGGCCATGTCCCTATACCTCCGGGAACTTCCGCAGATTGTAGGAGTCTACTTCCGCAGATTGTAGGAGTCTACTTCCGCAGAATGTTGACGCAACGTGGCGCGGCCCCAGCTTCCTGTGCGGTGAGGCGTGCCCCGACGACCGTGCGGCTAGGCTGGGCCGCTATAGGCGCCGATCCGACTATCACCGGGGAGCCTCCGGAAGAACAGCTGCTCGCGAGGGCGGCCCAGTAGAACCGGACGGGTAGGCCCGTCACAGCCGTGATGAGTGGTCGACGAGCCCGCGGACACGCGGAGGAGCCGGCAAGCGAGGTGGTACCGCGGTAGTCCCGGCCGGTCCGGGGCGATCGTCCTCGCGGCCGCACGCGACGCGCAGGGCTCACCGGCCCGGCGCCGACCACTGGGAGACCCGTCGGTGACGAACCGCTACCCGCTGCACCGCCCTGACTCGACCGTCCCCGCCTCGCCGGACCTGCCCGAGCTCGAGCGCGAGGTCCTGGCGCACTGGCACGCCGACGGCACGTTCCAGGCGTCGATCGACCAGCGCCCCGCGGGCGAGCACGGCAGCAACGAGTTCGTGTTCTACGACGGCCCGCCGTTCGCCAACGGCCTGCCGCACTACGGCCACCTGCTGACGGGCTACGTCAAGGACGTCGTGCCGCGCTACCAGACGATGAAGGGCCACCGCGTCGAGCGCCGGTTCGGGTGGGACACGCACGGCCTTCCCGCCGAGCTCGAGGCGCAGCGCCTGCTGGGGATCACCGAGAAGGCGCAGATCGACGAGCTCGGGATCGACAAGTTCAACGCGGCGTGCCGTGAGTCGGTGCTGAAGTACACCCACGAGTGGGAGGACTACGTCACCCGCCAGGCGCGCTGGGTGGACTTCGAGCACGACTACAAGACGCTCGACACCACGTTCATGGAGTCGGTGATCTGGGGCTTCAAGCAGCTCTACGACAAGGGCCTGGCCTACGAGGGCTACCGTGTGCTGCCGTACTGCTGGGTCGACGAGACGCCGCTGTCCAACCACGAGCTGCGCATGGACGACGACGTCTACGCCAGCCGCCAGGACCCCGCGCTCACGGTCGGCCTGCGCCTGGAGTCGGGCGAGCTCGCGCTCATCTGGACGACGACGCCGTGGACGCTGCCCTCCAACCTCGCGATCGCGGTCGGCCCGCAGGTCGAGTACGTCGTCGTCGAGCCCGCCGCGGACTCGCCGTTCGGCCAGGCCCACCCGGGTGAGCGCGTGGTGCTCGCAGCCGCACGGCTCGCGGCGTACCAGCGCGAGCTCGGGGAGGCCACGGTGGTCGAGACCGTGAGCGGCGCGGACCTCGTCGGGCGCTCGTACACCCCGCCGTTCGACTACTTCGCGGGCCACGAGAACGCGCACCGCGTGCTCGCCGCGGACTTCGTCACCACCGAGGACGGCTCGGGCATCGTGCACCTGGCCCCGGCGTTCGGCGAGGACGACATGGTGGCGTGCGACGAGGCGGGCATCGCCGCGGTCGTGCCGGTGGACGCCCGCGGCCGCTTCACCAGCCAGGTCGGCGACTACGCGGGCCAGCAGGTGTTCGACGCCAACAAGCCGATCATCGCGGACCTCAAGGGCGGCTCCGGCCCGCTCGCGCGCACCGACCAGGCCAGCCGCGCCGTCGTCGTGCGACACGAGACCTACGAGCACTCCTACCCGCACTGCTGGCGCTGCCGGAACCCGTTGATCTACAAGGCCGTGAGCAGCTGGTTCGTGCGCGTCACGCAGTTCCGCGACCGCATGGTGGAGCTCAACCAGGAGATCAGCTGGACCCCTGAGCACATCAAGGACGGGCAGTTCGGCAAGTGGCTCGCGGGCGCGCGCGACTGGTCGATCAGCCGCAACCGCTACTGGGGCACGCCCATCCCGGTGTGGGTGAGCGACAACGCCGAGTTCCCGCGCGTGGACGTGTACGGCAGCCTCGCAGAGCTCGAGGCCGACTTCGGGCGGCTCCCGACGAACGACGCGGGCGAGCCCGACCTGCACCGCCCGTTCATCGACGACCTCACGCGCGCCAACCCCGACGACCCGAGCGGCCAGTCGACCATGCGCCGCATCCCCGACGTCCTCGACGTGTGGTTCGACTCGGGCTCGATGCCGTTCGCGCAGGTGCACTACCCGTTCGAGAACGCGGACTGGTTCGAGCACCACTACCCGGGCGACTTCATCGTCGAGTACATCGGGCAGACGCGCGGCTGGTTCTACACGCTGCACGTGCTGGCCACGGGCATCTTCGACCGCCCGGCGTTCCGGAACGTCATGTCGCACGGCATCGTGCTGGGCAACGACGGCCGTAAGGCGTCGAAGTCGCTGCGCAACTTCCCGGACCCCGTCGAGATGTGGGACGTCTACGGCTCGGACGCGGTGCGGTGGAGCCTGATGTCGAGCCCGATCCTGCGCGGCGGGAACCTCGTCGTGACCGAGGAGGGCATCCGCGACGGCGTGCGCCAGGTGCTGCTGCCGCTGTGGAGCACCTACTACTTCTTCACGCTGTACGCGGGCGCCGCGCGCGGCGGCGAGGGCCTGCGGGCGCAATCGGTCACCGACGAGTCCGCCGCAGGCCTGGCCACGATGGACCGCTACGTCCTGGCCCGCACGCGCAACCTCGTCGTCGACGTCACCACGCACCTGGACGCCTACGACATCGCCGCGGCGTGCGAGGCCGTGCGCGACCACCTCGACGTCCTGACCAACTGGTACGTCCGCACGCAGCGCCAGCGGTACTGGGACGAGGACCAGGCGGCGTTCGACACGCTGTACACAGTGCTCGAGGTGCTGACCCGCCTCATGGCGCCGCTCGCGCCGCTGGTCACCGAGGAGATCTGGCGCGGCCTCACGGGCGGGCGCTCGGTGCACCTGACGGACTTCCCGACCACCCTGGACGTCGTCGCGACCGATGTGGGCCAGGAGGGCACGGACGCCGAGCTCGTCGTCGGCATGGACCGCGTGCGCGAGATCGTGTCGGTGACGCTCGGGCTGCGCAAGGCCCGCCAGCTGCGCGTGCGCCAGCCGCTGCGCGAGCTGCGCGTCGCGGTGCCGCACCCGGAATGGTTCGGCCCGGAGGTCGTCGGGCTCATCGCGGCGGAGGTCAACGTCAAGTCCGTGCGCGTCCTCGGGCTCGGCGACGAGCTCGCGGCCGAGCTCGGCGTGACCAGCCAGCTCGCGGTCAACGCGCGCGCCGCCGGCCCGCGCCTGGGCCGCGGCGTGCAGGCGGTCATCCAGGCCGCCAAGGCCGGCGCCTGGGAGCAGGTCGACGGCGTGGTCGTCGTGCGCACCGCGGACGGCGACGTGCCGCTGCAGGAGCACGAGTACGCGGTCTCGACCGTCGTGCAGCAGGCCGAGGGCGACGAGCTCGCCGCGGGCGTGCTCTCGATGGCGGGCTTCGTCGTGCTGGACCTGGCGCTCGACGACGCGCTGCTGGCCGAGGGCTACGCGCGCGACGTGGTCCGCGCGGTGCAGGACGCGCGCAAGGCCGCCGGCCTCAACGTCGGCGACCGGATCGCGCTGAGCCTGACCGTGCCCGGCGAGCACCTCGCCGCGGTCGACGCGCACCGCGACTTCGTCGCCGCCGAGACGCTCGCGACGACGCTCGACGTCGCCGAGGGCGCCGCGCTCACCGTCGAGGTCGCGCTGGCCGGGGGAGAGCTGTGAGCAAGAAGGGGGCGGACCACCTGAGGGACGAGGCCGCGCGCGCGGCCCGCGCCGCGGCGGACCAGGTCTACGCCCGGATCCTGGCGCGCGCGCCCGAGCACGAGCCCAACCCGTCGACCGACCGGGTGCGCGAGGTGTGCGAGCTGCTGGGCGACCCGCAGCGCGCCTACCGCGTCGTGCACATCACGGGCACCAACGGCAAGACGTCGACCGCGCGCATGGCGGAGCGGCTGATCCGTGAGCACGGGCTGCGCGTCGGGCGGTTCACCAGCCCGCACCTGCAGCGCGTCAACGAGCGCATCGTGATCGACGGCGAGCCAATCTCCGACGAGCGGTTCGTCGAGGTGTGGCACGACGTCGAGCCGTACATCGCGATGGTCGACGAGCGCCACCGGGCCGCCGGCAGGCCGGGGCTGAGCTTCTTCGAGGTGTTCGTCGTCATGGCGTTCGCGGCGTTCGCGGACGCCCCGGTGGACGTCGCGGTGATCGAGGTCGGGATGGGCGGCTCGTGGGACGCGACGAACGTCGCGGACGGCGAGGTCGCGGTGATCACGCCCGTCGCGATGGACCACCAGGGCTGGCTCGGGGACACGGTGGCCGACATCGCCGAGGTCAAGGCGGGGATCGTCAAGGACGGCGCGACGCTCGTGCTGGCGCAGCAGGAGCCGGAGGTCGAGGGCGTGATCCTCGAGGTCGCGGCCGAGCGCGGCGCGCGCGTGGCCCGCGAGGGCGTGGACCTGGAGGTCGTGGACCGCCAGGTCGCCGTGGGCGGGCAACTGCTCACGCTGCGCGGGCTCGGCGGTGTGTACGACGGCGTGTTCCTGCCGCTGCACGGCGCGTTCCAGGCGCACAACGCGCTGCTGGCGTTGGCCGCGGCCGAGGCGCTGCTCACGGGCGGGGCGGCGCTCGACGGCGACGTCGTCGGCACCGCGTTCGCGGACGTCGACTCGCCCGGCCGGCTCGAGGTCGTGCGGTCGTCGCCGACCGTGCTGGTGGACGGCGCCCACAACCCCGCGGGCGCGCAGGCGATGGTCGAGTCGCTCGACGAGACGTTCGCGTTCCAGCGCGTGGTCGGCGTGGTCGGCGTCATGGCCGACAAGGACCCCGAGGGGATCCTGTCGGTGCTGGAGCCGCAGTTCGCGGAGGTCGTCGTGACGAGCGCGTCGAGCGGGCGGGCGATGGACCCGTTCGAGTTGGGCGAGATCGCGGCCGACGTGTTCGGCGAGGACCGGGTGCACGTCGTCGAGCGGCTCGACGACGCGGTGGCGGTGGCGGTCGAGCGTGCGGAGTCGGAGGTGGAGCGCGGCGCGGCGGTCGTCGTCACGGGCTCGATCTACCTGGTCGCGGAGGCGCGGACGCTGCTCGGCCGGGGCTGAGGGCCGCGCTCGCCACGCGCGGCGTTGCACATATGTGCACGCCAAGCGCACGTCCTCCAGTTGCCCATCCTCGGCAGGCAACGGGAAGGTGAGTCTCGGGGGATCCACAGGAGCGACACCGGGGTCCGACAAGGCGCCCCGGAGAGGGGACGGCGAGAGTGAAGAAGCTCATCAACGATCCGGGGAGTGTCGTCGCGGAGTCCCTGGAGGGCTTCGCCGCCGCGCACTCCGACCTGATCGAAGTCCGCTTCGACCCGACGTTCGTGCTGCGCGCGGGCGGGGCCGGCAGCGGCAAGGTCGGACTGGTCAGCGGCGGCGGCAGCGGCCACGAGCCGTTGCACGGCGGGTTCGTCGGCGCAGGCATGCTCACCGCGGCCGTCCCGGGCGCGGTGTTCACCAGCCCGACGCCCGACCAGATCGCGCCCGCGATCCAGGCCTCGGACGGCGGCGCCGGTGTGCTCGCGATCGTCAAGAACTACACAGGCGACGTGCTCAACTTCGAGACCGCCGCCGAGCTCGCCGACGCCGAGGGCGTCTCCGTGCGCTCGGTCGTCGTCAACGACGACGTGGCCGTCGAGGACTCGCTGTACACCGCGGGCCGTCGCGGGGTCGCGGGCACGGTCGCGGTGGAGAAGATCGCGGGAGCCGCCGCCGAGCGCGGTGACGACCTCGACGCGGTCACGGCGGTCGCGCAGAAGGTCATCGCGAACGTGCGGTCCATGGGCGTGGCGCTCACGGCGTGCACGGTCCCGCACGCGGGCAAGCCGAGCTTCGACCTGCCCGACGACGAGATCGAGATCGGGATCGGCATCCACGGCGAGCCCGGCAGGCGGCGCGTGCCCCTGGCCAGCGCGGACGAGATCACCGACGCGCTCCTGAACCCGGTGGCCGACGACCTCGGGCTCGCGGCCGGCGAGCGGGTGCTGTTGTTCGTCAACGGCATGGGCGGAACGCCCGCGTCCGAGCTCTACGTCGTCTACCGTCGGGCCCGCGCGCTGCTCGAGGGGCGCGGCGTGCAGGTGACGCGCTCGCTGGTCGGCAACTATGTGACGTCCCTGGAGATGCAGGGCGCCTCCGTCACCGTGCTGCGGCTGGACGACGAGCTCACGAGCCTGTGGGACTCTCCGGTCCACACCACGGCCCTACGGTGGTGACGCGTGACGGCAGTGTGGTGACGGCAGCGTGAGGAGAGGACTGGCATGACGCTCGACGTGGCATGGGCGCTCGACTGGGTGCGCCGCAGCGCGGCTGTGGTGGCGGAGCACCGCGAGGAGCTCATCGAGCTCGACCGCCAGATCGGCGACGGCGACCACGGGGAGAACCTCACGCGGGGCTTCACCGCCGTGATCGCCAAGCTCGACGCGCTCGAGGCCACACCCGCGACGATCGGCGACGTGCTCAAGCTGGTCGCCACGACGCTGATGTCCACGGTCGGCGGCGCCGCCGGCCCGCTCTACGGCACCGCGTACCTGCGCGCGGCCAAGGCAACGGACAGCGCCGAGATCGACAGCGCGGGCGTGGTCGCGCTCATCGAGGCCGCGCTCGACGGGATCGTCGCGCGCGGCAAGGCCACGACGGGCGAGAAGACGATGGTCGACGCGTGGTCGCC
>JAEWOA010000148.1 GCA_023461115.1 Actinomycetes bacterium
CTTGAAACGTTTCCGTTGACCCACGGGTGAACTGTCCGTATTGTCACCGCCTACTGCAAGTACGCGACAGGGCGACCGCACAAAGTTGTGCATACGTCGCAACTTGTCGTGGCAGACGGCCGTGCCCGTCGTGTGCTCAGCCCGCCACGACCGGCGCAGTCGCGCATCCGAGGTAACGCAGCACCGCCGCGCCGTCCCCGCTGCGCGGTCCACATCGGCACGCGGGCCTGGCCGTCGCGACCGGGCCACGGGCGCTCCCCACCCCCGCGCCAGCGGGAGAACGAGGAAGCAATGAGAAGTCGATCCATGCGCGCGCTCGGCGCGCTGACGGCGGCCGTCGTCGTGGTGGGCGGCGTGGGCCTCAACGGGCGCTTCGGCACCGGGACCAAGATCAGCAACGTCTGGATCGAGCACGCGAACGTCGGCGTCTGGGTGGGCCGCGACTACGACAACATCCCCGACCTGTGGGGTCCGGCCGACGGCCTGGAGTTCACCGGGATGCGCATTCGCGACACCTACGCGGACGGCATCAACTTCTCCAACGGCACGCGTAACTCGCGCGTGTACAACTCGTCGTTCCGCACCACGGGCGACGACTCGCTGGCGATCTGGGCCAACCCCGCCGTCAAGGACCGCGCGGTGGACGTGGCGCACGACAACCACTTCGTCAACAACACGATCGCCCTGCCGTGGCGCGCCGACGGCATCGCGGTCTACGGCGGCCGGGACCAGTCGGTGGAGAACAACATCGTCACCGACAAACGTCGTCATCTCGAACGTGCGGATCGACAAGTCGAACAACGGCTCCGGCATTCTCGCGATGTCCGGCGCACGCGGGAACGCGGTGATCACCGGCACGACGATCACCAACTCGCGTGACGGCCACATCACCAAGGAGCCCGGCTCGCAGTTCGTCTTCACGACGCCGTAGTCAGGCGCCTCAAGGGCGCGAGATTCCCGCCAGGGCGCGAGTTCCGTCTCGCACACCCTCGCGCGGAACTCGCGCCCTCGGGGATGCCGATGAGATGTCGGTGGCATGTCGGTGGGGGTGGCTAGGGTGCCGGCATGACGCAGCCTGGCGTTGAGCCCGAGGTCCTGGTCATGCCCGAGGTCCTGGTGGTCGCGGATGTCGAGGCCTGGCGCGCGTGGCTCGACGAGCACGAGGCCAGCTCCGACGGCGTATGGCTGATGCTCGCCAAGAAGGGGACGGTCACCCCCACGTCCCTCACGTACGCCCAGGCGCTCGACGAGGCACTGTGCAGCGGGTGGATCGACGGGCAGGTGAAGTCGCTCGACGACGCCACCTACAAGCAGCGGTTCACGCCGCGACGACGGCGCTCGATGTGGTCCCAGCGCAACCAGGGCCTCGTCGCGCGGCTCACCGACGAGGGCCGCATGCGCCCACGTGGCCAGGCCGAGATCGACGCCGCGAAGGCCGACGGCCGCTGGGACCGCGCGTACGCCGGCTCAGCCACCGCCGAGGTGCCCCCGGAGCTGCGCGCCGCGCTCGAGGCGACGCCGGCCGCCGCCGCCGCGTTCGCCGCGCTCAACGCCCAGAGCCGGTACGCGATCCTCCATCCCGTCATGACCGCCGCGACGGACGCGACCCGAGCCCGCCGCATCGCCGCTGTCTTGACCAGACTCACGCAGCCCTAGTTGGTCTCGCTCTTGCCGGCGCGCCAATAGCCCATGAACGCGACGGCCTTGCGGTCGACGCCGAGCTCGCTGACGAGGTGGCGGCGCAGGCCGCGGATCACGCCGGACTCGCCGGCGAGCCACGCGTACACCGGCGCCGACGACGCGAGCGGCTTGAACGTCTCGTCTACCGGAACCTCCCACGGGTCCTCGTCCGACCCGTACGACCAGGGCGCCGCCTCGGGGTCCACGTCCGACGACGACGCGGCGCCCGCCGCGGGCAGCACGCGCGCGGCGGCGGAACGGACCGCGGGGTCCAGGAGCGAGCCATTCGGCGCGCCGTCGCGGCCGAGCCATGTGACGCGGACACCGGCGGGGGCGGCCAGGTCCAGGCGGTCGTCGGCGTGCGGCATCTCGATGAGCGCCTCGCCGCGCGCGTCTGCGGGCAGGCGCTCCAGGATCGCGGCGATCGCGGGCAGCGCGGTCTCGTCGCCCGCCAGCAGGAACGCGTCGGTGCGCAGCGGCGGGACGAAGTCGACTCCGCCGTGCGGGCCGGCGACGGCGCCGTTGGGGCCGAGGATGACGAGCTCGTCGCCGGGCGCCGCGGCGCCGGCCCAGCGGGAGGCGGGGCCGAGGTCGCCGTGGAGCACGATGTCCACGTCCACCTCGCGCGCGGACTGCCGGACCGAGCGCGCGGTGTAGGTGCGCATGGGGTGGCGGCGCTCGTCGGGGAGCACGCGCCAGTGGCCGTACCAGTCGCCGGACGCGGTGATGGACAGCAGCTCGTCGTACCCGACGGGCAGCGGCAGGAAGAACTTGATCCGCTGGTCGAACCCGTTGTCGGCGAACTGGTGCAGGTCGTCGCCCGTGAAGGTCACGCGCAGCACCGACGGGCAGAGCCGCACGACTGCGCTGACGCGCACATGGAACGCGCGGTACGGGTCTGCGGAGACGGCGGTCTCGGCAAGGTCGGCGGCGACGGCCTCAGAGGTCACCCCGCGACAATAGGCAGGGAAGGCTTACCTCACAAGCCCCGTGTGGCCGGGATCACGCGACGGTGGCGCCGAACGCCAGGCCCAGCACGTAGGTCGCGGCGGCCGCGCCGTACCCGATCGCGAGCTGGCGCAGCGCGCGCTTCACCGGGGACGCGCCCGAGAGCAGGCCGACCGTGGCGCCGGTCCCGAGCAACGCGATCCCGACCAGGCCCGAGGCCCACGCGACCGCCACGAGCCCGGTCGCCCCGAACAGGTACGGCAGGACGGGGATCAGGGCGCCGCTGGCGAAGAAGCAGAAGCTCGCGACGGCGGCGCTCAGCGCGGTGCCGATGGTCTCGTGCTCGTCGACCGCCTCGGCTGCCTGCTCGTCCGAGCCCGGCTCCGCCTCGTCCAGCGCGGTGACACCCACGAGCGAGAGCGAGGTCAGCACGTGCGTGGCGCGGGCGCGGGCCTCGTCGTCGGGGATGCCGCGCGCGCGGTAGACGAGCGCGAGCTCGTTGGCGTCGACGTCCAGGTGGGGCAGCGCCTCACGCGCGGCCGGGCTGGGCCGCGACGCCTCGAGCAGCTCCCGCTGCGAGCGCACGGACACGTACTCCCCCGCGCCCATGGACAACGCGCCGGCCAGCAGGCCCGCGAGGCCCGAGAGCAGCACCGTGGAGGTCGAGGCGCCCGACGCCCCGATGCCGAGCACCAGCGCCAGGTTGGAGACCAGGCCGTCGTTGGCGCCGAACACCGCGGCGCGGAACGTGCCGGAGATGCGGTTGCGGCCGCGGGTGGCCAGGCCGCGCACGACCTCCTCGTGGATGCGCTCGTCGGCCGCCATCTGCGGGGTCGCGTCAGCGTCGTCGTCGTACGACGAGCGTCCTTCCGCCCGCTGGGCGAGCGCCAGGACGAACACCGAGCCGAAGCGCCGGGCCAGCACGCCCAGCACCGCGGTCCGCCAGTCGGTGCGGACGGGGCGGCCGACGTCGTCGCCCAGCAGGTCGAGCCAGTGCTGCTCGTGGCGGCCCTCGGCGTCCGCGAGCGCCAGCAGGATCGCCCGCTCCTCGCCGTGCTTGCGCGCCGCGAGGTCCCGGTAGACCGCGGCCTCGGCGCGTTCGGCGGCCAGGTACTGGCGCCAGCGGCGCAGTTGCGCGCGCGACGGCGACGACGAGGTATCAGGCATACGCTCATGGTGGCAGCCTGGAACCGCGCATAACGGACTCCGTGGCGGTTTCGAATTGCCGAATCATCCCGTCCGCGGGACCGTGACCAGCAACGACGGGCGCCCGCATGGGCTCCGGCGGACGGCGAAGGAGGCGCAGTGCGGGCCGAACGCGAGGTCAACCTCGGCATCGACGATGTCGGGCCGTCGCGGCACTGGGCCCGCGGGCACCTCGAGGAGTCAGGGGTCACGGGCAGCCGGCTGGAGTTGTTGGCGCTGCTCGTGAGCGAGTTGGTCACGAACGCGGTGGAGCACGCGTGGCCGCCGGTGGTGCTGAGCGTCGACGTCAGCGCTGCGCGCATCCGCGTCGAGGTCACCGACGGCAACCGGGACGTCCCGATCCTGCGGATCGCGGGCGCCAACTCCGACTCGGGCCGCGGTGTGTGGCTGATCGACCAGCTCGCGAGCCGTTGGGGCACCGACATCGACCACGAGAACCACACCAAGGCGGTGTGGTTCGAGCTCCACGCCGACGACGAGCGGCCGGTCCTCGACCAGTTCGCGTGACCCGCCGGTTGGGGCCGCCGGGGGGCTAGGCCCAGGGGGCTGGGCCCGCCACCACCTCGCCGGCCGAGGACACCGCCTCGTCGATCGCCAGCCCGATCAGGTGGTCCTCGCTGCCCTCGGCCAGCGGGTACGGCGCGGGCCCCTCGTCGCGGACCCACGCGGCCGTGGCCCGCAGGAGCTCGGCCACCGCGAGGTCGTCGTCGGCCAGGCGGGCGCCGTGGAAGTCGTTGCGGTAGACCACCCGGCCGTCGAAGGACAGGTGCTCCAGGTCGAAGCCGTCGAGGTTCTGCTCCAGGCCGGAGACGCGGCGCTCCAGCCGTGAGGTCAGGACGGTCGTCGGGTCCACCCAGCGGGTGACCGCGTCGTCGACGATCTCGCCGTGCGAGCCGCGCACGACGATCCGGTTGGTCCGCAGCGGGTTGTGCCACTGGTTGTCGGTGAAGTCGTAGAGCGCGCCGCGGCCGTCGCCGAAGTCGAGCGTCGCGAGCGTGGTCCCGGCGGGCGCGGGTGCGGTGGCGCCGGTCCAGCCGTCGCGGGCCAGCGGGTCCAGGAGCGGCCCGACGAGACGCGTGGCCCGCACCCGGGTCACGCCGGGCGCGACGCCCAGGAGGCGGCGGATCAGCCCGACCGCGTGGTAGAGGTGCGTCGAGGAGATCTGCACGCTCGTCGGCACGCCGATGGCGCCGGACTCGACGACGGCGATCCGGGCGGCGTGCGCCGGCATCGACGGGCTGTGCTCGGCCACCTGGACGAGGCCGGACGCGCCGACGTCCGACCACAGCGACCGCAGGCCGTCCGCGTCGGGCGCGGGCGGGGTCTCCGCGAGCACCGGGACGCCGGCCGCGACGAGCGCGCGCGTCACCTCGGGCGTCTGCGGCCACGGCACGGCGACGACGACGAACTCGGGCCGGGCGGAGACGAGCTCGTCGAGGGTCTGGACGGCCGGCACCCCCCAGGTCGCGCCGATCTGCTCAGCGCGCGACGACGAGCGGGTCACCACACCGGCGCACTCGAACCGCTCGGGCATGAGCCGTGCCATACGGACGAAGAACTCGCCGCGCCACCCGCTCCCCACCACACCGAACCGCGCTGGTCCCCGACCTGGTGCCATGTCCGCCTCCTCGTGAGCCTCCCGCGAGGCTATCGGCGCCCGCTGGCCCCGCCGCGGAACGAGCGGGTCGGTCCTGCGCGTCGCCTTCCCCCGCAGACCCGCAGGTGGCAGCCTGTGCCCGCCAGCAACGTCGCTGAGGAGGCCTCGGGTGAACTACGTCGTCGCACTGCTCCGGTTCTTCATCGCGTTCCTCGCGATCATGGGGATCAAGACCGTGTTCACCGAGGGCGACATCACCGAGTTCCTGTGGTTCACGAACCAGTCGGGGCTGTTCCTGGCGGTCGTGATGATCTGGGGCGGGCTGGCCTCCGCGCTCGGCAAGCGGCAGCCGCCCGCGTGGCTCAAGGGCGGCGTGACGCTGTTCCTGGCGATCACCGGCCTCGTCGCGTACTTCGTGCTGGACCCCGAGGCGGCCAACGCGCCGCACCTGGCCGTCGGCCTGACGTCCGGGCAGATCGAGCACCAGCTCAACCCGGCCTACGCGTTCCTCGACTTCCTGCTGTTCGACCTGCACCGCCGGTTCAAGTGGCGTTACGCCTGGTGGTGGCTGTGCTACCTGGTCGCGTACGTCGTCTTCACGACCGTGCGCGGCGCGGTGTGGGACTTGGACTACCCGTACGGGTTCATCGACCTGGACGCGCGCGGCTGGGGCGGCTTGTTGACGAACGTCGCGCTCTACGGCGTCGGGTTCTACCTGTTGGGGCTGCTGATCGTCCTGATCGACCGCCGGATGCCGCAGCGCGCGCTGCTCGGCACACCCGTCGGCTGGGAGGGAACCGTGCCACGGGACGCCGAATCGGCCGCCTGACGCACAAACCCGCGGGCAATTTGTCCGATCCCTCTACGAATCCGGCCTCCACTCACACGCCCCGGCAGCGGTCCCCAACAGGCTCCCGGGAACGCCCTGAGTAGTGCCCCTGGGCAGCGGCTCGGCTCCATGATCGACGGAGCAGGCGCACCACCCATGCCGCCTGCATCAGGAGTGAGCCGTCAGGTGGGAGGAAAGTCCATGGCTGGATTCGCCGTGGTCGACATGCAGACGACAGGCCTGTTCGCGGGCTACCCGTCGAGCATCGTCGAGATCGCCGTGGTGCAGACGACCGCAGAAGGCCAGATCGAGTCGACCTGGTCCTCGCTCGTGCGCCCGATCGCGCCCTTCGACGCCCACGCGCACGGAATCACGCCGGACGCCGTCGCCGGCGCCCCGACCTTCGCCGAGGTGGCGCCCACGCTCGTCGAGAAGCTCGAGGGCCGCGCGCTGGCCGGCCACGAGCGCGCGTTCGTCGCCGCGTTCCTGACCGCCGCGTTCACGGCGATCGGCTATGCGGCGCCTATCAGCCCCGAGACGACCGTGTGCACGATGTGCATGGTGCACAAGTTCTTCCCGGACAAGGCCAAGCGCTCGCTCGCCGCATGCTGCGCCGAGGCCGGCATCCCGATCCCGCCCGCCCGCACCGCGCTCGACGAGGCGGTCGCCGCGGCGCGGCTGCTCCAGCACTACCTGGCGGAGGCGTCGGCGACGACGCGCCCGTGGCAGCGGCCCTGGAGCCCCATGCTCGCGGCAGCGGCGGTCACCGCGTGGCCGGCGCTCCCCCACCTGGCGGGCCCCGTGCCGTCGCTGCCGCGTGATGCGTCGACCGCCGAGCGCGGCACGACGTTCCTCGCGCACCTCGTCGAGGCGCTGCCCGACCGTCCCGGCTTCGGCCAGACGACGTACCTCGCGCGCCTGGACCGCGCCCTGACGGACGCGCGCTTCGGCACGTTCGAGCAGCAGCGGCTCGCGATCGCCGCGGGCGTCGAGGGCCTGGACCTGGCGACCGTGCACCGGTTGCACGAGGAGTACCTGCACGACCTGGCGCGCATCGCGACCGAGGAGTGCGGTGTGCTCGACGACGCGCAGCTCTGCGAGCTCAACGGCGCCGCGGGCCTGTTGGGCTTCGGCCCCGGCGACGTCGACGACGCGCTGTTCACGGCCCAGGAGGCGCGGCGCCGCCGCACACGGCTCACCGCGGTGGCCTGAAGCCTCCACCATTCGGGCGCCACATCTGCCCGCCCGATCGATTCGGCTCCCAGCGCGCGCCCAGGCTGATCGCGTACCGTAGCCGCCCGATGCTGCCTCGGATCCGGGGTGGGACCCGAGCAGAAGGACCGCAACTGTGCGCCGCACCGCCACGCGCGTTGGCCTCGTCGCCGCCGCGCTCAGCCTGACCCTCACACTCGCCGCCTGCGGCGACGGGGGCGACGGCTCCACGCCGAAGACCACCCCCAGCGCGAGCGCCACCGCGGCCGCCCAGGCCGATCCTGCCGCGAAGCCGACCGCCGCCGACGTCAAGGCGCTCGCCTCCGTCGAGGTCAGCGGGGAGCAGGGCGCCAAGCCGACCATCACCGTTCCGGAGGGCTTCACGCTCGACGGCTACGTGGCCCGCCTGGTCGAGGACGGCGACGGCGACGAGCTCGGCGCCGACGACCTGTTCACGGCCCACATCACCGGCTTCGGCGCGGACGGCGCCGCCACGGGCAGCACGTACGACACCGACCAGGCCAACACCATGAACGCGAAGACCGGCCTGGTGTCCTTCGACGAGCTGGTCCCCGGCGCGCACGCCGGCGCCCGCATCCTGCTCGGCGCGACGAGCAACGGCCAGGTCCAGATCCTCGTGATCGACGTGGTCGGCAAGGTCTCGCCGCGCGCGATCGGCACGCCGGTGGCGCCCAAGCCGGGCCTGCCGACCGTCAAGCTCGCCGACGACGGCACCCCGACGATCACCCCGGCCACGGGCGCGGCGCCCACCGAGCTCGTCGTGCAGCCGTTGATCGAGGGCACGGGCCCCGCGGTCACCGCGGGCCAGAACGTGCTCGTGCAGTACGCGGGCGTGCTGTGGGACGGCACGCCGTTCGACGACTCGTGGAGCAAGGGCCAGCCCTTCCCCGTCCAGAACGTGGGCCAGGCGCAGGTGATCGACGGCTGGAACGAGGGCCTCGTCGGGCAGAAGGTCGGCAGCCAGGTGCTGCTCGTCGTGCCGCCCGCCAAGGGCTACGGCGACCAGGCCAACGGCTCGATCCCGGCCAACTCGACCCTGGTCTTCGTCGTGGACATCCTCGCCGCGAGCTGACGCCGGCGACACCAACCGCCGCACCCCCGGTGGCCCAGGGACTCTCGTCCTGCCGGCCCCGGGGGTGCGTCGTTAGTGTGGGCGGCAGGCCGCCGGCAGGACACGGGCCCGCAGGGCCCGAAACAGGGATCCCGGTGGCACGGGAGACGAGCATGGACGAGGCAATGAGGCCCGCGATCCGCACGGTTGCCCTGCTGGGCGCGGCCGGCTCCGGGAAGACCACCCTGGCCGAGGCGCTGCTGCACCGCGCGGGCGCGATCCCGCGGCCGGGGCGCGTCGAGGAGGGCTCGACGGTCACGGACCACGAGCCCGAGGAGATCGCGCGCGGCATCTCGATCTCGCTCGGCCTGGCCCCGTTCGACTGGAAGGCGCCGGACGGCGTCACGTACGACCTCACGCTGCTCGACACCCCCGGCGCGCCGGACTTCGCGGGCGCGGCCGACGCGGCCCTCGCGGCGAGCGACCTCGCGGTGATCGTCGTGAGCGCGGTGGACGGCGTGCAGGCGGGCACGCACTCCGCGTGGCGGCTGGCTGTCGAGGCGCGCAAGCCGCGGCTGGTCGTCGTCACCAAGGAGGACAAGGCGCGCGCCAACTTCCACCAGGTGCTCGACGACCTGCGGGCCGCGTTCGGCGTCGGGTTCGTGCCCCTCGAGCTGCCCATCGGCGAGGAGGCCGCGTTCCACGGCGTCGCGGACGTGCTGAGCGAGCATGCGCTCGAGTACGACGCGGACGGCACCCACCACGACGGCGCGATGCCCGCGGAGCTGGCCGACGAGGAGCACCGCCTGCACGACGAGGTGACCGAGGAGATCGTCTCGCACGACGACGACGCGCTCGAGCGCTACCTCTCGGGCGACGAGCCGAGCGCCGACGAGCTGGAGCGGTCCCTGGCGCACGAGGTGCGCGACCTCGAGGCGTTCCCGGTGCTCGTCGTCTCCGGGCTCACCGGCGTAGGGGTGGACCGGCTCGCGGACCTGGTGTGCGAGCTGGCGCCGGCCGCCAACCCCAGCGTGCACGCGGGCGAGACGGCCGTGGAGGTGGACCCCGACCCGTCCGGGCCGGTGCTCGCGCACGCGTTCCGCACGGTGGCCGACCCGTTCGTCGGGCAGGTCACGCTGCTGCGCGTGCTCTCGGGCACGGTCAAGCCGGGCGACCGGCTGCACAACACGGCGACCAACACCGACGAGCGGATCCCGGGGCTGTTCCGCCTGCGCGGCAAGGAGCACCTGCCCGTCGACGCGGCCGTCGCGGGGCAGATCGTCGCGGTCGCCAAGCTGACCGCGACCCCCAGCCACTCGCTGCTGGTCGACAAGTCGCAGGTCGAGAAGTCACTGGGCGCCGCGATGTCGGCGCCCTCGCCGCGTCCCCGCCCTGCCGTGTACGCGCTGGCCCTCGAGCCCGTGACGCAGTCCGACGACGACCGCCTCTCCGGCGCGCTGCAGCGCCTCCTCGCGGAGGACCACACCCTCGTCGTGGACCGCTCGTCGGACCGCACGGTGCTGCGCGGGCTGGGCGACACACACCTGGCCGTCGCGTTGGAGCGCCTGGCGCGCGTGTTCGGCGTGCACGTGACGACGTCCGCGGTGCCGGTGGCGTACCGCGAGACCATCAAGAGGCAGGTCGAGATCGAGGGCAAGGTCAAGAAGCAGTCCGGCGGCCACGGGCAGTTCGCGGTGGCGAACCTCCGGGTCGGGCCGCTGCCGCGCGGAGGCGGCTTCGAGTTCGTCGACAAGGTGGTGGGCGGCGCCATCCCCCGCGGCTACCTGCCCGCGGTGCAGAAGGGCGCGCAGGAGGCGATGGACCACGGCGGACCGCACGGGTTCCCGATCGTCGACCTGCGCGTCGAGGTGTACGACGGCAAGGCGCACTCGGTGGACTCCTCGGACATGGCCTTCCGCACGGCCGCGTCCGTGGGGGTGCGCGAGGCGCTGGCGGCCGCGGGCTCGGTGGTGCTGGAGCCGATCTCGACCGTGACCATCACGGTGCCCAGCGCGGTGCAGGGCGACGTGATGAGCGACCTGTCGTCCCGGCGCGGGCGCATCGGCGCCACCGAGTCCCTGGAGGACGGCATGGTCCGCATCGAGGCCACCGTGCCGGAGTCGGAACTCGGCAGGTACGTGCTGGACCTGCGCTCCATCACCGGCGCGCGCGCGGACCTGACGATCACCCCCAGCCACTACGAGGTGTGCCCGGACCACCTGGTCCCGGCGTGACTGGCCGCCGCTAGATGTACTGCCCAGGGACGTTGGTTGAGGGAGTGTGACGACACGCGTTAGCGGTCGTGGACGGCGAAGACCTCCGGTCGTGGAGTGGAGCTGCTGAGGTTCCGTTCCATGACCTGGAG
>JAEWOA010000149.1 GCA_023461115.1 Actinomycetes bacterium
GAGCTGACCGCGGCACAGGCCGCCGCGCTGGCCGCTGACGGCCTCGTGATCGCGGGCGCCGGCGAGTACGCCGCCGCGATGGCGGCGCTGCGTGCGGCGCGCGGCGACCAGGTGGTGGACCGGCGGCTCGCGGGCGGGCGTCCCGTCCTCGCCGTCGACGTCGGCCTGCAGCTGATGTTCGCCGAGGGCGGCGAGCGCGCCGAGGGGCTGGGGGAGTGGCCCGGCGTCGTCGAGCCGCTGACGGCCCGGGACGAGCCGCATCGGGGTTGGGCGACGATCGAGGCGCCTGCGGACACGCGACTACTCGCCGGCGTGCGAGACGAGCGCTTCTACTTCGACCACGCGCACGCCGCGCGTTCGTTCCCGCTCGACGAGACCACGCCCGACGACCCGCGGCTCGCCCCGCCGCTCGTCACGTGGGCGGACCACGGTGGGCGCTTCGTCGCCGCGGTCGAGAACGGCCCGCTCTCGGCGACGCAGTTCCGTCCCGAGGAATCGGGCGACGCCGGCGCGCAGGTGCTCGCCAACTGGCTCGGCACACTGAGCCGAGCCGAGCCGAGCCGAGCCGAGCCGAGCCGAGCCCTGACCCGACCTGACCTGTGACCCGCACCGCTCGGCCACCCGAGCACCCTTCGACACCGGAGCGCATCCCGCAATGACCGATCGTCTTGAGCTTCTGCCCGCAGTCGACGTCGCCGACGGCCAGGCCGTCCGCCTGGTGCAGGGGGAGGCCGGCAGCGAGACCGGGTACGGCGATCCGCTGGCCGCCGCGCTCGACTGGCACGCGGGCGGCGCCGAGTGGATTCACCTGGTCGACCTCGACGCGGCGTTCGGGCGCGGCTCCAACGCCGGCCTCCTGGCCGAGGTCACCGCGGACTTGTCCGCCAAGGGCGTCAAGATCGAGCTCTCGGGCGGCATCCGCGACGACGAGTCCCTCGCGCGCGCGCTCGGCACGGGAGCCACGCGCGTCAACCTCGGCACCGCGGCGCTCGAGGACCCGCGGTGGACCGCGCGCGTGATCGCCGAGCACGGCGACCAGATCGCGGTGGGACTGGACGTGCGCGGCACGACGCTCGCGGCGCGTGGCTGGACGCAGGAGGGCGGCGACCTCTGGGAGGTGCTCGCGCGCCTCGACGAGGCCGGCTGTGCCCGCTATGTCGTCACCGACGTCACCAAGGACGGCACACTGCGCGGCCCGAACGTGCAGCTGCTGCGCGACGTGTGCGCGCGCACCTCGGCGCCGGTGGTGGCCTCGGGCGGGATCTCGAGCCTCGACGACTTGCGGGTGTTGCGCACGCTCGTGGGCGCCGGAGTCGAGGGCGCGATCGTCGGCAAGGCGCTGTACGCGGGCGCGTTCACGCTGCCCGAGGCGCTGGACGTCGCCGGGCGGCCCTGACGTGACGGGCCGTGAGCTGCCCCCGTCGTCCCCCTTCGCGGGCGACGACGGCGGCGCCGACCCCGCGGTGGCGGCCGCGCTCGCGGCCTACTCGGACGGGTCGGGCTCGCTCGTCGCGGTCGTCGACGCGCTGACGGGCACGCGCGTGCTCGTGCCGGTGCTCGCCGAGCTCGAGGCCACCGAGACGGTGGTGCACGGCGGCCACGCCCACACTGTCGACAAGGAGGCCTCCGCCGGGATCGTCGCGCTGCGCGCGCCGGACGGCCGCACCGCGCTGCCGGTGTTCACGAGCGTCGCGTCGCTGAGCCGCTGGCGGGCGGACGCCCGGCCCATGCCGTCGGAGCTGGCCCGCGCCGCGCTGTCCGCGGTGCAGGAGGGCTGGGAGGTGCTCGTCGTGGACCCGGGCGGCCCCGCCACGGCGCTGTTGCCGAGGCCCGCGGTCTGGGCGCTCGCGCAGCAGCAGCCGTGGCGGCCAGCCGTCCAGGCCGGACGCGTCGACGACGACGTGCGCGCCGCGGTCGCGAGCGCGTTGCGCCCGATCCGCGAGGTAGTGGCCACGGATGTCGCCCCGGGTCGGCGCGCCGAGCTCGCGGTGGTGGTCACGCTCGTCGCCGGGCTCGACGAGGGCCAGCTCGAGCACATCGTCGCGCGCGTCAATCACGCGCTGGCCGCGAACGAGCTCGTCGCCGAGCGCGTCGACTCCTTGGAGCTGCGGCTGCGCAAAGCGTGACGAGGCGCCCTCGCCTCGCGGGCAGCCGCGCCAGGTCTCAGGAGCGGCGGGCCGCTATCGCCAGCGCGATCGCGCGCGCGGCCGCCTTCACCGCGACTGCCGCGCACAGCGCCGAGACCGCGGAGGCGGCCATGAGCTGACCCCCGAGGATCACGCGGTTGAGGTCGAGCGCGGGCCGCCAGTGCACGCCTTCGGAGTCGATCACGTAGACCCCGACCGCCTTGACGTGCGCGCCGTACCCGCCACCACCGCCGTGGCCGCCGCCGTAGCCCGCGGCCTTGTCGGCGCCGGACTCGGTGTCGCCGGACTCGGTGGTGCCGGACCCGGTGTCCAGAGGCTCGGAGTCGCCCGTGACGGTCGCGGCGTCGCCCTCGCCGAGAACCGAGGCGGCCCGCCGGAACCACGGCAGCGCGTCCGAGGGGAGGCCGCCCTCGCCGTCTCCCAGCCCCAGGCCCGTGGCCGCGTAGACGCGGGCCACCGGGATGACCGTCACGCCGTCGCGTTCGTACGCCTCGCCGAACACGCGCCGCACAGTGACGGTGTCGTTGGCGGCTTGGGTGAGCTTCTCGGGGTCGAAACGCGGCACGGACATGGCATCTCCCTGCGGTGGCGGACGTGCGGGTCGGCGGGAACTCGGCGGGCCCGCCCCGCCCGGACGTCAGTTGGAGCAGGTCGGTGCGGGCGCGAAGCCCGCCTCGTCGTCCAGCATGGCCCGCAACGTGCTCACCGGCACGACAAAGCTCGTCCCGTTGTCGCCCTTGGCGTACACGACGCCCACGATCCGGCCGTCCTCGTCGAGCACCGCCGAGCCTGAGGACCCGGGCTCCACCTGCGCGTTCGTCACCAGCACCTTGCCGACGTTCTCGCCCAGCGGGTCGTCGACGGTGTCCAGCACCTCGCCGCGGGTCACGCTGAGCGCGCGGCCCTCCGGGTACCCGACCACCGTGATCTGCGTCCCGGGCTCAGGGTCGGCGTCCGCGAGGGCGCTCGCCGCGGGAAGCGCGTCGGCTGTCCGCACGAGCGCGAGGTCGGCGAGCGTCGCCGTGCTCGTGCCCTCGGTCGCGATGTCACGGCCGTCGTAGGTGCTCACCTGGATGCCCGCCGAGTCGGCGACGACGTGCCGGTTGGTCACCAGCGTGTGGTCGTCGATCGCGAAGCCGGAGCCGGTCGAGAGCTTGCCGCAGCCGACGTTGCGGATCCGCACGCTCATGCGCTGCGCGTCGTCGAAGCCGTCGGGAGACAGGTTGCCGATGTCCGCGGGCAGGCTCGCGGCGACGCTCGGCTCGAGCGACGAGGGCACCGGGTCGGGCAGCGGCGGGAGCGCAGAGCACGCACCGAGCAGGCCGAGGACGGCTGGGACCACGGCGAGCGCGCGCGCTCGCCTGCCGGCCCGCCGGCGCGGGCGGCTGGGTGCGGCGCTCACGGCCCGAGCTCGCTTTGCAGCGCCTCGTTGGCCTCGGACGCCTGCGCGCACATGTCGTCGACGTCCTTCTTGTACCGCTTGAGGTCCGCCGGGTCGTAGTCGGCGCTGTTCTCGAGGTAGCCGATGAGCGTCTTCTGGCCGTCGATGCAGTGCGCGAGCGCGGTCGCGACCGCGCCGGCCGCGGCCGACACACGCGCCTGGTAGTCCGTGAGCTGCTTCTCGCCCGCGCTGTCGTCGCCGAGGCGGGCCTTCTCGTCCGCGAGCTCGGTGATGCGGTCCTGCGCGGTGGTGAGCTGCTCGGTCGTCGTCGCCAGGTCGGCCCGGGCCGTGGTCAGCTCGTCCTGCGCGTCGCCCAGGCGATCGCCCGTGCGCTGCGCCAACTGCTGCCACTGCTTGCTCGACGACTGCCACGCGCTCGTCGTGTGCAGCAGGTACCCGACGAGGAGCCCGCCGCCCGCGAGCACCACCGCGAGCGTCACCGCGAGGGCCGCGACGCTCGGCGTCCACTTGCGGCGGGCGCGCGCAGGCCCCGCCCCGTCGCTGGACGGGGCGGTCTGCGGACCGGCGGACACGTCAGACGACGCCGGCCCATCGACCTCGTCGGTCGCCGAGGAGGTCGAAGGCATGCTGTCGGAAGCTGTGTCCGTGGGGTCCGCTGAGGGGCTCGGGGCGCCCGGGTGGGCGCTCGTCGGGTCCGAAGGTCGCACCGAATCAGGATAGACAGGGCGGCTCCGGACAACCGGGATCAAGTGCCAGCCATCCATGCGTGGGGTACCGCGCGCATGACGGCCAGTGTTCCGGGGCACCTGCCTGAGCGTCGGACAATGGAGCCCATGCCCACCAACCCCTACGGGACGCTGCTGCGCCTGCCCGCGGTCGCCCGGCTGTACGCGATCGGGTTCCTCGCGCGCGTGCCGTCGGCGATGTCGGGCGTCGTCCTCACGTTGCACGTGGTCACCACCATGGACCGCGGGTACGCGCAGGCGGGCGTCGTCGCGGGCGCCATGACCGTGGGCATGGCTGTCGGGTCGCCGTGGCGCGGACGGCTGGTCGACCGCCTCGGGCTGCGGCGCGCGATCGCGCCCTCGGTGGTGGTCGAGTCGGCGGTGTGGGTGGTGGCGCCGCACCTGGAGTACGCCGCGCTGATCGGCGCCGCGTTCGTCGCCGGGCTCTTCCTCGTGCCGGTGTTCTCCGTGACGCGTCAGTCGCTGTCCGTGCTCGTTCCGCTCACGCGCCAGCGGACTGCCTTCGCGCTCGACTCGGTGCTGGTCGAGGTGACGTTCATGCTGTCGCCCGTGGTCGGCGTCCTGCTCGCGACGCAGCTCTCGACGAGCGTCGCGCTCACGATCGTCGGCTGTGCCACGGTGCTGTCCGGCGCGCTGCTGATGTGGGCGAACCCGCCGACGCGTTCGTCGCGGCCGCCCACCGGCGGCGGGAGCCTCGACGAGGGCCGCCCGCGCATGCGGAGCATCGTCGGGCCCGAGCTCGTCGTCGTGCTGCTCGCCGCGATGACCGCGTCGTTCGTGCTCGTGGGCACCGACGTGTCGCTCGTCGCGGCGCTGAACGACGCCGGGCGGGCCGCGGACGTCGGCTGGATGATCGCGCTCTGGGCCGGCGGCTCGGTGGTCGGCGGGCTCGTGCACGGCGCCCGCGCGCAGTCCCCGTCCCCGCTGGTGCTCGTCGGCATGCTCGCGCTTGCGACCGTGCCCGCGGCGTTCGCTCCGGTGCCGGTGTGGCTCGCGGTCGCGGTGTTCGTCGCCGGTTTGCCGTGCGCGCCCGCGTTGGCGTCGATCAACTCGACGCTCGTGCGGCTCGTGCCCGAGGAGCGTCGCGGCGAGGTCATGGGCTGGAGCGGCACGATGTCGACCGTCGGGACCGCGCTCGGGGCGCCGCTGGTCGGCGCCGTCGTCGACGCCGGCGCGCCCGGCATGGGGTTCCTGACGGCCGCGGCCGTGGGCGCGCTGATCGGCGCCGCGTTCGTCGCCGGGCTCTTC
>JAEWOA010000150.1 GCA_023461115.1 Actinomycetes bacterium
GAGACCGCCCGGCGCAAAGCCCTGCCAGGATGGCTTCACGAGTACAACCACCACCGGCCCCACTCAGCCATCGGCAAGGTCCCGCCCATCACACGATTGACCAACCTGCCTGGGCAGTACAGCTAGAGGACGTCGGCCAGCGGCGCGACCACCAGCAGGTAGACGATCGCGAGCAGCAGGCTGTGCGTCCCGACGAACGCTGCGGCCGTCCGCGCCCGCCCCCGCTCCCGGAAGTGCCCGACGAGCTTGCGCGCGAACCCGACCGGGTGCCGGATGTCCCAGCTGTTGAACCGGATGTAGCGCCCCAGGTACATGCCGAACGTCACGAGGACGAGGACCACGCTCGCGAGCGCCCACGAGTCGGGCCGCCCCACGGGGTCGTCGTCGTTGGGGTACGCGACCAGCAGGTAGATCGCCTGCGCGAGCGTGAGGCTGAGCAGCGTGTTCATCACGCCGGAGAGTGCGAGCGTGAGGACCAGCACGATGTCGTACCAGAGCGGCACGGGGTCGTCGTCGTGGCGGTGGGAGAAGTTCAGCTCGGTGATCAGGTACGCGGAGTTGGGCAACAGCAGCAGCCACAGCGCGCCCCCGACGACGACGACCGCCCACAGCGCCGCCGGGTTCGGCGCGACCACCGCGACGAGCAGCATGCCCCCGACCGTCAGCACCAGGACGACCGCGGGCGCGATCGACAGCGCGATGTTGAGCACCATCGGCCGGTAGAGCCGGGTGTGGAAGACGGGCGCGCGCAGCAGCACGAGCGCGAGCGCGTACAGGTTGAGCAACACCACCCCGACGAACTGCAGGACCAAGCCGCTCACCGCACCACCTCGCTCGCCATGCCCGCAGTGTCTACGGTCCTGGAGTTCCCCGACGACCCGGGCGCCGCGCGCGGGCCGCGCGGCTCGTGGGGCGTGCAGGCCGGAGAAGTTTCCGCGGAGGCCGACGAGGCCCCCGACCAACTGGAGCTCCACCTGTGACGCCGTGACCTGCGCGCACGGGGATTACGCAACACTCCCGTTGGCTAAAAATAGCCTCTGACCTGCGGTGTTAGTGAGGCATGCCTGCCTAGCGTGTTGCGTAATTGGGGTCTAGCGTCGACGACGAACGGCCCCCCAGCCCGTCACCCGGAGGACACCATGCCCGATCTCATGGATCTGCCGACGATCACCGAGTGTTCCGTCGCGGGATGCTCCTACAACGACCACTCGAGCTGCCACGCGGCCGCGATCACGATCGCGGGCAGCGCGGGCGACGCCAAGTGCGCGACGTTCATCCCGCTCAGCGTCAAGGGCGGGCTGGACAAGGTGATCAGCCACGTCGGCGCCTGCCAGCGCGGCGACTGCTCGCACAACTCGCACCTCGAGTGCACCGCGTCGACGGTCCGTGTCGGCTCCGGCAAGGACGCGGCGGACTGCCTGACCTACGACCCGCGCTGACGCGCTCACGCACGACGAAGGGACCGGCTCCCACCGGCCCCTTCGTCGTGTCCGGGGGTGCGCCGCTCAGCGCGTGACGAGCACCAGGTCGCGTACCAGCTGCGCGGCCGCGGGCACGAGCTCGCGCTCGCCGGGGATCAGGGCGGGGTCGGCGCGGCGGATCGCCACCGCGTCGTCGAGCGCCGCGAGCACCTCGACGTCGGCGGCGGACAGGAACGCGACCAGCAGGGCGCGCGCGGCCGACGAGTAGTCGCCGCCCGCGTCGACCGCGACCTCGGCCATGATGACCGAGCTCAGTGCGACGTCGAGCTCGGCGGTCCCGGTCCGCGCGTTGGCCCAGTCGACCACCGCGGGCCCGCGGGACTCGCTCAGCACGATGTTGCCGGGGTGCAGGTCCAGGTGCACGAGCGACGGCCCACCCGTGGCGTGGCCCCAGCCGGACGACGACGGCGACTGCCATGACTCCGGCACCGGGATGGCGTGCAGGCGCCGGTGCAGGTTGGCCATGATGTGCGCGCCGTCGTGCAGCGAGATCTCGCCCGCGGCGAGGGCCTGCAGCAGGGACGGCCCGTGCAGGCGCTCCATCACCAGGTCCGGGCCGAGCGCCGCGAAGACCGCAGGCGCGGGGAAGCCGTGCGCGACGACGTGCCGCAGGATCTCCACCTCGGCGCCGGCGTCGCGGCCCGAGCGGTAGCGGCGCAGCACGTGGTCGTCGGTGAGCGCGTAGACGTCGGCGCACGAGCCGGAGGCGATCACGGGGCCGGGGTCGGCGGCGTCGACATCGGAGAGGTCGGGGACCGGGATCGCGGCGCGGGGGTGCGGGAGTGAGGGCGGAGCCGAGGGCTCGTCGGGTGGGCCGTGGGGGCGTTCGTGGGGGTTCGCGGCGCCTGCGTCGGTCGAATCTTGTGGTGCAACGCCAGCGGTGTTCATACGTCGACGGTAGTCCGAGTCATCCGACTTGTCCCAGCCCGGTGGCAAACTCGCTCCTGACCTGCGACGTAGCATCGCTTGGTAAATCCTTGACCATTCTCGGGCGCTGATCACGGTGTCGCCTACATCCTGGCCAACCGCGCGAGACGGTCCGCGGCGCGCTCCACGGTCGGCGGGAGCTGCTCCACCCAGGACCGGACGGGCCGGCGGGTGATGTCGTCGACGCACATCGCCGCGGCGTGCGCCGCGATGGTCTCCGGCAGGCCCACGGGCGCCCGCTCGTCGGGCGCCAGCAGCGCGGCGAAGACCCCGCCCCCCAGGCTCGCCATCGGCGCGCCCGCGCCGAACGTCTCGACGAGAGCGGCGCCGACCGCCGCGCTGCGCGCAGCCCTGACCAGCGCCGACGGCACACCGGCCGCGACGTCGACCACGAGCAGCCGGTGCCGCGGCCGGGCGTCGTCGCGGTAGCACTCGGCCACCCGCAGGCGCAGGTAGTCGTGCGTCGGCAGGCCCGACTCGGGGTCCGCGAGCGACGGCGCCAGCGCGGCGAGCGCCTGCCCGTCGGCCCAGCCGTCGCACAACGCGCGCAGCGTGAGGACGGGTGGCGACCCGGCGGACGTCACGCGGTACAGGCACACCAGGTCGTCGATCGCCTCGCCGATCCCCACTCCCGACTCGCCCCGGGCGTGCCCGAGGCGCGCCGCGGGAGGCTCGGCGTCCTCGTCGAGCAGCAAGGCCACCGCCAGGTCGTCGACCGCGGGGTGGTACCAGTCGGAGGGCCGGCGCCACACGCTCGTCACGCTCTCTGAGCGCCAGCGCTCGCGGAGCTCGGCTCCGGCGGCAGGCGGCAGTAGGCCGTAATCGGTCGTCACGTGGGATGAGAGGGCGCCCGCCGAACGCCATGACGCCGGCAACACCCTTTTTCACCCGGTGCTCACCGCACGTAAGCGCCCCAATGCTGAAGTTTCCGCTGAATCATCCGATATGCGAGGCTAGGCGGGATTCTCGCGGGCATCGCCGGCTCCACGCCCACCGGCAGGAGCGCGGCGGCGCGACAGCACTTTCACGGCAGCAGGAGAGCAGTGGCCACCGAGGCAGAACAGCGAGTCGAACCGAGCGACGCGGAGCTCATCGCCGCCGCGCGCTCAGGCGACCCCGCCGGCTTCGCGGGGCTCTACGAGCGGCACGCGGGCGCCGCGCGCGTCGTCGCGCTCCAGTACACGGACTCCGGGCACGACGCCGACGACGTCGTCGCGGACGCTTTCACCGCGGTGCACGGCGCCCTGCAGCGTGGCAACGGCCCGGACGCGGCCTTCCGCGCGTACCTGTTCACGGTCGTCCGGCGCACCGCCGCCGCGCGCCGTGAGTCCGCGCGGCGCACCCAGCCCACCGACGACCTCGCGACGCTCGAGGCCGGCACCGCGCTCGCCGGCACCGCCGAGGAGCCCGCGCTCGCCGGCTTCGAGCGGGGAGTCGTGGCGCGCGCGTTCCACTCGCTGCCCGAGCGGTGGCAGGCCGTGCTCTGGCACACCGAGGTCGAGGAGCTCACGCCCGCGCAGATCGCGCCGCTGCTCGGCATGAGCGCCAACGGCGTCGCCGCGCTCGCCTACCGCGCGCGCGAGGGCCTCCGGCAGGCCTACCTCCAGCAGCACCTGGGCGACCCGCTCGACGACGGCTGCCGCGCGGTCGCCGGGCAGCTCGGAGCGTACGTCCGCGGCGGGCTCGGGCAACGCGACACCGCGAAGGTCGAGGCCCACCTCGACGAGTGCGGCGACTGCCGCGCGCTCGTGCTCGAGCTCGGCGACGTCAACCACGGCATGCGCGGCGTCATCGCCCCGCTCGTGCTGGGCCTCGCGGGCCTGGGCGCGTTGGGCGCCGGGCTGCCGGTGGGCGGCGGGCTGCTGGCCGGGGCCGGAGCGGCCGCGGCGGGACATGCCGCGGGGCACGCCGCGGAGGGTGGCGC
>JAEWOA010000151.1 GCA_023461115.1 Actinomycetes bacterium
CACCCGGAGACGTCGGCCCGTGCCTGGGGCACGCGCTCCCGGGGGCGGCGGGCGCGCTCGCGGCCGCCGGGGCGGTGCCGCAGCCGCGCGACGGAGAGGTCGCGGCCTGGGAAGCCTCGCGGCTGACCCTCGGCCTTCCCGTCGCGTCGCGCGTGTGCGTCGTGCTGGTCGACGGCCTGGGACACCTGAACCTCACGGAACGCGCCGGGCATGCCCCGTTCCTGCGGCGCCTCGCCGCCGACAGCGCGCCCTTGAGCAGCACGTTCCCCTCGACCACCGCCACGGCGATCGGCACGTTCGGCACGGGGCTCGCGCCGGGCGGCACCAAGATGCTCGGCTACACGGTCCGGGTGCCCGCGACGGGCGCGCTCGGCAATCTCGTGTCCTGGGCCGACGTCCCGGACCCCGAGCAGTGGCAGCCGGCGCCCACGGTGTTCGGCGCCCTGCTCGGCGCGGGAGTTGCGGTGACGAGTGTGGGTCCCGGCCGGTTCAATGGCTCAGGGCTGACGCGCGCGGCGCTGCGCGGGCCGCGGTACACGGCCGCGGAGTCGCTCGCGGACCGGGTCGACGCGGTCGCGACGGCGCTGCGCCAGCCGGGGCTCGCCTACCTGTACTGGGGCGAGGTCGACCAGGCCGGGCACAAGCACGGTTGGGGCTCCGCGCAGTGGGGCGGCGCGCTCGAGGAGCTCGACGCCGAGCTCGCACGCTTGGCGCGGGTCTTGCCGCGCGGCTCGGTCATGCTCGTGACCGCCGACCACGGCATGGTCGACGCGGACCGCTCGCTGCGATGGGACGTCGCCCACCACGACCGGCTGCGTGCGGGCGTTGCGCTCGTCTCCGGCGAGCCGCGCGCGTCCCACCTGCACCTCGAGCCCGGCGCATCCGCCGAGGAGGTGCGTCGCACGTGGCGCGACGTGCTCGGCGAGCACGCTCTGGTCGTCACCCGCGACGAGGCAGTCGACGCCGGGCTCTTCGGGACGGTGGAAGACGCGGTGCGCCCGGTGATCGGCGACGTCGTCGTCGCGATGGCCGGACGCGCGACGGTGGTCGACACCCGCACACAGACGCTTGCGTCGCTCGACATGGTCGGCGTGCACGGCTCGCTCACCCCGCACGAGATGCTCGTGCCCCGCCTGATCGTCGCGTGAGGAGCCCGACCCGTGGCTGAGCTCGTCTTCTTCTCCGGCACGATGGACTGCGGCAAGTCGACGCTCGCGCTCCAGATGCACCACAACCACGCCGCGCGCGGCCGCGACGGCGTGCTGTTCACCAGCCACGACCGCGCGGGCGCCGCGACCATCTCCTCACGCCTGGGGCTGGCCAAGTCCGCGCACGAGGTCGACGACGGCACCGACTTCTGGGACGAGGTGATCCGCCGCCGCACCCACGGCAGCTCGGTGGACTACCTGATCGGCGACGAGGCGCAGTTCTACACGCCCGAGCAGGTGGAACAGCTCGCGCGCGTCGTCGACGAGCTGGGCGTGGACGTCTACGCGTTCGGCATCTCGACGGACTTCCGCGCGCGCCTCTTCCCGGGCGCCCGGCGGCTCGTCGAGCTCGCCGATCGCGTGGACCTGCTCCAGGTGCGGGCGCTGTGCTGGTGCGGCGCCCGAGCGACCCACAACGCGCGGACCGTGGGCGGCGCCATGGTCGTGGAGGGCGAGCAGGTCGTCGTCGGCGACGTGGCCGACGGCGCGCACGCCCAGGAGGTCGCGTACGAGGTGCTGTGCCGCCGTCACCACATGCGGCGGATGACGGCGGCGGCCGCGCGCGCGGCAGCCCCGAGCCCGCAGACGCTCGCCGTCGCGGGCCAGGCCACGCTCCCGCTCGCGCAGTAGCCCCGCTCGTGCAGTAGCCCCGGTCCCTACTCCGGGCGCGCCCCGAACACGATCTCGTCCCAGCTGGGCACCTTCGCGCGGCCCCGACGAGCACGCGGGCGCTCCTCGGCGACGGGCTCGTCGTCGGCGGCGGGCGCGGACGGCTCCTCGACGACCGGCGCCGGCTCGGCGGAGCTCCGCGCGCCCTTGGCCCGCGCCGCCCGCGCGTCCGCCACCGGAAGCACCACGGCCTCGGCCGCCGGCTCGGCGTCGGCCGGGTGGGCGCCGGGGATGTCGTCCAGCGAGAAGTCGAACGCGTGCTGCGGCCCGAAGCCCTCGAACGCGCCCTCGTCCTCGTCCTCCTCGTCCACCGTGACCGACTGGCGCACGCCGCGGCGGCTCCGCAGGTCGTCGAGCAGCGCGTGCGTCGCCTCGGCGGGGTCGGGCTCGAGCGCGATCTCGTGCGTGTCGTCGTCCGAGCGCGTGGCGCGCGCGGACGCGACCGCCTCGAAGTCGAAGACCACGTCACGCACCGCCGCCAGGTGACGGCGGGACACCGGCTCGTCGGGCAGCTCGGTCTCCGAGAGCCAGCGCGCCTCGTCGTCGTCGGCCGTGACCGCGCGCGCGGTGGCGTCGAACGTCCAGCGCGCCTCGCGTTCGTCGTCGCCCGCCCGGAACCGCGCGAACACCACCCACGGGCCTGACTGCTCACGCGCCGCATCCCACGCGAGCGACGCGAGGTCCACGCCACGTGCGGCGAGGCGATCGGTCACGAGGTCGCCCAGCACGGGCGCGCCCGGCTCGCGGCCCACGCGCGCGGCGCGCGCCTGCTCGGCGACGTACTCGCGCTCGGCCAGCACCGGGCCCTCGTACCGCCGGACATGCTCCACGGCCAGCCCGGCGGAGTCGGCCACCTCCTGCGCGGTCGCGCCCGCGCGGATCCGCGCCTGGATCTCACGCGGCGCGAGCGTGCCGGCGTTCTCCGCGCGCAACTGCTCCAGCTGGGGACGGTCGCGGCGCACCGCGGCACGCAGCGGCTCGTCGATGCGCACGCGGAACCGCGTGCCGTCCGCGCGCGCGAGCACCAACTGCTCACCGTCGTCGTGCAGACCTACGAGCTCGAGCTCATCCATGCGACCTCCCGTACCTCACGGACGAGGGTGCCACTTTCCGGGCGGCCTGTGGCGGACCCGGAGCGGTGTGCCGCCCCTGGGATGATGGTCACGTGAGCGCCGAGATCCCCCTGCAGCCCGTGCTCGAGGTCATCGGAGTCCTCGTCGGCGCCATGTCCGGCGCCCTGGCGGGAGTCCGCAAGCAGTTCGACGTGTTCGGCATCCTGGTGCTCGGGTGGGCCGCGGGCCTGGGCGGCGGCATGCTCCGTGACGTGCTGATCGGCGCGGTCCCGCCGGTCGGGATCTCGGACTGGCGCTTCATCGTGACCGCGATCGCCGGCGGGCTCCTCATGTACTTCTTCCACCCGCGGCTCGAGCGCGCACGCCGGTTCATCGTGATCCTCGACGCGGCCGCGCTCGCGACGTTCACGGTCGTGGGCACCATCAAGGGCCTCGAGTACGGGACCACGTTGATCGCTGCGGCGCTGGTCGGCGTCATGACGGGCGTCGGCGGGGGAGTGCTGCGCGACCTGCTCTCCGGAGAGGTGCCCGTGGTGCTGCACCACCGGCAGCTCTACGCCATCCCGGCGCTCGTGGGCGCGGGGGTGACGGTCGTCGTGTGGTCGCTCGGCTGGGCCTCGACGGCGACGACGGTCGCGGTCGTGGTGGCGATCTTCGCGGCGCGGCTGCTCGCGCTGCGGTTCCGCCTCACGGCGCCAGGCCCATGGCGCGGCCTCGGCGCCGGCGATGGGTCAGGATGGTCGCTGTGACCCCGCAGGACGCCGCCGCGTCGCCCACGTCCCACCCCTACCCTGTGCCGTCGGCCGAGCGCGTCGCGGAGCTCGCGCGCATCGCCGAGGCGGTCGCGCGGGAGGCCGGCGCGCTGATCCACGGGGGTCGGCCGGCGCATGTGGAGGTCGCCGCGACCAAGAGCAGCCCACAGGACGTCGTGACGGCGATGGACCTCGCGTCCGAGGCGCTGCTGCGCCGACGTATCGCCGAGTTGTCGCCCGGCGACGGCGTGCTGGGGGAGGAGGGCGGCTTCGAGCCCGGGACCACCGGGGTCACGTGGGTCGTCGACCCGATCGACGGCACCGTGAACTACCTGTACGGCCTGCCGGCGTACAGCGTGTCGGTCGCGGCGGTGGTGGACGCGCCCGGGCGGGCGCCCGACCCGGAGTCCTGGACGGTCGTCGCCGCGTGCGTCTTCGCGCCGTGGGACGGCCGCGCATTCGTCGCGGGGATCGGGCAGGGCGCCACGTGCGACGGCCGCGCGATCCGCGTGAACCCAGCCCGGCCGCTCGCGGACAGCCTTCTCGGCACCGGTTTCGGCTATGTCGCCGAACGTCGCCGCAGGCAGGCGGAGATCGTGGCCGATTTGTTGCCCCAGGTTCGTGATATTCGTCGCATGGGCTCGGCCGCGCTCGACCTGTGCTCGCTCGCCTCCGGCGGACTCGACCTGTACTACGAGCGAGGGCTCGCGCCGTGGGACCTCGCGGCTGCCTCGCTCATCGCAACCGAGGCGGGAGCCCAGGTCAGCGGCCTGTTCGGCCGCGCCGCCTCCTCCGACATGACGGTGGCCGGACCGCGTGGGAGTGTAGGCGACCTGATCGGCATCTTGGAGGGACATGGGGCCGATTCCGGGCCCTGAGAATGGTCCACCCTGATTGCTCGCGTCAGCACTGTTCGCGCGGCGCGGCGATCTGGTGCACAATCCGTGCGCGCTCGGGAACAAATCATCGAGCTCGCGCATTGATCCCGCGTACCGTGACGAATCTTCTCGACGACGGAGTGTGACCACCGAATATGGCAACCGACTACGACGCCCCGCGCAAGACCGAGGAGGACCTGAGCGAGGACTCGCTCCAGGAACTCCAGGCCCGGCGCTCCGACAAGAACTCGGGCGTGGTGGACGAGGACGAGACTGAGGCGGCCGAAGGGTTCGAGCTTCCGGGCGCGGACCTGTCGGGCGAGGAGCTCTCGGTTCGGGTCCTGCCGCGGCAGGCCGACGAGTTCACCTGCTCGCGGTGCTTCCTGGTGCACCACCGCAGCCAGCTCGCCTACGAGCGTGACGGGCAGCCGGTGTGCTCGGAGTGCGCCTCCTGAGCCCCGAAGTCCCCTGGCCCTGATGGCCACGACTCCACACGCACGACGTCACCAGGCGGCCGCCCCTCACCGGGGACGGCCGCCTTGTGACGTCGTGGGGTGTCGGCGCCCGGGGGCCGCCGGCGGGCTCGCGCTACGCGCCCGCGCCG
The DNA here is from genome assembly GCA_023461115.1 of Actinomycetes bacterium. Classification (GTDB taxonomy): domain Bacteria; phylum Actinomycetota; class Actinomycetes; order Actinomycetales; family Cellulomonadaceae; genus Cellulomonas. The sequence goes on from JAEWOA010000151.1 coordinate 5,185, forward strand.
AGCGCGGCCGCGAGCTCGTGCGGGCGCCGCGACGAGACGATCCAGTACGGCGTGGGGTCCGCGGGGTCGACGAGCTCGACCCGCACCGCGGAGCGGATCCAGCCGCGCTGGCACAGGTGCGCGCGCGCGTCGAGCCGAGGGCCGAGCTCGGCCTGCAGGCCGTCGCGCTCGATCACGCGCGCCGGGCCCAGCAAGGAGAGCGCGATGTGGGCGCCGCCCGCGCGCAGCTCGTCGGCCGTGACGTCGACGCGCGGCGACCACGCGACGAGCACCGCGACCGCCGCCGCCAACGCGACCAGCCCGGTCGTCGCGGCCACCGCGACTCCCACCGGGAACAACGCGATGCCGAGCGCCACCCCGAACCCCACGGCGAGCGCCCAGCCGACCGGCCCGGGCCACAGACGCTCGGCGAAGACGACAGGGGTGCGCGCAGGCTCGGGCATGGCGACAGCATCCCATCTGGCCACGCCCCTTCGATCACGCCCGCCTGGCCACACCCACATGGCCACACCCGCGCGTCACGGCGGGTAGGGTCGGGGCCCGTGACCAACGACCTGGGCGCCGAGGTGCTCCTGCAACGCCTCGACCCCGAGCTCCCGGCGCCGTCCTACGCGCATCCCGGCGACGCGGGCGCCGACCTCGTGACCACGGTGGACGTCGTGATCCCGCCGCAGGGCCGGGTGACCGTGCCGACCGGCATCGCGATCGCGCTGCCGGACGGCTTCGCGGCGTTCGTGCACCCACGCTCGGGCCTCGCGGCCAAGCACGGCATCACGATCGTCAACGCGCCCGGGACCGTCGACGCGGGCTACCGCGGCGAGATCGCGGTGACGCTGCTGAACACCGACGTCGAGCATGAGGTCGAGCTGCGGCGCGGGGACCGCGTCGCGCAGCTCGTGATCCAGCGCGTCGAGCGCGCGCGTTTCGTCGAGGTCGAGACGCTGCCGGGGTCGCACCGCGGCGAGGGCGGCTTCGGGTCCAGCGGTGGATGGCACGGCTCGCGGTCGAGCGGCGCGGTCTGACGGTTCAACGGTGGCCCAACGCGGGCTACTGTCGAGAGAGAAGGTCCGCCGCGGCGGACATGTGAGTCGGGTGCGGCCAGGCCGCGCCCAGGAGGAGTGGGCACCGTGGCTCTGTTCCGGCGCAACAGCAAGGCCGAGGTCGACGAGACCGCTGCCGACGTCGAGCTCGACACCGTCGAGGAGGCCGCCGAGCCGGCGCGCACGCACGGGCCGTGGGACTCGGGCGACGCCGGCATCGACGACCGGCCGCGCGTCGACCTCGGCGCTTTGCGGCTTCCGGGCGTGCCCGGCATGGAGCTGCGCATGGAGATCGACAAGGCCACGAACTCGGTGTCGGCCGCGTCGGTGAACTTCGACGGCTCGACCCTCCAGCTGCAGGCCTACGCCGCGCCGCGCACCGACGGGATCTGGGACGAGATCCGCGCCGAGATCGAGCAGTCGATCGTCGGACAGGGCGGCTCGGTCGACGACGTCCCCGGCCCGTTCGGGCGCGAGCTGCTGGCCCGCCTGCCCGCGCGCACGTCCGACGGCCGCACGAGCCACCGCCCGGCGCGGTTCCTGGGCGTCGACGGGCCGCGGTGGTTCCTGCGCGGCGTGATCACGGGGCGCGCGGCCGTCGAGCCCGCCGCGGCCCAGGTGCTCGAGCAGGTCTTCGGCGCGGTCGTCGTCGTGCGCGGCGCCGACGCGCGTCCGCCGCGCGACCTGCTGACCCTGACGTTGCCGGGGCCCGCGCCCGCGCCGGCCGAGGCCGAGGCGGAGCAGCCCTCGTTCGACCCGCTGACTCGCGGGCCCGAGATCACGGAGACCCGATGACGGTGCGGGAGCGCCTGCGCGCGCTGGGCGCGTCGCGGGACCAGATCGAGGCCGCCGAGGAGCGGGACGAGGCGCTGCGCGCCGTCGGCTGCACGCCGGTGGACCAGCTGCCGTCCCGCGCGCACGCCAAGGTCAGCGGCGTCATCCGCTCCGTGACGTTCCGGCCGCGCGACAACGTGCCGGCGCTCGAGGCCGAGTTGTACGACGGCAGCGGCTCGCTCGCGCTCGTGTGGCTCGGGCGCCGCGAGATCGCGGGCATCGAGCCCGGGCGGCGCCTGCGCGTCGACGGGCTGATCTGCACGGTCGAGGGGCGGCGCACGCTGTTCAACCCGCGGTACGAGCTCAAGCCGCGTCCGGGCGAGTGAGCGCGCGTGGCTGACGACAAGCGCGTGGCCGACGAGGGGCCGCTCGACGCGGTCGACGACCTGGTCCCGCCCGAGGAGGGCGGCGCACGCGGCATGCGCGCGATCACGGGCGACGAGTTCTCGGCGCTCGACGCGATCGGCGGCGTCCGCGGCGCCATCGAGTCGGTCCTGCCCGGGCTGCTGTTCGTCGTCGTGTACCTGCTGGCCGGGCAGGAGCTCGAGCCGGCGCTGTACGCGGCGGGCGGCGCCGCGCTCGTCGCGGTCGTGGCACGGCTGATCCAGCGCACGCCCGTGACGCAGGCGCTCTCGGGTGTCCTCGGCGTCGGGATCGGCCTGGTCTGGGCCTGGCGCACCGGGGACGCCGCCGACTACTACGCGTACGGGCTGTGGGTGAACGGGGCCTACCTCGTCGGGACGCTCGTGACGATCCTCGTCGGCTGGCCGCTGGTCGGGCTCGTCGTGGGCCTGTTCGCCAAGGACGGGCCCCTGACGGGCGGCTCGTGGCGCTCGGCGGTGGCTTGGCATGCCGACGCGAGGGCGCGCCGGGCGTATGCGTGGGCCACCGTGCCGTGGGTCGCGATGTTCGCGCTCCGGCTCGCGGTCCAGGTGCCGCTCTACTTCGCGCGCGACGTCGGCTGGCTCGGCGCCGCCAAGCTCGCGATGGGCCTGCCGCTGACCGCGCTGGCCCTGTGGGTCAGCTGGCTGCTGGTGCGTCGGGCCCGGCTGACTGCTCCGGACCACGGCTGACCCCACCGCGCAGGATCGACTCCAGCGCGTTCTCGTCCGCCTCACGGCCCGTGACGAACAGCAGTTCGTCGCGGCCCTCGAGCGTGTCGTCGGGGCTCGGTGAGATCGGGCGACCGTCGCGCACGACGCACGCGAGCACGGTGTCCTGGGGCCACGTGATCTGGCCGATCCGCGCGCCCGCGAGCGGCGAGTCGTCCGGGAGCGTGAGCTCGAGGATGTCGGCGCGCGACTGGTGGAACGTGAAGATCCGCACCAGATCGCCGACCGCGACGGCCTCCTCGACCATCGCCGTCATGATCCGCGGGGTCGAGACCGCGACGTCCACGCCCCACGCCTCGTCGAACATCCACTCGTTCTTGGGGTTGTTCACGCGCGCGACCGTGCGCGGCACGCCGAACTCGGTCTTGGCCAGCAGTGAGATCACCAGGTTGGCCTTATCGTCGCCGGTCGCGGCGACCATTACGTCGCACTCCTGCGCGCGCGCCTCGCGCAGTGTGGGGAGCTCGCACGCGTCCGCGAGCAGCCAGTCCGCCTCGGCCACCTGCGCGACCCGCATGGCCGTGGGCTGCCGGTCGACGAGCGTGACCTCGTGCTCGTGCGCCAGGAGCTCGCGCGCGATCGAGCGACCCACGGAGCCGGCGCCGGCGATCACGACCCTCACTCGGACACCGCCGGGGCTGCGGTGAGCACTCGCTCGACGGCGGCGGACTCCTCGACGCGCAGCAGCACGTGCACGATGTCGTTCTCCTGGAGGACGGTCTGGGCGGTCGGCAGGATGCCGTCGCCGTAGCGGGTGAGGTACGCCACGCGGGCGCCGCTCGCGGACTCCAGCGCCGCGAGCGTGCGCCCGGTCCAGCCCTCGTGGACGTCGGCCTGGACCAGGCTGAGCTGGCCGGACGAGTCGCGGAACTCGTCGGTGGCGCCCATCGGAAGCAGGCGCCGCAGCACCTGGTGCGCGGTCCAGCGCACGGTCGCGACCGTCGGGATTCCGAGGCGCTGGTAGATCTCGGCGCGGTGCGGGTCGTAGATGCGGGCGACGACGTTCTCGATCCCGTACGTCTCACGCGCGACGCGCGCGGCCAGGATGTTCGAGTTGTCGCCGTCGGCCACCGCCGCGAACCCGTACGCGTCCTCGATGCCGGCCTTCGTGAGCGTGTCCCGGTCGAACCCCAGGCCCGTGACCTTGTGGCCCCCGAAGTCGCCGGGCAGACGGCGGAACGCGTCCGGATTCTGGTCGATGACGGCCACCGAGTGGCCGTGTTCCTCGAGCGTCTGCGCCAGACTCGCGCCGACTCGGCCGCAGCCCATGATCACGAAGTGCACGTGTGCTGACGCTACACGCGCCCGCCGCCCCGCGGACGGCGCCGGGCGCGCCTACGATGGTGCCTCGTGTCGGATCTCTCAGATGCAGCCAAGCGGCTGCTGATCGGCCGCCCGGTCCGCAGCGACCGGCTGGGGCATACCTTGCTCCCCAAGCGGATCGCCCTGCCCGTCTTCGCGTCGGACGCGTTGTCGTCGGTGGCGTACGCGCCAGACGAGATCCTCCTGACGTTGTCGATCGCGGGCGTCTCGGCCCTGACGATCTCGCCGTGGGTCGGCCTCGCGGTCGCGATCGTGATGGCCACCGTGGTGGCCAGCTACCGGCAGAACGTGCACGCCTACCCGTCCGGCGGCGGGGACTACGAGGTGGCCACGGTCAACCTCGGGCCCAAGGCCGGGGTCACGGTGGCGTCTGCGCTGCTCGTGGACTACATCCTCACGGTCGCGGTGTCGATCTCGTCGGGCGCGCAGTACGCGGCTTCGGCATTCCCCGCGCTGCGGGGCCACGAGGCTGTGTTCGCGGTCGCGCTCGTCGTGATCCTCACCGTGGTGAACCTGCGTGGAGTCAGGGAGTCGGGCCGGGCATTCGCGGTCCCGGTGTACCTGTTCATGTTCGCGATCGGGCTGATCGCGGTGTTCGGGACCGTGCGTCACTTCATGGGCGACCTGCCGATGGCCGAGAGCGCCGGGCTGGAGCTCGCGTCCGAGGCCGGGTGGGACCAGGGCCTCGTCGGCGTCGCGGGCTTCTTCCTGGTGCTGCGCGCGTTCGCGTCCGGCTGCGCGGCGCTCACGGGTGTCGAGGCGATCAGCAACGGCGTCCCCGCGTTCCGCAAGCCCAAGTCGAGGAACGCCGCGACGACGCTCGCGCTGCTCGGGTCCATCTCGATCGTCATGATCATGTCGATCCTGCTGCTCGCGCGCGCGATCGGCGTCAAGTTCGCCGACCTGCCCGGCGAGCAGCTCCTGCGCGACGGCGTGCCCGTGGGCGACTCGTACGTGCAGCACCCGGTGATCAGCCAGCTCGCTTCGTCGGTGTTCGAGGGTCTGCCCGTGCTGGTCGCGGTCGTCTCGCTCGTCACGGGCCTGATCCTGGTGCTCGCCGCGAACACCGCGTTCAACGGCTTCCCAGTGCTCGGGTCGATCCTGGCGAAGGACGGCTACCTGCCGCGCCAGCTCCACACCCGGGGGGACCGGCTCGCGTACTCCAACGGCATCGTCACGCTCGCGCTGGTCGCGATCGGCCTGATCGTCGCGTTCGACGCGCAGGTCACGCGCCTGATCCAGCTCTACATCGTGGGCGTGTTCGTGTCGTTCACGCTGAGCCAGCTCGGCATGGTGCGGCACTGGACGCGCGCGCTGCGCACCGAGCCGGAGCCCACCGCGCGCTCGCGCATGAAGCGCTCGCGCGTGGTCAACACCATCGGGCTCGCCATGACCGGGACGGTCCTGGTGGTCGTGCTGCTGACCAAGCTCACGCACGGCGCGTGGATCGCGATCCTCGCGATGGTCATCGTCTACGTCCTCATGCAGGGCGTGCACCAGCACTACGCGTCGGTGCGCGCCGAGCTCGCGCTGGGCGACGACGCCGAGGCGGCCCGCGCGCTGCCCAGCCGCGTGCACGCGCTCGTGCTGGTCTCGCACCTGCACCGCCCGACGATGCGGGCGCTCGCCTACGCGCGCGCGTCGCGGCCGAACGTGCTCGAGGCCGTCACTGTCGGGGTGGACCCCGAGGACGTGGAGTCGCTGCGCGCGCAGTGGGACGCGATGGCGCTTCCGGTGCCGCTGCGCGTGCTCGACTCGCCGTTCCGGGAGATCACTCGGCCCGTGCTGCAGTACGTGCGCTCGATCCGCCGGGACAGCCCGCGCGACCTGGTCGTGGTCTACATCCCGGAGTACGTCGTAGGACACTGGTGGGAGCAGTTGCTCCACAACCAGAGCGCGCTTCGCCTCAAGGGCCGCCTGCTGTTCACGCCCGGCGTCGTGGTGGCCTCGGTGCCGTGGCAGCTCGCCTCGTCGGAAGGACAGGACGGCATGGAAGAGCCGGTGCACCGCACGGTGCCGCGTGGCTGACGCGACCGAGCGGGCGCCCCGCACGGTCGAGCTCGAGATCGGCCCGGTCGCGCATGGCGGGCACTGCGTCGCGCGTCACGAGGGACGTGTGGTGTTCGTCCGGCACACGTTGCCGGGCGAGCGGGTGCGCGCACGGATGACCGACGCGGGCCCCGACGCCAAGTTCTGGCGCGCGGACGCGGTCGAGGTCCTCGAGGCCTCGCCGGACCGCGTGCCGAGCGCGTGGCCAGCGGCGGGTCCGGGCGGCGTCGGCGGCGGTGAGCTCGCGCACGTCGCGTTGCCGGCGCAGCGGGAGTGGAAGCGCGCGGTGCTGCGTGAGCAGCTGCGGCGGCTGGCGAAGGACGAGCGCGACGTCGAGGTCAGGGCGGTCCCGGGCGACGACGAGCGCGGTGGCCTCGCGTGGCGCACGCGCATCGACCTGGTGGCCGACGGCGCCGGGCGCGCCGGCATGCACCGGCACCGCTCGCACCAGGTGGTCGCGCTCGACGACATGCCGCTCGCGGTGCCCGCGGTGGCCGAGCTCGGCCTGTTCTCGCGCACGTTCCCCGCAGGGGCCCGGATCGAGGCGATCGCTCCGGTCGGCGGCGACACGCCGCTCGTGCTCGTCGACGGCGCCCCGTACGACCTGCTGCACCGGCGGCCCGACCTGCGGCCGAACGCGCGCTCGTCGGTGCGGGAGGTCGTCACGGTGGGGCAGCCGGCGGGGGAGTCCTCTCACGAGTTCCGGGTGGCCGCGGCAGGCTTCTGGCAGGTCCACCGGGGAGCGCCTGCGGTGCTCGTCGAGGCCGTGCTCGCGGGGGTCGGCGACGTCGACGGCGCCGCGGTGCTGGACTTGTACTCGGGCGCCGGGCTGTTCACGGCGCCGCTCGCGGACGCCGTGGGCGAGACGGGCGAGGTCGTCTCCGTGGAGGGCGACGCGCGGGCGGTGAAGGACGCGCGGCGCAACCTGCACTCGCGTCGGAACGTGGAGTTGCACCACGGCGACGTCGCGCGCGTGCTCGCGGGGCGCGACGACCCGGACTCCGACGTCGTGCACGCGGACGTCGTGGTCCTGGACCCGCCGCGCACGGGCGCGGGGCGTGCGGTCGTCGACTCGATCGCGGCGTTGCGGCCCGAGCGCGTCGTCTACGTCGCGTGCGACCCGGCCGCGCTGGCGCGGGACATCGCTCTGCTCGGCGGGCACGGCTACGCGCTCGACGAGCTCGTCGGGCACGACCTGTTCCCGATGACGCATCACGTGGAGGCGGTCGCGGTCCTCACGCGTTGACGCGCGCGCCGGACGCCGCCCGTCGTCGGGTGCGGGCGGCGGGCGCCCGGCCTAGCGTTGAAGGCGTGCCGGCCGACGGGGCCGGCCGCGTGGGAGGGACGACGAATGAGCGACCACGACGAGAGCGCCGACCACAAGCTGGCCGAGGCCCGCCGCCTCGCGACCGAGGAGCTGCACAAGCAGGGGACGCCCGACTACGACCCGCGCGCGCATCAGCGTGCCGTCGAGGCCGAGCGCAAGGCGGCCGAGGCGGCCGAAGCGGCCGAGCGGGACTGACCGCGGCGCCGGGCGCCGGCGCACACACACCACCGCTGGCGTCCCCCGGAGGCCGGGCCGCGGGCTTTCGTCGCCCAGGGCCCGGCCTCGTCGCGTGCGAGGTGCGCGAGGCCCCTCCGACGATGTATCTTGACGTCGAGATAATTCGCGTCCTGGCTCCGCTTACGCTGGAGGGACGCCCCGCGGGCCGGGACCCCCAGAAGAATCCCGGCTGACTCGCCTGTACTGGAGGAGCGCCTGTGAGCACCGTCGACAGCTTCGGATCCAAGGGCACGCTGGAGGTCGGTGACGCCTCGTACGAGGTCTTCCGCCTCTCGGCGGTCGACGGGCTCGAGCGCCTGCCGTTCAGCCTCAAGGTGCTCGCGGAGAACCTGCTGCGCACCGAGGACGGCGCCAACATCACCGCGGACCACATCAACGCGCTCGCCGCGTGGGACCCGGACGCCCAGCCCGACACCGAGATCCAGTTCACGCCCGCACGCGTGATCATGCAGGACTTCACGGGCGTGCCGTGCGTCGTCGACCTCGCGACCATGCGCGAGGCCGTCGCCGAGCTCGGCGGGGACCCCGAGCGCATCAACCCGCTCGCGCCCGCCGAGATGGTCATCGACCACTCGGTGCAGATCGACGTCGCGGGCCGCGCCGACGCGTTCGCGCGCAACGTCGAGCTCGAGTACGAGCGCAACCGCGAGCGCTACCAGTTCCTGCGCTGGGGCCAGACCGCGTTCGACGACTTCAAGGTCGTGCCCCCGGGCACCGGCATCGTGCACCAGGTCAACATCGAGTACCTGGCCCGCGGGGTGATGACCCGCGACGTCGACGGTGTCCTGCGCGCGTACCCCGACACGTGTGTCGGCACGGACTCGCACACCACGATGGTCAATGGCCTGGGCGTGCTCGGCTGGGGCGTCGGCGGCATCGAGGCCGAGGCGGCCATGCTCGGCCAGCCCGTGTCGATGCTCATCCCGCGCGTCGTCGGCTTCAAGCTGACCGGCAACATCCCGGCGGGTGTGACCGCGACCGACGTCGTCCTGACGATCACGCAGAAGCTGCGCCAGCACGGCGTCGTCGGCAAGTTCGTGGAGTTCTACGGCGAGGGCGTCGCGGCGGTTCCGCTGGCCAACCGCGCCACGATCGGCAACATGAGCCCGGAGTTCGGCTCGACGGTCGCGATCTTCCCGATCGACGGCGTCACGATCGACTACCTGCGCCTCACCGGCCGCAGCGAGGAGCAGCTCGCGCTCGTAGAGGCGTACGCCAAGGAGCAGGGCCTGTGGCTCGACCCGACGGCAGAGGGCTACACCGAGCCGATGTACTCCGAGTACCTCGAGCTCGACCTCTCGACGGTCGTCCCGTCGATCGCCGGCCCCAAGCGCCCGCAGGACCGCATCGAGCTCTCGCGCGCCAAGGAGCAGTTCCAGCGCGACCTGCCGACGTACGCGCCCGAGGTGGGCAACGGCGTCGACGAGGCCGAGCGCGAGTCGTTCCCCGCGTCCGACTCGCCCGCGATCTCGTCGTCGGTCGCCCGCACGTACCCCGTGACGGACACCGAGGGCCGCTCGTTCGACCTGTTCCACGGCGCCGTGGCGATCGCGTCGATCACGTCGTGCACCAACACGTCCAACCCGTCGGTCATGCTCGCCGCGGCGCTCGTCGCCAAGAACGCGGTGGAGAAGGGCCTCGTCGCCAAGCCGTGGGTCAAGACGTCGATGGCGCCGGGCTCGCAGGTCGTCACCAACTACTACGAGAAGGCCGGCCTCTGGCCGTACCTCGAGAAGCTTGGCTTCCACCTGGTCGGCTACGGCTGCGCCACGTGCATCGGCAACTCCGGGCCGCTCGACGAGCAGGTCTCGGCGACCGTGCAGGAGCACGACCTCGCGGTGGCCGCGGTGCTCTCCGGAAACCGCAACTTCGAGGGCCGCATCAACCCCGACGTGAAGATGAACTACCTGGCCTCGCCGCCGCTGGTCATCGCGTACGCGCTCGCCGGGACCATGGACTTCGACTTCGAGTCCGACCCGCTGGGCCGCGACGAGGCCGGCCACCCGATCTTCCTGCGCGACATCTGGCCCACGCCGGAGCAGGTGCAGGCGACGATCGACGCGTCGATCGACCGCAAGATGTTCGAGGACGACTACGCGGACGTGTTCGCGGGCGACGAGCGCTGGCGCGGGCTGGACACGCCCGAGGGCAACGTCTTCTCGTGGGACGACAAGTCCACCTACGTCCGCAAGCCCCCGTACTTCGAGGGCATGGGCGCGACCCCGGAGCCGGTGGTCGACATCTCGGGCGCGCGCGTGCTGGCCAAGCTGGGCGACTCGGTCACCACGGACCACATCTCGCCGGCGGGCTCGATCAAGGCGGACTCGCCGGCCGGCCTGTACCTGGCGGAGCATGGCGTCGGGCGCCGCGACTTCAACTCGTACGGCTCGCGGCGCGGGAACCACGAGGTCATGATCCGCGGCACGTTCGCCAACATCCGCCTGCGCAACCAGCTGGTGCCCGGCGTCGAGGGCGGGTTCACCACGAACCTGCTCACGGGCGAGCAGTCGTCGATCTACGACGCCTCGGTCGCGTACCAGGCGGCGGGCGTCCCGCTCGTCGTGCTGGGCGGCAAGGAGTACGGCTCGGGCTCGTCGCGCGACTGGGCGGCCAAGGGCACGCGCCTGCTGGGCGTGAAGGCCGTCATCACCGAGAGCTTCGAGCGCATCCACCGGTCCAACCTGATCGGCATGGGCGTGCTGCCGCTGCAGTTCCCCGAGGGCGAGTCCGCCGACTCCCTGGGCCTGGACGGCGCCGAGACGTTCGACATCGCGGGCGTCACCGCGCTCAACGAGGGCACGACGCCGCGCACCGTCAAGGTCACGGCGACCAAGGAGTCCGGCGAGGTCGTCGAGTTCGACGCGGTCGTGCGCATCGACACCCCCGGCGAGGCGGACTACTACCGCAACGGCGGCATCCTGCAGTACGTGCTGCGGCAGGTGGCGGGCGTCGCCTGACGCCCCGGTCGCGCCGTCCCTGAGCCCCGCCCCCCCCGGGGGCCCGGGGCACCGCGGCGGGGGCGCGGGGGGGG
>JAEWOA010000152.1 GCA_023461115.1 Actinomycetes bacterium
GTATTTTTACCGCCGCCAGCTAACTCGCTGTAGCATTGTCAGATAATTTTTCCAAAAGGGGGGTCTGAACCAGGATTAGAGGGATTGGAGGATGGACCAAGATCATGGAAAGGAACCAGGATGGAGAGGATACGAGGATGGACCAGGACAGGAAGGGAATCCCGGTCCAACATCTTCCCCTTTCGGCCTGACCTCATTCGACCCACATTCCGAAAATTCGCAAAGCAAGCGACCAAATCCCCTATGCGTCCTCGGGTACGCTCCGGTCGGTCTACCTGTTCTCTCCGGACCATTCCCGAACATGCCCCGAACGAGTCCCGAAGGAAACCTCCTAAAAAACACCTCAAAATCGATCCAAAAAAAATGGGTGGACCGAAGTCCACCCACACCATCTATTTTACTTTACCCATTTATTGCCATCCACCACCTAAGGCTTTATAGAGAACGACCTGATTCAGCATCTTCTCCTTGTTGATGTCCACATCGGCAACTTGTGCTTCGATCAAGCCTTTTTGTGCAGTGATGATATCCAGGTAGGTAACCCGGCCTGCTATAAACAGTTCTTCCGCAGCTCCGATGGACGATTCCAACGCAGCTACCTGATCCTTCACATGCGTCGCACGAGCAACAATGGCATCTTGAGTATTCAAGGCCAGGGATACTTCATTGACTGCATTCAGGACGGTTTTTTCATATTCCAGAAAGCTTATCCCATAGGAGGCTTTCATTTTTTCATATTCCGATTTCAATTCGCGCTGCCTGAAGATCGGCATGGTAATTCCACCAAAAAGACCGTAGGTCACAGATTTGTCCAAACTGAAAAGCTTGTCAAAGCTGAAAGACTGCAATCCCAAATACGGAGAGATCGCCACGGTCGGCAAGAATGCCAAGCGGGTAGATTCCATTTCATGGAATCCTGCCTGAAGATCCATGCCCGCTTTGCGGATATCAAGACGGTTATTCAATAGCTCGTCCAGATTACCGACGGTCAGGTCTTGGAACAGGAGATTGCTGCCAATTCCATTGCTATTCCTATCGATAGGTTGGTAGACCCTTCCCAAAAGGGAATTGATCTGATGTTCATAGGCAAGGATTTCCTGGGCTGCATGCGCACGATTAGCTTTAGATTGGGACAACAGTGATTTGAACTGCTGCACGGCCAACTCATCGGCACGGCCAGCCTCCTTCTGTGCTTCGATTATCTCCAGGGCACGTTCATGGAGCTTAATGTTCTCTTCATAGACCTGAATCTTTTCGTCCAAGCTCATCAATTCATAATAAGAAGAGGCGATCGATGAAATCAATTCCGTTTCGATCAGGCGTTTCAATTCACTTTCGGACATGAGGTTCAAGAAAGCAGCTTCTCTCCTATTTCTCAGTTTCCCCCACAGATCCAATTCCCAGGAAGAACGGACACCCACAAAATAATCAGGGATGAAAGGTTCCGGGATTTTCTCATCATCATTGAGGTTATCCGAAAAGTTGGAATCATAATTTCCGATTCCCGATTCCGTATAATGGCCATACTTTCTCAAGCCCCCTTCCACTGCAGCATCCAAACTAGGATACAGCGCAGATTTTCGGAACTTGAAATTAGCTTGTGCCATTTCGATCCTGTGGATGGCCTGACGGACATCCATGTTATTTATCAATGCCGAATCAATTAAAGAGATCAATTGGGCATCCGTAAACACATTGCGCCATGCTAAGCTTCCTACGGAGCTGGAATCTTTCATGACCTGATCGGCCTGTCCGGTCAAGGTCGGAGAAATATCCTTTTGTACCGTTGCTTTAGGCACTGAACAAGAGGTAATGAACAGCAGTACCGCTACAGCAACCGCAGCTTGCTTGATTTTCTTTTTCTTTTCACGTTTTGAGAAAAGAACGACCAAACCAGGAATTACGATTACCCCGATAATAGTACCGATAACCATACCTCCTACTGCAGCAGAACCAATGGTTCTGTTACCGATAGCACCGGCACCATTGGCCAGCATCAACGGGATCAAACCTGCAGCAAATGCAAAAGATGTCATTAAGATTGGGCGCAAACGTGCAACCGCACCTTCAATGGAAGCTGTCAGCACATCCATACCTTGCTTACGTTTCAGGTTGGCATATTCCACGATCAGGATCGCATTCTTACCCAATAGACCGATCAACATGACCAGTGACACCTGCGCGTAGATATTGTTTTCCAGACCAAAGACCTTAAGGAACAGGAATGCTCCGAACAATCCGGCAGGCAGACATAACAATACAGGCAAAGGCAATAAGAAGCTTTCATATTGAGCCGCCAACAACAGGTACACAAACACCAAACATAACAAGAAGATGTAGGCCGCTTGGTTACCTGAAATTTTCTGTTCACGCGTCATCCCTGACCATTCGATGGCATAACCCTGCGGAAGTTCAGCAGAAATGCGTTCTACGGCTTCGATAGCTTGACCGGAACTGAAGCCCGGGGCTGCTTGACCGGTGATCATGGCTGAGGTAAACATATTATAACGTGTAATCTGCTCCGGACCATAAACCCTTTCCATCGTCATAAAGGATGAGTAAGGAACCATTTCACCTTCTTCGGTCTTTACATATAGGTTCAATACATCCTCTGGACGTTGTCTAGCAAAGGCATCGGATTGCACCATTACCTTATACATCTGTCCATAGCGGATAAAGTTGGTCGCATATAAACTACCTAACAGGGTTTGCAAGGTGTTCATTGAATTTTCTACAGATATTCCCTTTTTGGCAGCCTGATCATAATCGATCTTCAGCATATATTGTGGGAAGTTAACATCAAATGTGGTTGAAGCACTTTCGATTACCTCATCTTGCTCCAATTTAGTGATGAACTCATTTACGACTTCATTTGTCTGATTCAGGTCTTCATTACCGGACCTATCCAATAACCTCAGCTCGAAACCCGAGGAGTTACCGAACCCTGGTACGGTCGGTGGCGGGAAGAATTCGATTTCTGCATCGGCGATATGCGCAGTTTTCTCACGAAGGATTTTCATTACATCATCTACCGATTCATTTCTTTCATCCCAAGCCTTCAAGTTGATCATCCCCATACCATAGGAAGCACCGGAAACTTCAGTTACGATACTATATCCAGCGAGGATGGAAACCGTTTCTACCATTTCCAATTCTCTGGAAATCTTGTCAACTTCATTCAATACCGCTTCAGTACGGTCAACCGTTGCTCCGGGAGGCGTAGTTACTGCCACATAGATCATACCTTGATCTTCGGTAGGAATAAATCCGGAAGGGAGGATTGCTGCGGAACCCCAAGTTGCGATGAACATAATAACTAACCCTAATAAAGTGATTATGCGACGACCTGCAATCT
>JAEWOA010000153.1 GCA_023461115.1 Actinomycetes bacterium
GCCTCGGCGTCGCCGCCGACCGCGCGCACATGCCGGCCCCAACGGGTGCGGCGCAGCAGGAGGTCGCAGGCCGCGACGAGCCCGACGAAGATCGCGAACACCGCGCCCACGCCCCGGTTGGTGCCCAGGTAGGCGACCGCGACGACGAGCCCGGCGGCGAGCGCGGCGGTCTGCGCGACGAGTCGAGCGACGGACGGCGCGGGCAGCTCGGCGCGCACTCGTCGGGCGCGCCCGAGGAACACCGAGGCGGCGTACCCGCCCACGGCGAGCACGACGAGCGCCCAGGACGTCGCGGGCAGCAGGTACGAGGTCTGCGCGAGCTCGACGAGCCACGACTCGAACGGCAGGTTCACCGATCCGGTGGGCCCGAGCACGCGCAGCTGCAGGCCGGTGACCGCGAGCAGCCCGGCGAGCGTGAAGATGATCGCGGGGACGCCCAGGCGCGTGTAGGCCACGCCGTACACGGACCCGATCAACCCGCCGACCAGCACCGCGAGCAGCACGGCCAGCCACAGGGGCCAGCCCCACTGCACGGCGCCGACCGCCACCAGCGCGGCGGCCAGCCCGGACACCGCGCCGACGGACAGGTCGATCTGCCCCACGTGCAGCGTCAGCACCACGCCGAGCGCCATGATCCCGACGACCACCGACTGCTGCGTCAGGTTCACCAGGTTGTCGGCGGACAGGAAGTGCGGGTCCAGGATGGCCAGGACCACCCACAGCACCGCGAGCGCGAGCGCGATCGGCAGCGTGCGCAGCTCTCCCACGCGCACGCGGGCCCACAGGGTGTCGAGCGCGCTCATCGCGTGGCCCCCACCCCGGTGACGGCCGCGAGGAGCTCCTCGTAGCTGGCCTTGGCGGCGTCGAACTCGCCGTTGACGCGGCCGAGCCGCAGCACGACGATCCGGTCGGCGACGGCTTGCACGTCGACGATCGAGTGGCTGGTCAGGACCACGCCGTGCCCGCGGGAGCGCAGCCGCTCGACGAGGGTGAGGAACTCGGCGGTCTGCGTGAGCCCGAGGGACGCGGTCGGCTCGTCGAGCACGACGACGCGTGGCTGGCCCAGCAGCGAGCGCGCGATCGCGACCGCCTGACGCTGGCCGCCGGACAGCGCCGCGACCGGCACGCGCACCGAGGGCACGCGCGCGGCGAGCTGCCCGAGCAGCTCCCAGGCCTCCTTCTCCATGGCCACCTCGTCGAGCAGGCCGCCGCGCAGCGCCTCGTGGCCCAGGAACAGGTTCTCGACGACGTCGAGGTTCTCGCACAGCGCGAGGTCCTGGAACACCGCGGCGATGCCGAGCGCGCGCGCGGCCGCGGGCGAGGTCAGCGAGACGGGCTTGCGGTCCAGGAGGATCTCGCCGCGGTCGGGTGCGAGCGCGCCCGTGAGGACGCCGACGAGCGTGGACTTCCCGGCGCCGTTGTCCCCGACGACCGCGACGACCTCGTGCGGGTGGACGTCGAGGTCGACGCCCGCGAGCGCTCGTGCGGCGCCGTAGCTCTTGGCGATGCCGCGCAACGAGAGCACAGCCTCGCGTGCGGGCGCGCTCGTCGGCGGGCCGGTGAGGCCGGGGTGGGCGCTCACGAGGGCTCCTCGTCCAGCAGGCCTGCGTCGTTGCAGGCGCGGGCGTACGGCTCCACGCAGATCTCCTCGGTGGTGTAGACGCCGCCGTCGACGATGATGCGGCGCACGTTGGCGCGCGTCACGACGACGGGGTCGATGAGCATGGTGGGCACGCCCTCGATGCGTGCCGTGGTGAGGGGCTTCTCGCCGCGCAGCACGCGGACCGCGAGCTCGGCGGCGGTGCGGGCCTGCACCGCGAGCGCCTTGTAGACGGTCATCTCCTGCTCGCCGGCGACGATGCGCTGGATCGCGGCGAGCTCGGCGTCCATGCCGGTCACGGGCCCGACGGGCAGTTGGCCCGCCGCGCGCAGCGCGGAGATCGAGCCGCCCGCGATGCCGTCGTTGGCGGCGTACACGCCGTCCACGCGGCCGGCGTACTCGGACAGGCGCGCGGTGACCCACTCCTGCGCCTTGTCCGGGCTCCAGTCGGGGGTGTCGTACTCCGCGAGCACGGTGACGCCGGCGGCCTCGAACGCGGTGCGGGCGCCTTGCTTGAGGCCCGCCGAGTTGGGGTCGGTCGCGGCGCCGCTCACCAGGAGGACGCCGGGGTGGGCGTTCGCGCCGTCCGCGGTGAGCGCACGCGCGAGCTGCTCGCCCTGCAGGCGCCCGACGCGGCGCGAGTCGAAGGTGACCAGGTAGTCCAGGTCCGAGCCCGCGATGAACCTGTCGTACGCGATCACCGGGACGCCGCGCTCGTGCGCGCGCGCGACGATCCCCTTGGCCGCGACGGCGTCCACCGCGTCGAGCACGAGCACGCCCGCGCCCTGCGTGAGCGCCGACTCGGCCTGCTGCTGCTGGAGCGCGGCGTCCTGCGCCGCGTTGGAGTACAGCACGCGGCAGTCGGGGCAGCGGCGCGCGACGACGTCCTCGAACTCGGGGCGGTCGATCGCCTCGTACCGCGACGCCTTGGACTCCGGCAGGAGGAGCGCGATCGTCGAGCCGGCCGGCGGCGTGACTGGCACGGGCGCGCTCGCGCACCCCGCGAGGCCCATGAGCCCGACGAGGACGGCTGCCACGGCTGCCACGACGCGTGCGGTCACGACGACACCCCCGCCTCGATCGAGACCGCGTCGAGCGCGACGACGAGCGCGCCGCGGACCTCGGCGGTCGGCCCCAGCTCGGACGGCACCACCGCGACGGGGCCGCCGCGGGAGGGCAGCGTGCGCTCGGCGATGGTGGTGCGCAGGGGCTCGAGCAGGATGTCGCCGGCCTCGGCGAGCTGGCCGCCGACGACGACGAGCTCGGGGTCGACCAGGTTGCACACACTCGCGAGCGCGACGCCCAGGTGCCGGCCCGCGTCGGCGAGCACCCGCCGGCAGCCGGGGTCGCCGGCGTGGGCACGGCCTACGGCGTCCTGCAGCGTGAGCGGGCCGTGGCTGGGCCGCAGCATGTCGAGCAGCACGGTGGCGCCGACGTACATCTCGAGGCAGCCGCGGTTGCCGCACCGGCAGATCGGCCCGTGGTCGTCGATCGTGACGTGCCCGATCTCCCCGGCCGCGCCGATGCGCCCGTGGAACACCTCGCCGCCCAGCACGAGGCCTCCTCCGACTCCGTGGGACGCGCGGACGTAGACGACGTGCCGGTGGCCGCGCGCGGCGCCGAGCCGGACCTCGGCGAGCGCGCCGAGGTTGGCGTCGTTGTCGACGCGGACCGGCACGCCGAGGCGGTCGCCGAGCAGCTGGGGCACCGGGGCGCCGTCCCAGCCGCGCAGCAGGCCCTGGGTCGCGACCTGCCCGGTGCGCACGTCCACGGGCGCGGGCACTCCGACGCCGACTGCGAGCACCTCGGAGAGCTGCGCGTCGACGGACTCGACCATCTCCGCCATGAGGAGCGCGGCGCGGTCGAGGCCGACGTCGGCTCGGTGGTCGGGCGGCAGCGGCAGGCGTTGCTCGGCGACGATGCGGTGCGCGACGTCGGACAGCGCGACGCGCAGGGACCGCGTGCCGAAGTGGATGCCGCCGACGAGCCCGAGGTTGCGCGCGAGCGTCACCTGTTGCGCGCGGCGGCCGGAGCGAGACGTGGGCGCGGTGTGCAGGACGCCCGCGCTGGTGAGCTCCTTGACGATGTTGGACACCGTGGCCGGGGACAGCCCTGTGACGCCGGCCAGCTCGACCTGCGTGAGCGAGCCACGCTGCTGGACGGCGCTGACGATCCGCGCCCGGTTGGCTTCACGGAGTGAAGTTTGCGAGCCCGGAGTGATCCGGTCTGTGCCCACGTGGCGCAGGATACACAGCGGGGCCGTCGTGAACTCAGCGTGTCGGCTTCGTCCTGCGCTGTCACGTTCCTGAGTACGGCATGCGAAGGCTAGATCACGATTTGGCCTCGCATTCGTTCAATTCTTGACGCCAACTCACTTCCACGGCTTGTATGGGCCGCGATGGCCGGGCGCACCGATGCTCCCGGTCCACCCCACGGCAAAGAAGGCGTAGGAGACCACATGCGTAGTGCACGCAGGATCACCACCCTCGCCGCCGGTATCGCCGCGCTGAGCCTCGCGCTCGCGGCGTGCACCTCCGGTGGCGACGACAACACGGACAACGAGGACCCGGGCAGCGGTGACGCCTCCGAGGTCGAGGTCTTCACCTGGTGGGCCAGCGGCTCCGAGAAGGCTGGCCTCGACGCCCTCGTCGGCGTGTTCAACGAGCAGCACCCCGACACCGAGTTCATCAACGGCGCCGTCGCCGGCGGCGCCGGCTCGGCCGCCAAGGACCTCCTGCAGTCGCGCCTCCAGGCGGGCGACCCGCCGGACACGTTCCAGGCGCACGCCGGGGCCGAGCTCACGGACTACATCAACGCCGGCCAGGTCGAGGACGTCTCGGCGCTGTACGACGAGTTCAAGCTGCGCGACGCGTTCCCGAAGGACCTCGTCGACCGCCTGACGGTGGACGGCAAGATCTACTCGATCCCGTCGAACATCCACCGCGCCAACGTCGTGTGGTCGTCGGTCTCCGCCCTCACCGCGGCGGGCCTCGACCCGAAGGCGACCTACGCGAACCTCGACGAGTGGTTCAAGGCGATGGACAAGGTGAAGGCCGCCGGCAAGACGCCGCTCTCGATCGCGACCACCTGGACCCAGGTGCAGCTGCTCGAGACCGTCCTGCTCGCCGACCTGGGCGCGGACAAGTACAACGGCCTCTGGGACGGGTCCACCGACTGGAACGGCGCCGACGTGACGTCCGCTCTCGAGGACTTCCAGAAGCTCATGAGCTACACCAACACCGACCGTGACGGCCTGGACTGGCCGGACGCCACGCAGCAGGTCATCGACGGCGCTGCCGCGTTCAACGTCATGGGCGACTGGGCCGTGGCCGCGTTCGACGAGGCCGGCAAGACCGCGGGCACCGACTACAACTACTTCCCGGTGCCGGGCACGGACGGCGTGTTCGACTTCCTGGCCGACTCCTTCACGCTCCCCAAGGGCGCTCCGCACGCGGGTGGCGCGAAGAACTGGCTCAACACGGTCGGCTCGCTCGAGGGCCAGGTCGCGTTCAACAAGGCCAAGGGCTCCATCCCGGCGCGCACCGACGCCGACCCGTCGGAGTTCTCCGAGTACCAGCAGTCGGCGATCAAGTCGTTCGGCGAGGACACCATCGTCTCGTCGCTCGCGCACGGCGCCGCTGTCCCGGTCGCGACCCTGACCAAGATCTCGGACGCCACCAGCAAGTTCACGACCGGCGCGTCTGACCTCAAGACGTTCCAGTCCGACCTCGCGGCGGCTGCGGCGGTCTGACGCCGCAGCGTCGACGCCCCGTCCCGGCTGGCCGCGTGCCAGCCGGGACGGGGCGCGCCGTGCCCGCCCCGCGCCCGCGCCCGCCTCGACGACCTGCTCGACCCCCAAGGAGGCCTCGTGCCCCGGAACGCACGCCAGTGGGGACCACCCCTGCTGATGATCTCCCCCTCGCTCATCCTCATCGCCGTGTTCGTCTACGGCCTGCTCGCGGTCAACGCGGGCACGTCCATGACGGATATGCACACCGCAGCCCAGTCGACGGGCCAGAAGCCGACCGCGTTCGTGTGGTTCCAGAACTACGCGGACCTGCTGACGTCGCCGGACTTCCAGCACTCGCTCAAGAACCTCGTGCTCTACACGGTGGTGTTCCTGGTGGGGACCATGCTGTTCGGCTTCCTGTGGGCCTGGCTGCTGGACCGGCCGGTGCGCTTCGAAGGCGTCTTCCGCTCGATCTACCTGTTCCCGATGGCCGTGTCCTTCATCGCCTCGGGCGTGGTGTGGCGCTGGCTGCTCAACTCCAACCAGGGTGAGAGCGCGTCGGGCCTCAACCGGCTGTTCCAGATGATCGGGCTCGACTTCCTGCAGAACAACTGGTGGAACAACGTCAACACCGGCATCGCCGCGATCGCGATCCCCGCGATCTGGCAGCTCTCGGGCTACGTCATGGCGCTGTTCCTCGCCGGGTTCCGCGGCATCCCCGAGGAGCTGCGCGAGGCCGCGCGCGTCGACGGCGCGAGCGAGTGGAAGATGTACCGCCACGTGCTGTTCCCGCAGCTGTCGCCCGTCGCGCTGTCGGCCGTGATCATCATCGGCCACATGTCGCTCAAGGCGTTCGACCTGATCATGTCGATCTCCAAGCCGGCGAACTACCAGACCAAGGTGCCGGCAGTCGACATGTACCTGTTCAAGGGCGCCTACGACTACGCGAACGCCGCGGCCGTCGGCGTGATCCTGCTGGTGATCGTCGCCGTGCTCATCGTCCCGTACCTGATCCACCTCAACCGGACGGAGAAGCACTGATGAGCGCCGCCGCCCAACAGCTCACGACGCCCATCAAGGCCGCCGACCACGAGCGCACGCGCATCCGGGAGAACCCGTTCTCCATTGGGCGCACCCTGAAGTACCTGGTCCTGCTGTTCTTCCTGCTGATCGTCCTGATCCCGGTGTACGTGCTGCTCGTGACGAGCTTCAAGGGCGCCGGCGACGCCTCCCCGGCCCGTGCGTGGAACCTGCCGCAGGTGTGGACGCTCGAGAACTGGTCCGCCGCCTGGTCGACGCTGTCCCCCGCGCTCATGCGCACGGTGGAGATGGTGGTCCCGGCCGCGATCATCTCGTCGTTCCTCGGCTCGATGAACGGCTTCGTGCTCTCGCGCTGGCGCTTCAAGGGCGCCGACCTGGTGTTCACGCTGATCCTGTTCGGGATGTTCATCCCGTACCAGGCCGTGATGATCCCGTTGCTGCAGCTCATGCTGAACGCGGGCATCCCGTCGGGCGTCCCGTCGCTGATCATCCTGCATGTCATCTACGGCATCCCGATCACGACGCTGATCTTCCGCAACTACTACCAGTCGGTGCCGAACGAGCTGATCGAGGCCGCCCGCGTCGACGGCGCCGGCATGTGGCGGACGTACGCCTCGGTGGTGCTGCCGATCTCGATCCCGAGCTTCGTCGTCGTGCTGATCTGGCAGTTCACGTCCGCGTGGAACGACTTCCTGTTCGCGGTGTTCTTCTCGTCGACCCGCAACGGCCCGGTCACCCTGGCGCTGAACAACCTGGCCAACGGCGCGCTCCTGACGAACTACGGGGTCTCGATGGCCGGCGCGCTCCTCGCGTCGCTGCCGACGCTGCTGGTCTACGTCCTGTTGGGCAAGTACTTCATCGGTGGCCTGATGTCCGGCTCCGTGAAGGGCTGACACCCCTCGCTGGATGGTGAGCGTGCACTTCAGCCGGGCTGAAGTGCACGCTCACCATCTTTCTGGGGGCTACGGGGTGGTGGCGCCGAGCTTGTAGGCGCCCGAGCCCGAGTAGGCGTTCACGACGTAGCGGTAGTAGCCGCTCGTGCCGCTGTACGTGAACGACTCGTTGTTGCTGGTGGTGGTCCCGGACTTCACGTTGACCCACGCCTGCCCGTTCCACTTCTGCAGGTACAGGTCGAAGTCGGCGCCCGACGGGCCCGCGAGGCACAGCGAGAACGTGCCGCTGCGGTTGATCGTCACGTAGCCGCCGTTCGGCTGCGCGGCGGCCTGGCCCGCGTTGAGGCTGCCGGTGTAGGTGGTGGCGTAGCCCGTGCACCCCGTCGGCTGCGGCGGGTTCGGGTTGCCGCCGCCCGCGCTCGTCACGAGCTGCAGGCCGTACGCCTGGAGCGCCTCGCCGACCGGCTGGAAGTACGTCGTGCCACCGGACCGGCAGTTGCCGGAGCCGCCCGACGTCATGCCCTGCGCCTGGTTGCCCGCGACGAGCGAGCCGCCCGAGTCGCCCGGCTCCGCGCACACGTTCGTGCGGATCAGGCCGGTCACCGAGCCCTCGGCGTAGTTCACCGTCGCGTTGAGGGCCTGGATCGTGCCGCAGTGCCAGCCCGTCGTCGAGCCCGACCGGCACACCGTGGCGCCGACCGCCGCGGCCGTGGCGCCGGCGATCGCGACCGTGCCGCCCGCGTAGTTGTTGACCGCGCCGACGGGCGTGTTGCCGGCCGCGACGCGCACCCAGGCGTAGTCGTTGCCCGGGAAGCTCGAGCCCGCGAACGAGCCCGACGGGTTGGCGGTGGTGGCGCCCGACCTGCCGCAGTGGCCCGCGGTGACGAAGCCGCCCACGACCGAGAACCCGACCGAGCACCGCGCGCTGTTGTTGATCGTGTAGGCGTTGCCGCCGATCACGTCGACGAGGGTGCGTGGCGCCTCGGCGGTCGCCCGCACCGTGAGCGCGTCCGCCGGGACGCCCGCCGCGAGCGCCGCCCTGCGCACGTGCTCGACTTGGCCAGGCGCGGCGTTCACGACGATCGAGTTGTCCGCGACGTCGACGTACCAGCTCGGGGCCTTGGCCCCGCGGAGCTTGGCGTCGAGCGTGCCCTTCCAGCCGTTCAGCTGGCCGAGCGTGTGGGCCACGACGACGGGCGTGGCGCCCGCGGCGCGGACGGCCGCCGCCTGCGCCTTGCCCGTGACCGCGATGTGCAGGGTGTTCGCGTCGGCGTCGAGCCACGCGCCCGCGTACCGGGCGCCCACCGAACGCTGCACGCGCGCGTCGATGCCCGCCGCGTCCGCCTGGAACGCCATGCGCTTGATCGCCTCGGCCTTGCCGAGGCCCGCGTCGCGCTGGAGCGCCGCGAGCATCGACGCCGGAAGCGACGACGGGTGCTTGGCGGTGGACGACGACGGGATGGACGCGGGAGCGTCCGCGTCCGGAGCCGCCGGCCCCACCGCCCACAAGGGCGTGGATCCTGCGACGACGATCGCCGCGGCGCTGGCCGCGACAAGCAAGTGCCTGATTCCTGACCGCATGTCACCTCTCCGAGATGTGGAGGTCCCAGTTGTGTTGGCCAACTGGGGTAATGCACCCGGGTGACAGCGGACGCTACTGGCCAGTACACATGGTTGCCTACCCATCCGACACGATTCGGTCGGAAGTGCCTCAAAGGGCACGGCAACCCGCGCTCCCCGCCGAGTGCGCCCGCTCAGGGGCGCACTCGGCGGGAAGCGGGCCTTACAGGACGCCCAGGAGGCGCAGGAGGGCGGCGATCGCCGAGTCCTCCTCCAGGACCGCGACCGTGCGCGCGGGCACCGTCGTCGTGCCCGTCGCCGTGGTCCACGTGGTCGTCTTGACCACGGGGTCGCTGCCCTTGGCCTGCACCGCCGAGAGCCGCAGCCGGTGGCCCTTGAGGGCCGTGAGCGTCTGCGTCGTCGGCTCGTCGGACGCGTTGACGACCACGACCACGCGCTCGCGCAGCAGGTCGACGTCCTTGTCCTTGCCGAGCAGCACCCGGACCGTGAGCGCGTCGTCGATCTGCATCACGACCACGCCGGGCGTGGCGCCCGCGCCCCCGTTCGGGAACGTCACGCGCTGCTCGACGAGCGCCGCGCTGCCCAGGTGGAACAGCCCGGTGGACTGCCGCAGCTTGAGCAGGTCCTGTGCCGCCGCCGAGGCCGTGGCGATGTCCGCCGGCGTCGGCTTGAGCGCCGGGTCGCCCAGCAGCGGGCGCTGGAAGTCCCACTTGCTCGCGTTGTCGGCCGCCGGCGGCAGGCCGCGCCCGAAGCCGTTGTCCTTCTTGGTG
This sequence comes from Actinomycetes bacterium, assembly GCA_023461115.1. Taxonomy (GTDB): domain Bacteria; phylum Actinomycetota; class Actinomycetes; order Actinomycetales; family Cellulomonadaceae; genus Cellulomonas. The sequence continues at coordinate 9,616 of JAEWOA010000153.1, forward strand.
AAGTCCAGCGAGTTGAACCAGTCGCCGCTGTTGTAGCTGTTGCGGTCCAGGCTCTTGCTGCGCAGCAGGTCGGCGCCCGCGTGCCAGAACGAGGGGGTCTGGGCCAGCGCCGTCGTCGCGAGCGACACGGTGTTCATCCTGACCCGGTCCTTCATCGGCGTGGTCGTCGGGAGCTTGTACGTCAACGCGTCCCACAGGGTCTCGTTGTCGTGCGCGTCGACGTACGTGACAACCTCCTCGGGCGAGTCCGCGTACCCCGCGGGCTGGCCGTTGTAGTCCAGTTGGCTGCCCTTGAGGACCGTGCCGGCACTGGTCAGGAACTGGTAGTCGCGCAGGTTCCCCGCGAGGCCGAGCTTGACGAGGTCCGTGGCGTGGGCCAGGCGCGCCCGCTGCTCGTCGGGCGTGCCGTTGACCGCGGCGCCGTTCGGGTCGGTGAACGCGCCCGAGCCGAAGCCCTGGATGCGCGGGTCCTCGTCGAACGGGCCGCCGCCGCGCACGGCGTCACGCAGGCGGTCGGAGAACGTGCCGATCCCCGTGCCGCCCAACTGGCCCTGCGTGGCCTGCGTGAACAGCGCGTTGTCGGCCACCTCGCCGAAGTTCCAGCCCTCGCCGTACATGGTGATCGCCGGGCCGTCCACCCCGTCGACGTCCGGCGTCAGCCCGTCCAGCGCCGCCCGTACGGCGAGCAGGTTGGCCCGGCTGTGGTGGCCCATCAGGTCGAACCGGAAGCCGTCCACCCGGTACTGCCTCGCCCAGAAGACGAACGCGTCGACCATCAGCTTCTCGGCCATCCGGTGCTCGGTGGCGACGTTGGGGCAACACGTGGAGGTCTCCACCTCCCCTTCGGCGTCG
>JAEWOA010000154.1 GCA_023461115.1 Actinomycetes bacterium
CCGCGACCCCCGCCGCGGCACCCCCTGGGCCGCCCCCCCCGCCACCCCGGGGGGGGGGGGCGGCCGATTGTCACACTGGCAGCACGCCCCCTTGCCGCACCGGCAATCAGGCCGCCGCGCGACGACGCGCGCCCCCGGAGGAAGACGAATGTCCCAGCAGACAATGACGCCTCACGGTCAGGAATCACCCCCTGACGGTCCACCCCCCGCACGCCGCAGGCCCCGCGGCGCCGACCACTCCGCCGCACGCAACTTCTCGCGGGGGTTCCTCGTCAAGCTCGCGCTGGTCGCGCTCGTCGACGCGGGCGTGATCTACGGCTTGTTGGCCTCGATCGCCGTGCAGCAGTGGGCCATCGCAGCATTCCTCCTCGTCGCCGCGGTCGCGGTCAACTGGGCGTACTTCTCGCGCCGCGCGCTCGCCGCCAAGTACCTGGTGCCGGGCCTGATCTTCCTGTTCGTCTACGTCATCTTCACTGCGGGCTACACCGCGTACGTGGCCTTCACCAACTACGGCGACGGGCACAACTCCACGCAGACTGACGCGGTCGCCGCGATCCTCGCGCAAACCGAGCAGCGCGTGGAGGGCTCGGCCAGCTACCCGCTCACGGTCGTCAGCCAGGACGGCGACCTCGGCTTCGCGATCGTCCGCGACGGCCAGGCCGAGGTCGGCACGGCCGACGAGCCGCTCGCCGGCGTCGACGGCGCGAGCGTCGAGGGCGACAAGGTCACGGGCGCGCCCGGCTGGGAGGTGCTCGACTTCGCGTCGGTCGCCCAGCGGCAGGAGGAGATCGTCAACCTCCGCGTCCCCGTGTCCGACGATCCTGCGGACGGCTCGCTGCGCACGCAGGACGGCTCCACCGGGTACATCTACGAGTCGACGATGGTGTACGACGCGGCCGCCGACACCATGACGGACACGGCCACCGGCGTGGTCTACACCGCCGACGACCACGGCAACTTCCGGTCCGCCGACGGCGACGCGCTCACCCCCGGGTGGAAGGTGTTCGTCGGGTTCGAGAACTTCTCCCGCGCGTTCACCGACTCGCGCCTGACCACGTCGTTCGTCGAGATCCTGGTCTGGAACTTCGCGTTCGCGATCCTGTCCGTGGTGCTCACGTTCGCGGCCGGGCTGTTCCTCGCGGTGGTCTTCAACGACCCGCGCGTGCGCGGCCAGAAGCTGATCCGCTCGCTGTTCATCCTCCCGTACGCGTTCCCGGCGTTCCTTTCCGCGTTGGTGTGGAAGGGCATGCTGAACAAGGACGGGATCGTCAACCACTGGCTGTTCGACTCGGCGATCCCGTGGCTCACGGACCCGACCCTGGCCAAGGTCTCGATCCTCCTGGTCAACCTGTGGCTCGGGTTCCCGTACATGTTCATCGTCTGCACCGGCGCCCTGCAGTCCATCCCGTCCGACGCCCTCGAGGCCGCTCGGATGGACGGCGCCTCGCCGTGGCGCATCCAGCGCGCGATCGTGCTGCCGCTGCTCATGGTGTCGGTGGCGCCGCTGCTCGTCGCGTCGTTCGCGTTCAACTTCAACAACTTCGCGTTGATCTACATGCTCACCGGAGGCGGGCCGAACTTCGTCGGCACCCCGGTGGTCATCGGCCACACCGACATCCTCATCACGATGGTGTACTCCGTGGCCTTCGAGAGCGGGCTCAAGCAGTACGGCTTCGCGGCCGCGCTCTCGATCATCATCTTCCTCATCGTCGGCGGGATCTCCTGGTGGGGCTTCCGGCGCACGCGCCGTCTGGAGGACCTCGCATGACCGCCCTCGCGAACGCCCCGCGGCCCAAGGCGACGACGACCAACGCACGCCCCGACCGGCCCACCGGCGCCCGGTTCTGGCGGGAGGTCGGCTGGCGTTACCTCGTCGCGTTCGTCGTCATCGTCATCTGCGTCATCCCGCTGCTGTTCGTGCTCTCGGCGTCGTTCCGCCCCGGCGGCACGCTGGCCGGCACCAAAGAGCTGTTCCAGACGTTCTCGCTGGCCAACTACGCCGAGCTGGACGACCGGCACTTCTGGTCCTGGCTGCAGAACTCGATCATCGTCTGCACGGTCACGGCCGTGGGCAGCGTGCTCATGTGCGCCGCGGCGGCGTACGCGTTCTCGCGGTTCCGCTTCAAGGGCCGCGAGTCCGGGCTCACGGGCCTGCTGATGGCGCAGATGTTCCCGCAGGTCCTGTCGTTCGTCGCGATCTTCCTGCTGCTGCTCGCGATCTCCGACGTGTTCCCGGCCCTCGGCCTCGACAGCCTGCTCGGGTTGATCTGCGTGTACCTGGGCGGCGCGCTCGGCGTGAACACGTTCCTGATGTACGGCTTCTTCAACACCGTGCCACGCGAGCTCGACGAGGCGGCCAAGATTGACGGCGCCACGCACGCGCAGATCTTCTGGGGGATCATCCTGCGGCTGGTCGCGCCGATCCTCGCGGTGGTCGGGCTGTTGTCGTTCATCTCGTCGTTCGGCGACTTCCTGATCGCCAAGGTGGTGCTGCAGCACCAGGACACCTGGACCGTCGCGGTCGGCTTGTACACGCTGTCGGCCGACGAGCGCACCGCCCCGTGGGGTGTGTTCGCGGCCGGCGCCGTGATCGCGGCTGTGCCCGTGGTCCTGCTGTTCCTGTCGCTGCAGAAGTACATCGTCGGCGGCCTCACCGCGGGGTCAGTGAAGGGATGAGCCTGCTGGACCGTCCGCACCACGACGGGTCCGAGCTCTTCGTCGCACGCGAGACGCCCCGGCTGGGCGACGTGGTACCCGTGCGGGTCCGCGTCCCCGCCGGGCGCCGCGAGCGCGCGGTCTGGGTGCGGACCGTGCGCGACGCCGAGCCCCGCCTGGTCCCCGCGCGCCTGGAGCGGGCCGACGAGCACGAGCGCTGGTACGTCGCCGACGTGCCCGTGCACAACCCGGTCACCGCGTACCGGTTCCTGCTCGACGAGCCCGGCGGGTACCGCTGGCTCAACGGCACCGGCCTGCACGCGCGCGACGTCACCGACGCCGCGGACTTCCGGCTCACCGTGCACGACCCCGCGCCGCGCTGGCTCGACTCCGCAGTGGTGTACCAGGTGTTCCCCGACCGCTTCGCGCGCTCGTCGGGGCACTCCGGGCCGCCCACGGGACCGCTGCCGGACTGGGCGCTGCCCGCGTCCTGGTCCGACGAGCCCATCGGCTCCGGCCGCGGCGTCGCACAACAGTTCTACGGCGGCGACCTGCCGGGCATCGAGTCCCGGCTCGACCACCTGCAGCGGCTCGGTGTGGACACGCTGTACCTCACGCCGGTGTTCCCGGGTCGCTCCAACCACCGGTACGACGCCTCGACGTTCGCGCACGTGGACCCGCTGCTCGGCGGGGACGAGGCGCTCGCGTCGTTGTCGTCGGCGCTGCACGCGCGCGGCATGCGGATCATGGGCGACTTCACGACGAACCACACCGGCTCCGGCCACGAGTGGTTCGAGCGTGCGCTGGGCGACCGCTCGTCCGACGAGGCCGCGTTCTACTACTGGTCCGAGCAGGCGCCCGGCTACGTGGGGTGGCTCGAGCACGCGTCCTTGCCCAAGCTGAACTACAACGCCCCCGGGCTGGCCCCGCGCATGATCGACGGCCCGGACTCGGTGATCGGGCGCTGGCTGGTGGAGCCGTACGGGTTCGACGGGTGGCGCATCGACGTCGCCAACATGACCGGCCGGTACGCCGCCGACGACTTCACGCACGCGATCGCGCGGACCATCCGCTCGACCATGCGGGCGTTGAACCCCGAGGCCGTGCTGGTCTCGGAGCACTTCCACGACGCCGCGTCCGACCTGGTGGTCGGCGGTTGGCACGCGAACATGAACTACTCGGCGTTCACGCGCCCCGCGTGGACGTGGCTGGTGCCGCCGGGCTCGTCGCTGCCCTTCATGGGCATGCCGACGCCCATCCCGCGGTTGGGCGGCGCCGACATGGTGGCGACCATGCGTGAGTTCGACTCGACCGTGCCGTGGTCCGTGACGCGCCACCAGTGGAACCTGCTCGGCTCGCACGACACGGCCCGCCTGCGGACCGTCGTCGGCTCGTCCGCGCGTGCCGAGGTGGCGGCCGCGCTGCTGTTCACCTACCCGGGCACGCCCGTGGTGTTCGCGGGCGACGAGGGCGGGCTGACCGGCGTCAACGGTGAGCACGCGCGTGTGCCGATGCCGTGGGACCAGATCGACGCGGGCGGCGGGCCGGCCTGGGACGCGGCGACGTTCGAGGCGTACCGGTCGCTGATCGCGCTGCGGCGGTCGTCTCGCGCGCTGCGTGCGGGCGGGCTGCGGTGGGCGTTCGTCGAGCGGGACGCCGTAGGGTTCCTGCGCGAGACCGACGACGAGCGTGTCCTCGTCGTCCTGGCCCGCGACTCGTGGCCCGGGACGACCCTGCCGTCGTGGCTCGCGCCCGAGGGCGAGTCCGAGCCCCTCTTCGGCTCGGCACGCCTGACCCACGACGCCGAGCACCTGACGGTCCCCGGCTCCGCGGCCCCCGCGGCCCAGATCCATCGCCTCCGCTGACCACCACTGCCTCGGGCGTGGGTGGCTCCGGGGATGGAGCGGTTCGTCTCGTAGGGTGGGGCCGTGACCGCGCTCGAGGCCCTCGTCGTCGATGGGTACGCCGACGTCGACCGGGAGCGTTGGGTCCACGAGGGGAAGAAGTCCGGGGGGCGCTCGCCGTTCGAGCGGGACCGGGCGCGGCTCGTGCACTCGTCGGCGCTGCGGCGGCTCGGGGCCAAGACGCAGGTGCTCGGCCCCTCGTCGGACGACTTCGTGCGCACGCGCCTGACCCACACGCTCGAGGTCGCGCAGGTGGGCCGGGAGCTCGGCAAGGCGCTGGGCTGCGACCCGGACGTCGTCGACACCGCGTGCCTGGCGCACGACCTGGGCCACCCGCCGTTCGGGCACAACGGCGAGCGCGCGCTCGCGCAGCTCGCCCGGCCGATCGGCGGGTTCGAGGGCAACGCCCAGACCCTGAGGTTGCTGACGAGACTCGAGCCCAAGGTCGTCCGGCCGGACGGCGCGCCCGCCGGGCTGAACCTGACGAGGGCCTCGCTCGACGCCTCTGTGAAGTACCCGTGGCGCTACCTCCAGGGCCCGGTGAGCGCGGCGAGCGGGCGTCCCACTCACAAGTTCGGCGTCTACGACGACGACCTGCCGGTGTTCGAGTGGCTGCGCGCCGACGCGCCCGCGGGGCGCAAGTGCCTGGAGGCGCAGGTCATGGACCTGGCCGACGACATCTCGTACTCGGTGCACGACGTCGAGGACGCCGTGGTCGGCGGCCGGCTCGACCTGGCGGTGCTCACCCGGCCCGACGAGCGGGCGCGCATCGCCGAGGCGATCGGCACCTGGTACGGCGACTCGGTGGACGAGGCCGGCCTGATCGCGGCGATGGACCGGCTGGTGCGCGCGAAGCTGTGGGGGAGCGGGTTCGACGGGTCGCGCGCCGCGCTCGCGATGCTCAAGGACGCGACGAGCCAGCTCATCGGCCGCTTCGCGAAGGCCGCGCAGAAGGCGACGCGCGCGGCGTACGGCTCCGGGCCGCTCACGCGGTACGCGGCGGACCTGGTGGTGCCGATCGAGACCCAGGCCGAGATCCTCGTGCTCAAGGGCCTTGCGGTGGCCTACGTGATGGCGCCGCGTGAGCTCGAGCCGCTCTACCACCGGCAGCGCGAGGTCCTGACGGACCTGGTCCGGGTGATCAGCGAGCGGGCGCCCCTCGCGTTGGAGCCGTCGTTCGCCGCGGACTGGGCGGTGGCCGGCGACGATGCCGCGCGCCTGCGCGTGGTGATCGACCAGGTGGCGAGCATGACGGACGTCTCGGCGATGGCCCTCCACGCGCGACTGATCCACCCGCCGCGCCACTAGCGTCGCCGAGCCGGGTGGACCTGTGCACCGAGTGCGGTGGCGAAGTCCACCAGCGCTGGTCGGGCCTGCGGCACGCGGCCCGCGGCTCGGCCCCGCGCGGGCGGCCTGTGGGAGCGTGGCCAGTTCCCACCCTAAACAATTCGGATTTGGCAACCCCTTTTGCCGGAAATCTCGGGATCTATTGACCGATTTCACCCGGTCTGGCTAGCGTCGTGCTCAAGGGATTAGTGAGTAGCCCTTACTAAATAGCCCGTGAACCCTTGGGAGGCACACCCATGCACCGTGCACGAAGCGCCGGACCATCCCGGCGCACCCCTCTGATCGCCCTCCTCGCGGCGGGCGCACTCGTCGTGACCGCCGCCGTGGTGGCCGCTCCCGCCAACGCTGCCGGGAGCTTCACCGCGGCCTTCACCAGCGCCGGCGACTGGGGGACCGGCCACCAGGCCAACGTCAAGGTCGTCAACGGCACCACGTCGTCGGCCCCCACCTGGACCATGGAGTTCGACCTGCCGAACGGCTCGGCCATCACGAGCGCGTGGGACGCGGACCTCACGCGAAGCGGCAACCACTACAGGGTCACGTCCAAGAGCTGGGCGGGGCCGTTCGCGCCAGGCGCCTCGCAGTCGTGGGGCTACATCGGCTCGGGCTCGTTCGCGCAGCCGCTCAACTGCACGATCAACGGCGCCGCGTGTAGCGGCGGCACCCAGCCGACGCCGACGCCGACCACGCCGACCCCCACCCCGACCAACCCGACCCCGACGCCCACCAACCCGACGCCCACGCCCACGCCCACGGTCGACCCGGGCGGCAAGAAGCTGGTCGGCTACTTCGTCGAATGGGGCGTCTACCAGCGCAACTACCACGTCAACAACATCAAGACGAGCGGCTCGGCGTCCAAGCTGACCCACATCCTGTACGCGTTCGGCAACACCAGCGGAGGCCGCTGCTCGATCGGCGACTCGTACGCCGCGTACGACAAGGCGTACACCGCGGACCAGAGCGTCGACGGCGTCGCGGACACGTGGGACCAGCCGCTGCGCGGCAACTTCAACCAGCTCAAGAAGCTGAAGGCGGCCAACCCGAACCTCAAGGTCATCTGGTCGTTCGGCGGCTGGACGTGGTCGGGCGGCTTCACGCAGGCGGCGGCCAACCCGCAGGCGTTCGCGGACTCCTGCTACACGCTGCTGAACGACTCGCGCTGGAAGGGCCTGTTCGACGGCATCGACATCGACTGGGAGTACCCGAACGCGTGCGGCCTGAGCTGCGACTCCAGCGGCCCCCAGGCGTTCAACAACGTGATCACGGCGCTGCGCAACAAGTTCGGCCAGAGCGCGCTGATCACCGCGGCGATCACCGCGGACGGCAGCAACGGCGGCAAGATCGACGCGGCGGACTACGCGTCGGCCGCCGGCAAGCTGAACTGGCTCATGCCGATGACGTACGACTACTTCGGCGCATTCAACCCGCAGGGCCCCACGGCCCCGCACTCGCCCCTGACCTCGTACGCCGGCATCCCGCAGGCGGGGTTCAACTCCGAGGCGGCGATCAACAAGCTCGTCGGCAAGGGGATCCCGGCCAGCAAGCTGCTGCTCGGCATCGGCTTCTACGGCCGCGGCTGGACGGGCGTGAGCCAGGCGGCTCCGGGTGGCTCGGCCTCGGGCCCGGCCCCGGGGACCTACGAGCAGGGCATCGAGGACTACAAGGTGCTCAAGACGAAGTGCCCGGCCAACGGCACGGTCGGTGGCACGGCCTACGCCTACTGCGGCAACCAGTGGTGGAGCTACGACACGCCCTCGACCATCTCCGGGAAGATGTCGTGGGCCAAGCAGAAGGGCCTCGGAGGCGCCTTCTTCTGGGAGTTGTCGGGTGACACGACGAACGGCGAGCTGATCTCGGCAATCCAGACGGGTCTGCGCTAACCACCCACCCCGCGGGTGAGAAGTATCGGTCCCCGACGGCGACCGATGCTTCTCACCCGCGGCGCGCATCTAGACTCCCCACCGTGGCAGGCCGGATCAGGCGCGAGGACGTCGAGGCGGTCCGGGAGCGTGCCCGCATCGAGGAGATCGTCGGCGCGCACGTGCAGTTGAAGACGGCCGGCGTCGGTTCCATGAAGGGGCTCTGCCCGTTCCACGACGAGCGCTCGCCGTCCTTCCACGTCCGCCCGCAGGTGGGGCGCTACCACTGCTTCGGCTGCGGCGAGGGCGGGGACGTCATCGCGTTCGTCCAGAAGATCGACGGCCTGGGTTTCACGGAGGCGGTCGAGTACCTCGCCGGGCGGGTCGGCATCCAGCTCCGGTACGAGGAGGGCGGCGCGCCGCGCCCGGGCGACGAGCCTGGCCGTCGTCGCAGGCTGATCGAGGCCCACAAGGTGGCCGAGGAGTTCTACCGCGAACAACTCACCACCCCGGGCGCCGCGGCGGGCCGCCAGTTCCTCGCGGAGCGCGGCTTCGACCGCTCGGCGGCCGAGCAGTTCGGGGTCGGGTTCGCGCCGCAGGGGTGGGACGCGCTCATGCGCCACCTGCGCGGCCGCGGGTTCACCGAGCCTGAGCTGGTCGCGTCCGGCCTGGTCAGCCAGGGCCAGCGCGGCGTGTACGACAGGTTCCGCGGGCGCCTCGTCTGGCCCATCCGTGAGGTCACTGGCGAGACGATCGGGTTCGGCGCCCGCAAGCTCTTCGACGAGGACAACGGCCCCAAGTACCTGAACACGCCCGAGACGCCGCTGTACCGCAAGTCGCACGTGCTCTACGGGCTGGACCTGGCCAAACGCGACATGCAGCGCGACAAGCGGGTGGTGGTGGTCGAGGGCTACACCGACGTGATGGCGATGCACCTGTCGGGCATCGGCAGCGCGGTGGCCACGTGCGGCACCGCGTTCGGCCCTGACCACGCTCGCATCGTGCGCCGGCTGGTGGGCGACACCGGCAGCAGCGCGGGCGTGCAGCTCGCGTCCGGCGCGTCGGTGGGCGGCGAGGTCATCTTCACGTTCGACGGCGACGCCGCAGGCCAGAAGGCCGCGCTGCGCGCGTTCGGCGAGGACCAGACGTTCGCCGCGCAGACGTTCGTCGCGGTCGAGCCGTCCGGCATGGACCCGTGCGAGCTGCGCCAGCACCGCGGCCCGGATGCGGTCAAGGCGCTGGTCAACACACGCCAGCCGCTGTTCGAGTTCGTGCTGAAGACGACGCTCGCGGCGTACGACCTGGGCACCGCGGAGGGGCGCGTCGGCGCGCTGCGGGCCGCCGCGCCCGTCGTCGCGGGCATCCGCGACACCGCGCTGCGTCCGGAGTACACGCGGTTGCTCGCGGGCTGGCTCGGAATCGAGGACCTCGACACCGTGCGCCGTGCGGTGACCGGCGCGCGCGGCCGCGGCGGCCCAGCGGCGCCGCAGGGCCGGCA
>JAEWOA010000155.1 GCA_023461115.1 Actinomycetes bacterium
ATCAGCAAAAAATCTATTTTTTAAATTCAGTAATATTAATAGGCTGATCTTTGACTAACTCAAGTACTCCTTCACCACCTTTAAAGTGAATAGATACACCATCATCATTGCTCAGTAAAATACCGCTACCAGATACAGCACGTTTTAAATGATAAACTGTGTCTGAATTATCTACCATTTCTGCAGTTTCAAAATTATCTGAAGATTTTAATTCAATGGTTAAATCTTGTGGGCCATTAAAATAAATAACTTGTGTTTCTGCAGGTGCATTACTTTGTACTTTTTCTTGGCTCACTTCATTATTTAAATTTGAGTTACATCCCATTAAACCGAATGCAAGTAATGTTGCCCCTAAAATATATTTCATTTTTGTACCTTTTCTAAAAAATTGAAGCAAACTTATACTAATGACTTTAACTTTTGATAAAAAGATGGAATTACACTTTTATACTAAATTTTACTGAAAGTAATGAAGCTAAAGTTGACTAAATAAATCAGGAATTGTCTTCTTTAAAAATTAATGCAAAAAAATATAGCAATATATGTTTCTTTAAATAAAACCTACATACACTCACATTCCTTGATCTTGAATTATTGTACGCTCATGTCATCTTAATTTTTGAATTTCAGCTATGAGTAAAAATAAAATGTACGATGCTCAGGTTTTACAGCAACAATATGAGCAATGGCATGATTTACATCGACAGATGCGAGAAGCGCAGCAAAAATGGCAAGCTGCAGAAAAGCTCTGGCAAGAATTACAGGCCTATTATCAAAGTGAACAATGGCTTGAGGACTATGAAAATGCGCCTGAACTTAGCTGCCGCGAAGGGGAATATTCTATATTATCGCAAGATACGCTATGGAATGCTTTAGAAGAGCGTCGCCAACATGCAATTGATTGGATGAAACTGAGTTTAAGTGTGATTGAGAATTAAACTTAATCCAAACTTACATCTAATTTATTTTGATCAATAAAACTATCATCACAGTTTTATTCAGTAAATTTACTGCATATTTAATCAGTTATGTTATTTTGAGTTGGTTTGAAGAAATTAAAAACGAGTATCAACATGAAAAAGTTATATAGTGTTTTGGCTGTTTTAAGTGTGGCAACTTTAGCTGCGTGTAGTAATCAGCCTATCAATGAACAAACTCAGGTGCCACAGACCATGCAAAATTGTGTCCCAGAATCTGCTGCGCAGTTAGTTGGTAAAACAGGTTTGACTGAAACACAAATTAAAGCGCTTACCCGAGCTGAAATTGTGAGAATGGTTACACCAGGTCAGCCTGTAACAATGGATTATCGTATGAATCGCGTCACTGTGGTGGTCGATCCGAAAACTAAAATTATTCTACAAGCTTCTTGCGGCTAAACAATTTTAAGAAATTTTCTCAATATTACCCTGAAAATTTGATCTGATTTTCAGGGTTTTTCGTTTTAATCAGCCAATCACTCAAAATTAAAGTACTACAGTGTTAATATATCGGTTGTCTTAAAATTTTAGATCAGGTTAGAAATGCACTTATTTATGTGTTTGAAAAATCAAGGAAATATACATTGATGCAAGCCTTGAATATATCGACACGTTTAGGTGGATTCTACTTTTTCTATAGAACCATTGTGGAAAGTTTATTTTTATAAATCCAATAAAAACAAGTTGTTATGTTGGTATTTTGCAGGTTTTATTGCATCAATTTTTTACTTGTAGATTATTTGTAGACTGTTGAGAAACATGCTTAAATCAGTACTGTCTAAGGTATCTGGTATTAAATATGAAACTCAACAAGTCCAATGTTGATGCTATTCCATTGACGACGTCAGGTCAAAAAATTTATCGGGATAGTGAGTTAATTGGCTTTGCTGTTCGGGCTACCACCAAATCAAAATCCTATATCATTGAAAGAAGAAATGCAGGGGAACTGTACAGGGTAGTGCTAGGTAAAACTAATGAAATTTCTACCTTGTCTGCTCGTGCAAAAGCACAAACCATTTTGGCTAAAATTGCCAATGGTGAGTATGTAAAGCCATCAAAAAAACAAGTTGTTAATAACCCACTTGATATTACAGTACAAGAAGCATTGGATATTTATCTAAGCAAAAATGACTTCAAGCCAAAAACAGTCAAACAATATAATAAGTACTTCAATTTGTATTTGCGCTGGTCTAATAGAAAATTATTTGAAATCACCAAAAGTGAAGTCCTGGATAAATTTATTGAAGTAACTAAGTTGAGCCCTTCATCTGCCAATGGTGCTGTATCGCTACTGGGTACGTTGTGGAAATATATGCATGTGCTGTACTCAAGTGATGAGGATCCAATCCTGCGCACAAATCCTGTTGATGTTATTGCTGTAACCAAGGGCTGGAATAAAATTGAGCGTCGTGAAAGGCACTTGGATAAAGAGGTTATTCACAAATATTACAATGCTGTTCTGAATTATCAGGACGAATTGAATTTAGAAAATACTGCTCGATCTAACACACATCGAGATATACTTTTATTCACAATGTATACGGGTTGCCGTCGTCAGGAAGTTTGTAAGCTGAAATGGACTGACATCAATTTTAAAGATGGAACTGTTGTGTTTAGGGATACAAAAAATGGCGCTGACCATTGGTTTCCAATAGGTGAACATCTATTATCAATCCTGAAAGACCGTTATTTATTGCGTGAGAACGATTGGGTTTTCCCTGC
>JAEWOA010000156.1 GCA_023461115.1 Actinomycetes bacterium
CAATTTTTCTTGGGAAGCATTACCACCAATATTTTCCGTAACTCAACTGTTCCTTTGTTGGTGGCAAAGTAAAAATCGTAAATGATTCAAAAAAGATCATTTCAAAAGATTGTTTAGTTGAACTGATGTAAATGCTTGCTGACTGTCCATGGTTATCCGCATAATTTGTGGATAACTGTATGGACAGTATATGTAACATTATAATATATAATGTAAAATTGCTTTAGGTTGTTTTTTAACCTTGTGTGGACTTTACTTTACAATCGCTAAAGCAAAGCCATCATGTCCTTTGCTGCCTACAGTTTGTAATGCTGTGCACGATAAAATTCGCGAATGATTTTGCATGGCTTTGAACATGTCACGAATCCCTTCAATGCTTGGTTTGTGATTGTCAGGATTTAAAATTTCCCCTGCACGAATTACATTGTCTAAAAAGATAATTGTACCTGAGCGTGAAAGTTTAAGACTCAGTTCCAAATATTCAGGATAGCTTTGTTTGTCGGCATCAATAAAAATAAAATCAAAAGCTTCAGTATCTTCTGGCAGAGCTTTTAGAATTTCTGCAGCACGACCAACTTTTAATTCAACCTTTTGTTTTAATTGAGCGCGGTCAATATTTTCCTGTCCCAAAGCTGCATGGGTATCACGTCCTTCAATCGTGAGTATATAACCATCTTCAGGCAGCGCACGTGCTAGCCACATTGTGCTATAAGCTGCGAATGTACCCAATTCCAACACACGTTTGCATTGATTCATTTGAATGAGCATTTGTAGCAACATGCCCTGATTTGCCGCAACTGCAAGGTGATCTGGAAAACCTTTGGCATCGGTATTTTCTAAAGTTTGCGTCAAAACTGGGTCTTCGGGAATTAAATGTGATTCGATATAGTGATCGATATCCGTCCACATTTGTTGCATAGCGTGCTCACCTTTGTTGCGATGTGTGCATTGTAAACTTTTCTGCTCAGAGTGCAATTTATTCGCGGAATGGAGCAGGTGATAATCTATTTCGCAATAAAAAAAGAGGTCAATTTGACCTCTTTAGGATTTAATTCTAAACAACACTGAATTAGAAATTACACATAGATGAATGGCGGCTTAAATCTGGCCCCCAAGTTCGATAACCTTGTGTATCAATATGAATTTGTCCTGAAGCGTATAAGCCTAAGCCCATGTTTAAACTTTGACCATATTGCTGCCAGAACTGACACAGTCTGTATTTGGTACTTTCAATATAGGCATAGTCTTCGGCATTCGGGAATTGTGGCCCAATTCTAAAATCAATGGCTGAGTTAAATAAGTGACGCGATGAGTTCGCACCACCTGCACATTGATTCAGTGGTAAATCTCGATAGACAGAAGTGACTTCAAAATCAGTTAAGACTTTAGAGGCGACCAAATATTTAAATACACGCAAGGTAGGCACCTGATTTTGCCACAATTCACGACTTGGAATCATAAATTGCGAACGTCCACAGCGTTGCCAGTCACGTGCGGTACGCATTAATTCAAAACTTGGAATAATATTGCCAACACCGTTGTGTTCCAAGAAGCGTTCATATTCACGAACTTGGCGTAAATTGTCACTCACTGCCACCCATGCATTATACGAATAAGGCACAATTTTAGGTGCTACCTGACGCTCATAGGTGATTTTTTCTTGAGGAATGAAAATTCGTTTTCCATCGGGCGTGGTGATCGTTGTTGTTCTGTTTGGGGTTGAACTACAGGCAACCAAGATAACGGGAACAATGCTGAACGAAAACAGCGCCTTGAAAAATTTCTTCATTAGGCAAATCAGATATTTATTTAAAGTGGCAGTATTCTAATCGAAAATGCTGGTTAAAATTTGAAAATATTGCAATCAAATGTGTGTTTTAGGTATAAAAAAAGATCAGCACAGGACTGATCTTTTTCACAACAAGACGAACTTACTTTTCTAAGTATTGTAATTTGTCTGGTTTGCCATTCCATTCTTCACGATCAGCAGGTTGATCGCCAATTTGTGTAATGTTTGGCCAAGTCTGTGAAAGTTCAGCATTTAGCTCGATAAACACTTCCTGACCTTCTGGTAATTCATCTTCAGAGAAAATAGCGTTGGCAGGACACTCTGGTTCACATAATGCACAGTCGATACATTCGTCTGGATTAATGACAAGGAAGTTCGGACCCTCGTAGAAGCAGTCTACAGGACAAACTTCAACGCAGTCTTGATATTTACATTTAATACAGTTTTCAGTGACAACAAATGTCATGGCGACAGCTACCTAAAAATATGGTTCTAATTCAGAATAGTCTATTTTAGGCAAAAATCACTACAACTAACAATCGCTTTTACTGATATTTGATATAGACAGTGCTGCTAAATTTGATAAAAGGGGGATAAAACCATCAAAAAAACTTATAAATGACAAAGACTCTCAATTGAGAGTCTTTGTTTAGCTCAAATTTTTTAGAAATAACAGCGGCTAAGCGTTCAATTGTTCCTTTAAAGCATACAATTGTTCCAGCGCTTGTCGTGGCGTTAAATTATCGACATCTATACTGCGTAATAAATCTAAAGCAGGTGATGGTTTTTCTACCTCTATTACACGTTCAATCACTTCTGGTTCAGCTGAGCTTGTTGCTGGTGCAAATAGGTCATCTTGAACGGCTAAATTGACATTTTTGTGCTGCTGTTTTTCTAAAATTCTTAAACGGTTTTGCGCTTCTTTAATCACATTGGCTGGAATGCCTGCCAATTTTGCCACTTGCAAACCGTGACTTTGGCTTGCAGGACCTTGTTGAACTTTGTGCAAGAGAATCAGGTTGCCATTCATTTCTTTGGCGGTTACGTGGTAGTTATCCACCCCAGATTCTTTGCTTAATTCGGTCAATTCAAAATAATGCGTTGCAAATAGGCATAAACATTTGATGCGTTTGCTTAAATCCAACACACATGCCCATGCCAAAGATAAGCCATCGTAGGTACTGGTTCCGCGACCAACTTCATCCATCAGCACCAAAGACTGTGAGGTTGCATGGTGTAAAATTTGTGAAGTCTCAGTCATTTCGACCATAAAGGTCGATTTACCTGTCGATAAATCATCGGCAGAACCAATACGGGTAAACACGCGATCAATAGGACCTAATACGGCTGTTTGGGCAGGCACATAACTACCACAATAGCCAAGTAGGGCAATGAGTGCGGTTTGACGCATATACGTTGATTTACCGCCCATATTCGGGCCAGTAATAATTGCCAAACGATGATTGTAGTCGAGTAAAGTATCATTCGGTGTAAAGGCGGTTTTACTCAAGGCCTCAACAACAGGATGACGTCCTGCAGTAATTTTAATTCCAATTTCAGGGCTATATTCAGGGCGTGCCCAATTGCGTAAACGTGCTTGATGGGCAAAGTTTGCCAATAGATCAATTTGTGCAATCGCGCTGCTCATCATTTGTAATTGAGCAATGTCTTGGCGTAATTCATCCAATAGCATTTCAAATAGCATCTTTTCACGGGCTAAAGCACGGGACTCGCTAGACAGGACTTTATCTTCAAAACTTTTTAGCTCTGGGGTGATGTAGCGTTCTGCATTTTTTAAAGTTTGACGACGGATATAGTGTTCAGGTGCTTGCTCGGCTTGGGCGCGAGTGAGTTCAATGTAGTAACCACTGACACGGTTGTAGCCAATTTTTAACGTTGGGATACCGCTTTCTTGGCGCTCTTTGACTTCTAAATCAATCAGGAATTGCCCCGCATGATCACGGATTTTGCGTAGTTCATCGAGTTCACTGTCAAAACCCTCTGCAATGACATTGCCATCACGCAATAGTACAGGTGGGTTTTCTACAATTGCCTGCATCAGCCGTTGATGCAGTCCATGAAAATCGCCCAGTTCTTCATTCAGGTTTTGAATGAGTGCGGATTGTTGTGCAGAAACAATGGGCTGTAAGGCATGACGCAAATAGGGAATTTGCGCACAGGCCTGACGTAGTTGTACCAAATCACGTGGGCGTGCGCTACCGAGTGCGACACGACTCAGCACACGTTCAATATCACTAATTTCTTTCAGTACCAAACGCACAGGCGACTCATGGTAACCTTGTATTAAGGCTTGAATTGCATCCAGTCTTGCATCTAACAATGCCGTGTCACGCAAAGGTTGCATCAAGGTACGACTCAGTAAACGGCTACCCATGGCAGTTTGGCAATCGTTAATCAGTTGGAATAAAGAAGTGCCGTGTTCAAATAATGGTTCAACCAATTCCAAATTACGTCGGGTCACAGGATCAAGCGCAATAAAATTGCTGCTTTGTTCTAATTGAATACTGCGAATATGTGGTAAAGCCGTTTTTTGGGTTTCTTTGGCGTAGTGTATTAACGCTGCCGCTGCTGCTTTGGCTAAGGGCAAATGATCAATACCAAAACCTGAAAGTGTCGATACAGCAAACTGATCACAAAGCGTTTTTTGCGCATTGTTTAGGTTGAAATCGACATTTGGGCGTTTGGTCACAGGGCAGTCAAGTTGCTTTTTAACCTGTTCAATAATATTCGGATCGACAATATCTTCATCGACCACAATTTCGCTTGGCATTAAACGAGAAAGTTCAATCGCGAGTTGTTCAGGCAAATAATCCATTTGCTGAACTTTAAAAATCCCTGCACTTAAATCCAGCAACGCGATACCAATTTGGTTTTGCTGTAAGCATAAAGAGACCAAGTTGGAAGATTGATGACTGTTGAGCAGGGCATCATCGGTGAGCGTACCAGGGGTGATAATCCGTACCACTCCACGCTCTACAGGACCTTTGCCTGTTACCTCGCCAATTTGCTCACAAATTACCACGGTTTCGCCTTTTTTAACCAAGCGAGCGAGATAACCTTCGGCAGCATGATACGGTACGCCTGCCATTGGGATAGGTTTGCCGCTGGTTTTACCTCGATGGGTGAGGGTAATGCCTAAGAGTTTGGCGGCTTTGTGTGCATCATCAAAAAATAATTCGTAGAAATCGCCCATGCGATAGAACATTAAAGAATGTGGATGTTCCATCTTCACCCGTAAGTATTGCTGCATCATAGGTGTAAGTGATGATAGATCAATACCTGAATTTTCTATGTTCATCTAATAAAAATACCTTTAAAAATAATAAGTTCTTCAATGATAATCATCTGCTTACATTCCTATTGCTGCTTAGGGGTAACAAGCAAGTCCTAAGGAATCCAATGAATAAGTATACCTTTTAGTATACCTTTTATTGGTGTATCTTATTTAAATCCTATCAGCATATGCATGCTGAAAAATCTGAGGGTGATTTTAGCAAAATTACCGAGTGCGAAAAGGTTAGAAGAACTATATGACTGTAAAAGATCCTACTTATACAAAAAAAGTAGCGTTAACTGCTCGAGCTATTGAAAAAATGAAACCTGAAACTTTCTTAGTAGATATTGGTGAAAATGAAGGGTTAAGAGTTAATAAGGGGAAAACAGGTCTGACTTCATTTTCTTATCGCTTCAGAAGTCCTATTGATAACTCGTTAAAGAAAGTAAAAATTGGTATTTACCCAGATATGTCATTGGCTGAAGCTAGATTAGAGCTTCAAAAGATGAAGATCAAACGCAGAGCAGGTATTTGCCCAAGTCAGGAGCTAAAAGATCAGAAGGAACAAAAAAAGATTGAGCAAGAAAAACGAGATGAAACAAATGCCCAATTTACAGTCAAAGAATTGATTGATTTATATTTAACTAATGTAATTGAAGACCGTTATGTTTTAGATAGTAAAACAGGCAGTAAGAAGTTGATTCCAGGAGCGAGAAAACGTAAAGGACAAGATGAAGCTAGAAGAACACTATACGGCGATGCGGTTAGAGTATTAGGACATATAGCAGCTGATCAAGTGACGCGAAAAGATGTCGTAAATATGATTTCTAAAATTATTGAGCGTGGGGCAAATGTTCAAGCTGGGCGTGTACTAGCAGAATTAACGTTGGCTTATGACTACAGTATAGGATTGGAAAAATTTAAGGATGATTTTGCAAATCCGGCACTTTTGGCTAAATCGAGTTTAAAGCAAAGCAGGGTGAAGTTAACACACAAAAAGGGTAGCCGAGTATTATCAGATAAAGAAATTAAAAAAGTATTGGAATGGCTTCCAACATCAGGTTTCTCAGAAAAAGTTAGGCATATTCTTAGAATTACGTTATGGACTGGGTGCCGTACTGGGGAAGTTTGTGAGTTGAAATGGGCGGACATTGATTTTGAAAAAAATACGTGGCATTTAAAAGGAAGCAAGAATGGTACGGATAGGTATGTCCAACTTTCTAAACAATGCCTTGAATATATAAAAGCATTATCTCGTGAGTCGGACTTTCTTTTTGAATCAAGTATTAAAGGTAGGCCAATTACCCAGAAAATTCTTACAGTGTATAAATGGCAAATGCGACATCCTGAAAAACTTTCATACGCATTACAGCCTGAACAATTGTGGTTGTCCGAAATTGAGGATTGGAGTCCGCACGATTTAAGGCGGACTGTACGTACTGGTCTCTCTAGGTTAAGTTGTCCTGCAGAAATTGCAGAAGCTGTATTAGGGCATTCAAAAAAAGGAATACAAGGTACTTATAATTTGCATGCGTATGAAAAAGAATGTGCGGAATGGTTACAGAAGTGGGCTGACCATTTGGATAATTTATGAAATCAATGATTGTCCCTTTTGGGGCTATTCTTAAGTTTCTATTCATTTAATTGTTTTGACTATTTAGTAAACTGAGTGGCTATTTAATTTTATAGGTAGAAAAGGCATTTAACACTTAACATTGTAAAGTATATCTGATATCTTTCTTATTGAATAAATTCAATATATTTTTAAATTAGACTACAAATTGAGTCCTTTAAAAGTAACAAATTTAAATTATATTAGTTTTTTTTTGAATCTTTTATGATGATAATTAAAGTATGTAAGGGGAGAGGGGATGAGAACTCATTTAGTTTTAAGTATTGCAATCGCTACATTAACATTTAGTGCTTGCAGTAAAAAAGATGTGCCTGTTGAAACTAAAGAGAATTCTATGCAGCAGGATAATTCAGAATTTAAAATTATTGTGTCCAAGGATAAATTTAATCCTATTGAAGATTGGGAATTTGATAATTCTACATTGAATAGTGAAAAAATTTATTATCCAAATAAAGGTCTTAAGGGGGTTTTAGAAACTTTTTTAAGTACCAACCAACCAGTTACAGTACTAACCAACTTCAATCAATTACAAATTGCAAAAAAATTAGTTAATCCAAATGAAAATCAATTAATTGTAATGGGAAACAATGATTGTACGGCTGGTAGTTATACAAATGTAGCTCCAGATCTTAGTAATAATCAATATTTTAGTTTTGCAAATAATTTGGCGATCAATTATGCAAGATCGATAATAACACCAGTTATACCAGAAAAAGGAGAATTTGAGTCAACGATTGAGCATGAGAAGTTAATTAGTGAATTAACTAAAAGTGGTCTATCAAAAGCGATTAACTATGATGTAAGGTTGCTTGAGGCAGCATTAAATACTTCTACTTGTCAAACAACTTTTGTGATTCCTCCACACTTTAAGTATGAATATGATGCTGACTCACAAATCCTTACTTTTAACCATATTGCAAGGTATTCTGAATATATTTCAGATACTTTAGCTAAATTCAAACTTAAACCTGAATTAGCAAAGGATTTCTCTGAGCATAGTAGTGTTTACTATATGGGTAAACTATTCGAAATTACTGAAGATAAGAAACTCTCATTTGTAAAAATATTTTTCTTTAGAGAAATACCAAAGATGTCTAATGGAAGGCTCATCGAAAGCACTTATAATTTCATTCCTCCTGTAACTCCAATTGAATTTAGACAAAGATTTGCTACTCAAATAGATGTGGATAACTTGCAAAAATTTTCTTTAGATAGTGCTTTAGAGAATATGAGTTATAAAGATATAAAGCCGGGTAGTAAAATTGATTTTACTTTTGGACTAGAGAATTATATTTCTCCTAAAAATTTGAATGAACAAATATCCAAAAATAAAAAAAATACAAATAGTCAAATTGAGTCCCAAAGTTCAGATGAACAAAATGAAGTAGAAGAAGTTGAATACTATGACCATGCCTATGATGATGATTTAGAGGAAACAAGTGTTCCTCTAAATCCATAAAAATATTTTAATTATAAATGGTTAGTGTGGAGTTCTGTAAAGATGAATTGATCATTTCATAAGTTCCATCTTTGAATGTTAATCTGAAAATTAAAAAGCCCCCATCTTTGATGGGTCTTTTTTTTTATGCCACTTTTTCTACAGTTTGCCTGAGAGTGTTTGATATGGCGTAACCATTTTCTGGATCTGCTGAGTTTTCATCTAAAGGGTAAAACTCATCGATGACGTCGGGATCTTCTTCAGAATTAATCTCAAATACAGCATTGGCAAAACCTCGTCTGGCGATATGATCTAAAGCCTCCTGATAAAACCCTGCCTGCTTGCTCTGTTCATCAATTTGCTTGGCTTGAGTAATGGCATCATTGAGACTAATCCCATCCCTTAAAGTTAGATCCACGTAATACACCGGCTGACGATAGCTTTGTGTGGTGCTTTTGCCTCTTAAAGTCAGTTGCAAAGGCAGGCAAGAGAGTAAACCTCCTGAAGCTGCGTGGTAATAACTCAGCCGTGCAGCCAAAGTCCGAATACTGTTAAATCCTGTGGTTCTAAAGATGAAGGTGCCAAACTCATCCGAGTCATCTAAATTCACATGCAAGCGTCCATAAGGCTTGCAGTTACCTCCTTGAGCCAACGGACATAAATCTGGTTATGGACAGGGATGTTGCTCTACACCTTGATTAGTTAAACGCTGGCATGTTTCACCGTTGCCGACACATACTGGACGGCCAGTCTGTCGATCAAACAAGCTATATTCTGCACGTAGGTTTAAATCTGGATCATTAAAGATCATTCTGACGGGGATTGAGCGTAGCTTTTGATTCGGCGTACTGGCTCGAAGCTGTTCATCTAATGGATGTTTGACCCATCCCTCTTTGCTTTGGATCTGGGAAGTAATGGTGAACTGATCATCTTTTTCCGGTAGGCGTTTGCCATTCTTTTCTACTACCCGACCAATACTGATACGCCCTAGAGCTGGTGGTGTAATCGCTAAACCTTTAATCATTTTATTTTCCTCAATTTGATTTTGTACAGATCATCCAGCTTTATGTGGATCACCTGATTCAATAAATATGTATATAGCTCGCTACAAAAGCCGCGACCGTTTGCCCTCTATTCCTAGCGAATGGAGGGCGGGGAGCGGTTTTTGCGCATCGCTATTTAAATGGGCTGAAATAGGCTTAGTCGGTATAGATATTGAAACGACGACCGCCTTGCTTCTGAAGTGGATAAAGCTCGATGAGTTCAGGCTGGCGCTGAAGCAATGCCTTGGTATTCAGACTGATGGAGTCTTTGGCTTTCTTCCAGACCACAGAGCCATTGGCAAAGGTGGCTCGTTCAGCATCTTTCATCAGCATTTGGATTTGATGCTTCAGCTGGTCAAAGCGTTCCTGCTTGTGCTGAATCTCTTCTTTCATTTTAATGAGTTGATCGAACATCAAATTGGCATTTTCATTTTGCGAGAGATCTTCAACGCTCAGTGGGATATGCGCTGGATAGAGTTGCTGAATCGCTTTGGCTGCGGATTCACTGGCATCGACTGATGGCGGAGTATCCGTTTCCACACATTCCCAGAAATAACGCTCTGCCTGAATGATGTGTTGAATCACTGATTCAGACCGTGTCACTTTGAAGATTTTGGTTTCATGCCCACAGATCAGAACACAGACATGTGCAGCCTGTTTGCCTGTTACCGCAAGTTGGTGCTGCACCTGACACAGCACGTATAAAGGCACACCATCTCGCCATAGTCTGGCACCATGTTCCCCAGCTGTTTTACATTCCAGAATCTGCACGTCATCGCTACCCACGACCGCATAGTCCAGATTTGCCAACATAAACGACTTATCGGGATCGGGATGCTGAAGCACGGCATTGACTCGTCTCACTTTATTATTGGTATGCAGGCTGTAGTATTCCGCTACCAGTGGCTCTAGCTGTTTACCCCAATACAACGGTGCAACGCCTGAGCTGTCATCATCAACGTTCTGCTGAGTTCGACCAGTTTTAATCATCCACAGTTCCAGCATCGACATATAGGGATTCAATCCACATGCGGTTGCGGCATCACTACTGCCAATGCCTTGCTTACGCACTTCTAGCCATTCTTGGTAATCCATATTTTTAGTGTTGGCTAAACGTTTGGCTGTCGCTGTTCGTTTAGCTGCGGTATTTGATTCATTTATCTCATTCGGAATTGGAAAATGAGGGAGTTGAGAGGTATTTATCGGTGCAATATGATTCATGCTTTGATCCTTATAAATAGCGAGGTCTGTAAAATTTTCGGCATAAAAAAAGCCACATCTGGAGATGTGGCAAAAGGGGGTTTTCACTGGAGAAGGATCATCTGCATGCCCCTTAACCATTATTGTAATAGCACTGGCTTAAATGAAACTTAAACCACTAAGCGAAGCGCCTGTTCTAGTCCACGCTGCTTTAACGCAGCACCTGCACCAAACCAGGCTGAATCGAGGCGGTGATCGATACTCATGGCACGACGTTCATGGTCAGCAAACTCGGTGATTGAACACAGCAAACCATAGGCAGTATCTTTGGCTGAGCTGAGTTCTGCACCTCGCCCCTGTCCATTAAACATGTTCATGACTTTAGTCATGGCACGTCCATTCGGTTCAGGCTTTTCTTTGGTTGGAGTTGGAGTAGCGATATTGCGATAGAATTGAATGATGTTCTCCTCCTGATCAGCAGCACTCATGTTGGTATTGTTAAACACCGCATCAAAATAAGCAGCCGCTTCGCCTTGGGTGACTTTACGCTGACTCAGCTGCTTCATCTCATACATGTGTTCATCCCATGCACGAACTGAGATGCCCAATTGTTGTTTGACTTTGTCCGCATCGAACTTAGTACTGTGTGGTACTTTCACCACACCAGCATTGCTACTTTGCCCACGTAGGGCAATGGCTAATGTGTTATTACACACCACACGGATATTGGTGAACTGTGCTGTGGTGGCCAACGTACCATCACAGGCTGTTGCCAATAAAATATAACCATTGCTGACATCCTTGCCCTTGAGTGCTGTGCTTTGTCCAGTACGTGCCAATGCCCAGAACTTCTTCCCGCCTTTCAGTACACCAGCGGTTTCCAGCTCAAAGCCAGATTGCTCAGTCAGATCCCGGTAGAACTCCAGAATCTCTTTGGGCTGAACTTCCTGATAACGCTGACTGACCACAGACAAGGGTGCATGAGTATCGGAACGATACAGTACTCGCTGTTCTTCATACGGCATGATGATGCTCTGCCCACGTTCATTCTGTGCCATGTAGCTGACATTTGAGGATTCAATCCGCCAATCCATGCCTGCTTGTTGTGCCCAGACTTCAATCGGCTGATTTTGAGTGAGTTGATTCCCTAGACCATGCCAAGGGGTTTCTCCGACATACGCCATTTGTTCAAGTTGATGTGCCATCTTTATACCTATTATTGTTAATTGATTTGAAAAGTTAAATTACAGTCATTACAGATGTAAGATTTCTCGTTTTGCACGGTAGGAAATCCGGAATGTTTCTGTAAATAATAATTAAGTACATAGCCTAAGCTGGCTCCTGTAATTTCTCCAATTACAGAAGGAATTCTGTAAACTTTGGCCAATTCTTTGCCAATGAAGATAAGTGTTGGTTGTGACCAGATTTGGCTTGGGGCTTGGTTAGATCTTTTTGGAGCTAATCCAAGAAAAGTTATTTCTTTACTATGACAAGCAGGGCAAGTCGTCATATGGACACCTCTAAAATTAAAAAAGGTCTGCTGAGCAGACCTTATGGGTAATTATCATTTTTGTAATATGTATCTAAAATATATTGAAATTATTGGAAATTCTTTTTAATTTTATTGAGGTCTAAATATTTGTCTTTGAAATATAACAAGCTTTGATCTAGAGCTTGTCGATTAAATTCTTTAATCAGTAAGTTGTTATGTGTTGAGCAAGCTAATTGATCAATAGTCCTGTTTTCACTTGTTAACTTACATTTATAAGGCTGCATAAATTCAGATAGCTCGTCCG
>JAEWOA010000157.1 GCA_023461115.1 Actinomycetes bacterium
ACCCCGGGCGCAGCGGGGTGTGCTCGAGGATCTCGAAGCCCGAGTACATGCCCCACGTCGGTGCCCCGGTCGCGGCCAGCACGGCACGCAGCCGGAACATCGCCGGATCGCCGGACTGCAGGTGCACCGGGAGGATGTCGGGGGTGTTCACCCAGAACGCCGGCCGCATCACCGCAGCCTTGCGGCCCGACACCTCCTCCAGGTAGGCGGCGAGCTCCTCCTTGGTCTCGCGCCACGTGAAGTACGTGTACGACTGGTGGAACCCGATCCGCGCCAGCGTGTGCATCATCGCGGGCTTGGTGAACGCCTCCGAGAGGAACACGACCTCGGGGTTCGTCGCGCGCACCTCCGCGAGCAGCCACTCCCAGAAGTCGAGCGGCTTGGTGTGCGGGTTGTCGACGCGGAACGCCGTGACGCCCCGCTCGATCCACACGCGGACCACCCGCAGGACCTCGGCGTAGATGCCCTCGGGGTCGTTGTCGAAGTTCAGCGGGTAGATGTCCTGGTACTTCTTGGGCGGGTTCTCGGCGTACGCGATGGTCCCGTCCAGCCGCGTCGTGAACCACTCCGGGTGCGCGGCGACCCAGGGGTGGTCGGGCGAGCACTGCAGCGCGATGTCGAGCGCGACCTCCAGGTGGAGCTCGCGAGCGCGGGCGACGAACGCGTCGAAGTCCTCGAACGTGCCCAGGCTCGGGTCGATCGCGTCGTGGCCGCCGGCCTCCGAGCCGATCGCGTACGGCGAGCCCGGGTCGCCCGGCAGCGCGGCGAGCGAGTTGTTGCGGCCCTTGCGGTTCGTCGAGCCGATCGGGTGGATCGGCGTCAGGTACACGACGTCGAAGCCCAGGCGCGCGATGCGCGGCAGCTCGTCGGCCGCCGTGCGCAGCGTGCCCGTGCGCCACGACTGCGTGCGCTCGTCGAATGTGGCGCCGTGCGAGCGCGGGAAGATCTCGTACCAGGCGCCGGTGAGCGCCAGGCGACGGTCGACGCGCAGCGGGTAGGCCTCGGAGCGCGTGACCAGGTCGCGCAGCGGGGTGCGGGCGAGCGCGCGCCGGACGTCGTCGCCCAGCGCCGCCGCCAGGCGGGAGGCCGGGTCGGCGTGCGTGTCGTGCAGGCGGTCGATCGCGGAACGCAGCGTCGCGGCGTCGTCGTCGGGCATCCGCGGCTCGTCCGGCGTGGCGCCCGCACGGTCCGCGGCGCGCGCGAGCAGCACCGCGCCCTCGGTGAGCATGAGCTCGACGTCGATCCCGGCCTTCACCTTGATCGCCGCGTCGTGCGCCCACGTGGCGTACGGGTCGGACCAGCCCTCGACACGGAACGTCCATTCGCCCACGCGGTCCGGGACGACGAGCGCCTCGAGCCGGTCCAGGCCCGGCGCGATGTCCCGCATCGGCACGCTCGCGTGGTCGGCGCCGTCGGGGTCCACCAGCACCGCGGTCGCCGACACCGCGTCGTGGCCCTCGCGGAACACGGTCGCGCGGATCGGCACGGCCTCGCCGGGGACGGCCTTGGCGGGGAACCGGCCCGCTTCCGCGACGGGCTGCACGTCGACGATCGGGATCCGGCCCATGGGCGTCGGTGTCGCGGCCGACGTGGCCGCCTGCGCATGCGTGGCGAGAGGGTGGGCCGGTTGCGCGACTGGCGAACGGCGCCGGCCTGCGGGGGAGGTCGTCACAGTTCCCGAACCTACCGACCAGTCCCACCCCCAGGCATCCGCAGCGCCGCGCGGACGTGTGTCACAGGACGCGATTCACGCGGCCGGACCCGGTCCGGTGGTGGCCGGGTTACAGGGTGGTGGACAGCGCGCGGCCGGCCGTGCGGCCTGTGAACAGGCAGCCGCCCAGGAACGTGCCCTCCAGCGCGCGGTGGCCGTGGACGCCGCCGCCGCCGAATCCGCTGGCCTCGCCCACCGCCCACAGGCCCGGCAGCACCTCGCCGTCGGGGCGCAGCACGCGGCCCTCGAGGTCGGTGTGCAGGCCGCCGAGCGTCTTGCGCGTGAGCACCTTGAGCCGGACCGCGAGCAGCGGGCCGTGCTTGGGGTCCAGCAGGCGGTGCGGCTTGGCCACGCGGATCACCTTGTCGACGACGTACTTGCGGGCCTGCGCGGTCGCGACGACCTGCAAGTCCTTGGCCAGGCCCGCGGCCACCTGGCGGTCCCGGTCGACGATGATGCGCTCGAGCTGCTCGGCGTCGATCCGGCCCTCGCCCGTGAGCGCGTTCATGCGCTCCGCGAGCTCGGCGGGCGTGTCCGCCCAGATGAACTCCTCGGACTCCTCCGCGAACTTCTCGACCGGGCCGACCGCGCCCGGGAGCACGCGCTGCAACAGCAGCGGCACGCTCTTGCCCGTGAGGTCGGGGTTCTGCTCCGAGCCCGAGAGCGCGAACTCCGAGCCGAGGATCGTCTTGTCCAGGACGAACCACGAGTGGTCGTCGCCGCGGCTCGTGATGTGCTGCAGCGCGCCCAGCGCGTCGAAGCCCGGGAACAGTGGCACGGGGAAACGGTTGCCGTCGGCGTCGAGCCACAGCGACGAGGGCCCGGGCAGGATCCGGATGCCGTGCTCGGACCACACCGGCGAGTGGTTGGTGATGCCCTCGGGGTAGTGCCACATGCGGTCCTCGTGGACCACCGCGGCGCCCGCGGCACGGCCCGCCGCGATACCCGAGCCGTCCACGTGGTCCGGCACGCCCGAGAGCATGTTCGACGGCAGCTTGCCCGCCGACGAGGGCCAGGTCGCCCGCACCAGATCGTGGTTGGCGCCGATGCCGCCGGTCGCGATCACCACGTGCTGCGCCGCGAACTCGAACTGCCCGGCGACCTCGCGCGACGACGGCACGGCGCGCTCGACGCCGTCGTCGGCCAGGACGTCGCCGCGCACGCCCGTCACGCGCCCGTCTGTGGTGACAAGCTCGGTGACGCGGTGGCGGAAGCGGACGTCGGCGAGCCCGCGCTCGCGGGCCGACAGCAGCGACCGGACGAATGGCTCCAAGATGCCCGGGCCGGTGCCCCACGTGACGTGGAAGCGCGGGACCGAGTTGCCGTGGCCGCCCGCGAGGTAGCCCCCGCGCTCGGCCCACTGCACGAGCGGGAACCAGCGCACGCCCTGGGCGTGCAGCCACGGCCGCAGGTCGCCCGCCGCGAACTCGACGAAGCCCTCGGCCCACGCGCGGCCCCAACGGTCCGAGCCGTCGGACGCGAAGTCCGCGGAGCCCAGCCAGTCGGCCAGCGCGAGGTCCGGCGAGTCCTTGACTCCGAGCCGGCGCTGCTCGGGGGAGTCGACCATGAAGAGCCCGCCGAACGACCAGAACGCCTGCCCGCCCAGCGAGGCGGCGTTCTCCGCGTCCAGCAGGAGCACGCGGTGACCGGCCGCGGTGAGCTCGGCGGTGGCGACGAGGCCTGCGAGGCCCGCGCCGATGACCACGACGTCGTGGGTGTCCATGGGGGCAGGGTACGTGTCTGGACGCGCGTCCAGAAAGACCCGGCGCCGTCGGCGGGTTCAGTGGGCGGGCGTCAACGCCCCGCGAGCGAGCAGCCCCACGCGAACGCCAGGTCCACCTGGGCGGGGTCGAGCGCCTCGTCGCCGCCCTCGGCGTGGTCGATCGTGAACGCCTGCACGGGCGCGACCAGGCGCGCGCCGTGCTTGCGCAGCACGCGCTCGATCCGCACCCCCGCCGAGCCCGCGAACCGCGAGCGCAGCCGCGTGTCGAACACCGCGGCCGCGCGGTCGTCGAGCCCGGGCAGCGCGTCGAGCCACTCGTGCACTCCGACGTCTCCCGAGACGAGGTCCCCGCGGCCCCGCGCGAGCGCGCGCGTCCGCGGCGTGCTCATGCCGCGCATGTGGGTCGGGGCGCCGACCACGAGCAGGCTCGCCGCCTTGACCAGCGCGGACAGCTCGTCGGCGCGCCCGACCTCCACCACGTCCGTTGCCACGCCGCACGACGCGAGGCCCGCGCCCACCGCTTCGGCGACCGACTGGGTGCAGCCGAACATCGACTCGAACACCACCACGGCACCTGGCATGGCACCAGCATCGCGGCTGCGCCTGCGCAGTCGAGGGCCAGAGGTCCCGGCCGCGCCCGCGGGCCGTCAGTGCGGCTCGAGCAGGAACACCCGCATCGAGAGTGGCTCCAGCACCGTGAGGTCGCCCGCCGCGGCGTGGAGCGCTCCCGCGATCGCCGACGAACGCTGCTCGTCCGGGTGCTCCCACACCGAGTCCCACGCCAGGCGCCACCGGTCGCCGGCATTGCCCGCGAGCACCACGTCGACCGCCGAGAGCGCGCCGTTGATGACGATGAGCGCGACGTCGTCGCGCGCCTCGCCGCCCGCGCCCGCCGACGAGCTGCCGTTCGGCTCGGCGTCCGCGACCCGGAGCATCTGCAGCGTCCGCATCGACGGGTCGTGCCAGCGGGCGTGGTCCAGCGGGGCCCCCCACGCGTCGAACCAGCCCAGGTCGGGGCGGCCGTGCGCGCCGCGCGGTCGCCCGGTGTAGAAGCGGCCCGCCCGCAGCGCGGGATGGTCGCGGCGCAGCGCGAAGAGCCACCGGGTCGTCGCCAACAGCTCGCGCTGGGTCTGGGTCAGGTCCCAGTCGACCCACGTGGTCTCGTCGTCGTGGCAGTAGGCGTTGTTGTTGCCGCCCTGGCTGCGCGCGATCTCGTCGCCCGCGGTGATCATGGGCGTGCCCGCGGCGATCGCGAGCGTCGCCAGCAGGTTGCGCGTCGAGCGGCGGCGCAGCGGCGCGATGTCCGCGGCCGGCGAGTCGGGGGCGATCTCGCCCTCGACTCCGTGGTTCCACGAGCGGTTGTCGTCGGAGCCGTCGCGGTTGTTCTCGCCGTTGGCGAGGTTGTGCTTGTGGTCGTAGGCCACCAGGTCCGCGAGCGTGAAGCCGTCGTGCGCGGTGACGAAGTTGACCGAGGCCTGCGGGCCGCGGATCAGCTGCGGGTCCGAGTGCCCGAACAGGTCCACCGAGCCTGACAACCGCGTCGCCAGGTCCCGCACCCGGTGGCCCGGCAGGCCGTGCGCCGCGCGCGCCGGGTCCGCGAGCCAGAACGAGCGGGTCGCGTTGCGGAAACGGTCGTTCCACTCGGCCCACGGCAGCGGGAACTGGCCCGTGCGCCAGCCGCCCGGGCCCACGTCCCACGGCTCCGCGACGAGCTTGAGCCCGTGCAGCGCGGGGTCCGCTCCCGCGGCGACGAGCAGCGGGTGCCCCGGGTCGAACCCGTCCGGACCGCGCGCGAGGGTGACCGCGAGGTCGAAGCGGAAGCCGTCGACCCCGACCACCTCGGCCCAGTAGCGCAGCGAGTCCAGCGTCATCCGCACGACCTCGGGCCGCCGGAAGTCCAGGGTGTTCCCCGTGCCGGTGAAGTCGGCGTACGTCGCGGGGACGTTGCCGTCGTGCGCGTAGTACATCGTGTTGTCCAAGCCCCGCCAGGACACGTGCTGGCCGGGCGCGCCGCCCTCGTTGGTGTGGTTGTAGACCACGTCCAACAGCACCTCGATGCCGACCTCGTGCAGCGCGTGGACCGCGCCGCGTACCTCGTCGAGCACCGCGGCGGCGCCCGCCCGGCGCGCCGCGGCGGTCGCGTACCGCGGCTCGGGCGCGAAGAAGCCGAGCGTCGAGTAGCCCCAGTAGTTCACGTGCCCGCGCGCGACGAGGTGCGGCTCGGAGGCCGACGCGTGGATCGGCAGCAGCTCGAGGGCCGTGACGCCGAGGCCGAGCAAGTGGTCGAGCACCGCCGGGTGGCCGAGCGCGGCATACGTGCCGCGCACCTCGTCGGGCACCAGCGTGCCCAGCATGGTCAAGCCGCGCACGTGCGCCTCGTAGATCACGGAGCGTTCCCACGGCACCCAAGGGCGGTTCGCGGCGGGGTCCGGGCCGGGCAGGTCCCGCGTGTCGACGACCACCGAGTACGGCACCAGGCCGGCCGAGTCACGCCCGTCCGCCGGGCCGTAGACGTCTCCGTGCAGGGAGCGGTCGACGACGTGCCCGTAGGTCGCGGGCCCGTAGGTCATCTCGCCGGACAGGCCCCGCGCGTACGGGTCCACCAGCAGCTTGGTCGGGTTGTGCCGCAGCCCCTGGATGGGGTCCCACGTGCCGTGCACCCGGAACCCGTACCGGTCGCCCGCCCTGACGCCGGGCACACGCGCGCTGAACACGCCGTGCCGGGGGCCGGACAGGCGCACGCGGCGCTCGCGGCCCTCGGCGTCGAACACGCACAGGTCCACCGCCTGCGCGTGTGTCGCGACCACCGCCACCTCCACGCCGGCATCCGTCACATGCACGCCGAGACGTGGCGGGCGGGCGGCTGGGCGGGGGCTCACGGTGCCATTGTGCGGGAGGACGGGCCTTCGCGGGCAGGGTGGACGTCCCAAGCCGCCGCGCAGGCGGGAGAGTCGGGCGCGCGCGGGCGTCCGAGGGACGGACCGGGCGGGGGGCTACGTGCGTGGGCGCTAGTAACGTTCCGGGCGTGAGAATCGTGGTCTGTGTGAAGCACGTGCCCGACATCCAGTCCGACCGCGCGCTCGGCGCCGACGGCCGCACGGTGCGCGACGGGGGTGACGGCACCCTCAACGAGCTCGACGAGAACGCGCTCGAGGCGGCGCTCGCGCTCGTCGAGGCGGCCGGCGAGGGTGAGATCGTCGCGCTGACTGTCGGCCCCGACGACGCGGTCGACGCGGTGCGCAAGGGCCTGCAGATGGGCGCCGACTCGGCCGTCCACGTGCTCGACGACGCGGTGGCGGGGTCCGACGCGATCGGCACCGCGCGCGTGCTGGCCGCCGCGATCCAGCACCTGGGCGGCGCCGACCTCGTGGTGACCGGGATGGCCGGGCTCGACGGGCTCACGTCGCTGGTGCCGGCCGCGCTCGCGGCGTTCCTCGACGTCGCGGCGCTGCCGCTCGCGGCCGAGGTCACGGTGGACGGCCAGACCGTCCGCGTCCGGCGCAACCTGGACCACGCGAGCGAGGTGCTCGAGGCCGAGCTGCCCGCTCTCGTGTCCGTGACGGACCAGGCCAACGAGCCGCGGTACCCCAACTTCAAGGGCATCATGGCCGCGCGCAAGAAGCCGGTCGAGACGCTCACGCTGGCCGACCTGGGCATCGACCCCTCGTCCGTCGGCGCCGCGGGCGCGCGCACGCAGGTGCTCGAGGCCGCGCCTCGGCCCGCGCGCGAGGACCGCGTGCTCGTCAACGACACAGGTGACGCGGGCGTGCGGCTTGCCGCGTACCTCGTCGAGAACAAGCTCGTCTGAGAAGGGCACGCGAAACGTGAGCGACATCCTCGTCCTGCTGGACCACTCCGAGCCGGGCACGCTGCGCACGCCCGTGCGTGAGCTGCTGACCGTGGCGCGCGACCTCGCCGCCGACGGCGTCGTGCACGGCGTTTGGGCGGGCGGCGCGCCGTCCGACGACACGCTCGCGGAGCTCGGCGAGCTCGGGCTCGCGCGCGTGCACGTGCTGACGACCGACGCCGACATGCGCGTGGCGGGCGTGCTCGCCGCCGGCCTTGCCTCGCTCGTGGACGCGACCGCCGCGGACCTGGTGCTCGCGGTGTCGTCGTTCGAGAACAAGGAGGTCGCGGCGCGTCTCGCGGTCGCCACCGGCGCCGGGGTCGTCACTGACGCCGACGCGCTCGCGGTGGCCGACGGCGCCTACGTGGCCGGCAAGACCGTGTTCGCGGGCACGTGGACCACCCGGACCGCGGTGCGCGCGCCGCTCGCGGTCGTGCTGCTCAAGGCCAACTCGGTGCAGGTGTCGGCCGCGCCCACGCCGGCGGCCACGGTCGTCGCCGAGCACGCGTTCACCGCGCCCGCCGAACGCGTGCGCGTCGTCGAGCGCACCGAGCGGCCGGCCAGCGGACGGCCCGACCTGGGCTCCGCGCACATCGTCGTCGCGGGCGGACGCGGCACCGAGGGTGACTTCACCGAGGTCGCCGAGCTCGCGGACGTGCTCGGCGGCGCCGTGGGCGCCACGCGTGTGGCCACCGACGAGGGCTGGATCGGCCACGACGCGCAGATCGGCCAGACCGGGGTGACCATCTCCCCGCGCGTCTACATCGGGGCCGGCATCTCCGGCGCGGTCCACCACCGCGGCGGCATGCAGGCGTCCGGCACGATCATCGCGGTGAACAGCGACCCCGACGCCCCGATCTTCGAGATCGCGGACTTCGGCGTCGTCGGCGACCTCAAGACCGTCCTCCCGCAGGCCTCGGCCGAGTTGCGCCGACTGAAGGGCTGAGCAGCGGTCCGGACGGGCTGTGGGCCGGCCTCAGGCCAGCTCGCGCAGCCACCGGAGCGTCGCGATGCCCTGGGCCGCCTGGAAGCGGCGCAGGTTCGGGATGCCCGGGGGCGCGGGCTGCAGGCTGCTCCAGACGAAGTAGCCGGACACCCCTGAGAGCACCGCGCGCAGCTCGTCGTCGGACACGCCGTCCGACAAGACGTGCGAGCGGAAGATCGACGCCGGGTCGCCGCCACCCTGCAGCGCGACGCTCGGCAGCATGCACGCGAGGTCGAGCCACGGCGCCCCGACGCTCGCGTGCGGCCAGTCGATCAGCCACACCAGCGAATGGTCGGGGTCGATCATCACGTTGTCCGCGCGCAGGTCGCCGTGCACGAGCGCGTCGCCCGCCATCGCCGCGGGGGCGTCCTGCTCCCAGACGACCAGCCGCTCCAGGTTGTCGGTGGCCCACCGCCCGAGCTCGCCGGCGCGCTGGGCGACCAGCGCGCGCTCGTCGTCGGGCAGCATGGCGAGCTTGCGCCACCCCGTGTAGTCGTCGGCGAACAGGTCGTCCGAGCGCGGCAGGCGGTGCCCGGGCAGCGGCTCGACGTCCGCGAGCTGAGCGAGCGCGTCGAGCACCGCGCCGAGGTCGTCGGGGCGCCACGGCAGCTCCGGGGACCGGCCGTGGGCCACCTCGAAGCCGAGGACGACCCATTCGCCGTCGTCGTGCGAGAACAGCAGCCGCGGCGCCGGGACCTCGGGCGGCAGCGCCGACTCCACCGCGATCTCGCGGCGCGCGAGGTCCGGCGAGACCGGGTTCTGCTCCGACGAGACCGCCTTGACGAAGACGCCGCGCCCGTCGGCGAGCTCGAGCACCGCCGCGAACCCGGGCGAGAAGCCGCTCGTCGCGCTCGTCTCGGCGGTGACCTGGGCGCCCGCGAGCGACGAGATGCGCTCGCGCACGTGCCGCGGCAGGTCGCGCCAGTCGAGCCGCTGGCCGCTGAACGCGGGCGGCAGCGCGATGACCTCGTCGTCGGCACTCACGCGCACATACTGCCAGGTAACGCCCTGCGCGCGCCGGTCGGTTCGCGGGTCGACGCGGCGCAGATCCGGACACGTGACCAGTGCTTCGTACACTGGCCGGGTGAACGCCTACCTGGACCATGCGGCGACCACGCCCATGCTCCCGGCGGCCGCGCGCGTCCTCGTCGAGCACGCGACGCGCACCGGCAACGCCTCGTCCCTGCACGCCTCGGGCCGCGCGGCGCGCCGGACGGTCGAGGAGGCGCGCGAGACGGCGGCCGCGGCGCTGGGCGCGCGGCCGAGCGAGGTGGTCTTCACGTCGGGCGGGACGGAGGCCGACAACCTCGCGGTCAAGGGGCTGTTCTGGGCCCGCCGGACCGTGGATCCGGGCAAGCGGCGGATCGTCGTGTCGGCAGTCGAGCACCACGCAGTGCTCGACCCCGCGTTCTGGATGGCCGAGCACACGGGCGCCGAGCTGGTGCTGCTGCCGGTCGACGCCCAGGGCGTCGTGGAGTTGGACGCGCTCGCGGCCGAGCTCGACGAGAACGGCGAGCAGGTGGCGCTCGTCTCGGTGATGTGGGCGAACAACGAGGTGGGCGCGCTGCAGCCGGTGCGCGACGTCGTCGCGCTCGCCCGCCGGCACGGCGTCCCCGTGCACTCGGACGCGGTGCAGGCAGTCGGGCAGGCGCCTGTGGACTTCGCGTCGAGCGGGCTCGACGCCATGACCGTCAGCGGCCACAAGGTGGGCGGCCCCGGCGGCGTGGGCGCGCTGCTCGCCCGGCGCGGACTGGACCTGACGCCCGTGCAGCACGGCGGTGGGCAGGAGCGCGGCGTGCGCTCGGGGACGCTGGACGTCGCGTCGATCGCGTCGTTCGCCACCGCGCTCGACGAGGCGGTGCGCGTGCAGCCCGAGCATGCCGCGCGCGTGGGCGCGCTGCGGGACCGGCTCGTGGCCGGGGTGCGGGCGATCGCCCCCGACGCGGTGCTGCGCGGACCCGAGCCCGGTGGGCGGCGGCTGCCCGCCAACGCGCACTTCACGTTCCCCGGCTGCGAGGGCGACTCGCTGCTGTACCTGCTGGACTCCGCGGGCGTCGAGGCGTCCACGGGCTCGGCGTGCCAGGCGGGCGTGCCGCGGCCGTCGCACGTGCTGCTCGCGATGCGCGTCCCCGAGGACACCGCGCGCGGCGCCCTGCGGTTCTCGCTCGGGCACACGTCCACCGATGACGACGTCGACGCGCTGCTCACGGCCCTGCCGGGCGTGCTCGAGCGCGCCCGCGCCGCTGGCCTGGCGTACGCGGCGGGGGGCGTGTGATGCGGGTCCTCGCGGCGCTCTCCGGAGGCGTCGACAGCGCCGTGGCGGCCGCGCGGGCTGTCGACGCCGGGCACGACGTCGTCGGCGTGCACATGGCGTTGTCCCGCACGCGCGACCAGTTCCGCAACGGCTCGCGCGGCTGCTGCTCGATCGAGGACGCGGGGGACGCGCGCCGCGCCGCGGACGTGCTCGGCATCCCCTACTACGTGTGGGACCTCTCCGAGCGGTTCGAGGAGACGGTGGTCGCGGACTTCCTGTCCGAGTACGCCGCGGGCCGCACCCCCAACCCGTGCGTGCGGTGCAACGAGCACATCAAGTTCGCGACCCTGCTCGACCGCGCGCTCGCGCTCGGGTTCGACGCCGTGTGCACCGGGCACTACGCGCGCGTCGTCGAGGGCCCCGCCGGCCGTGAGCTGCACCGCGCGCGCGACGCCGCCAAGGACCAGTCGTACGTGCTCGCCGTGATGGGGCCCGAGCGCCTGGAGCGGTCGATCTTCCCGCTCGGCGACGTCGTCTCCAAGGAGCAGACCCGCGCCGAGGCCGCCGCACGCGGGCTCTCGGTGTCCGCCAAGCCCGACTCCTACGACATCTGCTTCGTCGCCGACGGCGACACCCAAGGCTTCCTGCGGGACCGGCTGGGCTCGCGGCCCGGCGAGATCGTCGACGCGTCGGGCGCCGTGGTCGGCACGCACGACGGCGCGTACGCCTACACCGTCGGGCAGCGGCGCGGGCTCGCGATCGGGCGGCCCGCGGCCGACGGCAAGCCCCGCTACGTGCTCGCGGTCGAGCCCGTGCGCAACCGCGTCGTCGTCGGGTCCGCCGACGAGCTCGCGGTCGACCTCGTGAGCGGCGACCGCGCGGTCTGGTACGGCGTCGACGGCCCCGACGAGCGCGCCGTCCACGTC
>JAEWOA010000158.1 GCA_023461115.1 Actinomycetes bacterium
CGCGCAGCGCGAGCCACACCTCGAACGGGCCCGCGACGCCCCCGTGCGTCGTGCGGTAGGCCCGCAGCCGCGCGTGCAGCGCCGGGTCGTCCGCGAGCACGGCGCCCAGCACCACGTCGCTGTGGCCGGCGAGGTACTTGGTGACCGAGTGCATCACGAGGTCCGCGCCGAGCGTGAGCGGGCGCTGCACCAGCGGCGTGGCGAACGTGTTGTCGACTCCGACGAGCGCGCCCACGCCGTGCGCGGCCTCGACGAGCGCGGCCAGGTCGGCGACCTCGAGCATCGGGTTGGTGGGCGACTCGACCCACAGCAGGTCGGCCGGACGTTCGTCGCCACGCACCGCGGCGACGACGGCGCCGGTGTCGGCGATGTCGACGGGCACGACCTGGACGCCCGAGCGTTCGGCCAGGTCACGCGCGTAGCCGAGGGTCAGCTGGTACGCGTGGCGGGGGACCACCAGACGGCCGCCCGCGGGGACGAGCGAGAACGCCGCCGCGATCGCGGCCATGCCCGACGAGAAGACGAGCGCGTCGTTCGTCGAGGCCTCCAGGGCGCCGAGCGCGGCCTCGAACGGCTCCCACGTCTCGGTGCCCGCGCGGGCGTAGAACGGCTCGTCGGGGCGGACCTCGCCCTGCGAGAAGTACGTCGACGTCAGCACGACCGGCGGGTTGACCGGCGCGCCCTGGGCGCGGTGCGGGCGACCGGCCGCGACCGCGAGCGTCGAGCGAGCGAGCCGGGCGTGCCCGTCCGGTGCCGTCCGGCGGTATTCGCCCGCCTCCGCGCCGGGGTGCTCGTGGTGCTGGTCGCGGGGCTCCTGGTCGCTCACGGCGCCAGGGTACGCGGCCCGCGTGGCACGGCTGGCGGGGTCTCGGCGGGTAGGGTCGACCGCGATGAACTCCACTCCCGCCGCCGCGTCCGTTGACTCCGCCGCGGCACCCCTCGGCCCCAAGCCGCGCGTCATGGTGCTGTTCGGCGGCCGCTCGGGCGAGCACGCGATCTCGTGCGCGACCGCGGGCGGCGTGCTGCGCGCGATCGACCGCGACCGCTACGACGTCGTGCCGGTCGGCATCACGCCCACGGGCCGCTGGGTGCTCGCGGCCGACGACCCGGACCACTGGTCGATCGCCGGTGGGCGCCGCCCCCAGGTCGAGGACACCGCGGCGCACGTGCTGCTGCCGCAGGACGTCGGCGACCGCGCCGTGCGGGTCGCGGAGCCGGACTCGGTGCCACGCGCGCTCGGCGAGGTCGACGTGGTGTTCCCGCTGCTGCACGGCCCGTTCGGTGAGGACGGCACGCTCCAGGGCCTGCTCGAGCTCGCGGACGTGCGCTACGTGGGCGCTGGTGTGCTCGCGTCGGCGGTCGGCATGGACAAGCACATGATGAAGGTCGTGTTCGCGGGGAACGGCCTGGCGGTGTCGCCGTTCGTTGTGCTCACGCCCGGCTCGTTCGAGCGCGACCCGCACGGGCAGACCGAGCGTGTCGCCGCGCTCGGCCTGCCGGTCTTCGTCAAGCCGGCGCGCGCCGGCTCGAGCCTCGGCATCTCGCGCGTCGACGACCTCGCGGACCTCCCCGCGGCCGTCGCCGAGGCGCAGCGCCACGACCCCAAGGTGATCGTGGAGGCCGCGATCGTCGGCCGCGAGATCGAGTGCGGCGTGCTCGGCGGGCGGCCCGGCGAGCGCGCGCGGGCGTCCTTGCCGGGCGAGATCGTCGTGACCGACGACACGCACGCGTTCTACGACTACGAGGCCAAGTACTTCGACGAGGCCGCCGTCACCCTCGCGTGCCCGGCGGACCTGCCCGACGACGTGATCGCGCGCATCCGTGAGGTCGCCGTCGAGGCGTTCGAGGCGATCGGCTGCGAGGGAATCGCGCGCGTCGACGTGTTCGTGACGCCCTCGGGCGAGGTCGTCGTCAACGAGATCAACACCATGCCGGGCTTCACGCCGTACTCGATGTACCCCCGCATGTGGGCGGCCACGGGCATCGCGTACCCCGAGCTCGTCGACGAGCTGATCCAGCTCGCGCTGGCCCGCCCGACCGGGCTGCGCTGACGCTGGCGCGTGTGCCCTGGCAGCCGCGCTGACCTGCGGCTACGCCGCGACTGGGTGAGTGTTCGCCGCGGCAGGGCGATCCGGAGTTCCGGACCCGCCGCGGTTGATAGCGTGCGTGCTGCCTCAGGGGTAACCGAGCCCCGAACTCCCGGAGAAGGTGGCGATGGCGCGCACGAGCACCGACCAGGTCACGTGGGATCCGTGCGCGTATGTCCCCGGCCTCGCGTCGATCCGGGACGCGGCGCGCGACGGTGACTGGCCCGGCGTGCGCGGCAAGCTCGACGACTGCCCGTCCGCGGACGCGTTGACGTTCGCGGTCACGATGCTCGCGGACCAGCCCGGGATCGAGCGGCTCCTCGAGCGCGTGGTCGCCGACGCGCCCGACGACGTGCTCGCGCGGGCGGTCCTCGGCGCCCGCGAGGTCGTGCTCGCGTGGGACGCGCGCGGCGGCGGACGGGCGAGCACGGTCGGCGCGCGCCAGTTCGACATGTTCTTCGAGCACCTGGAGCGCGCCGAGCGGCTCCTGATCGACGTGTGCGCGGACCGGCCCGACCTGGCGCCGGCGTGGACGTCGCGCCTGATGACCGCGCGCGGGCTCGAGCTGGGGCTCGGCGAGACGCGGCGGCGCTACGACCGGCTCGCGGCGCACCACCCGCACCACCTGGCCGCGCAGGCGCAGCTGCTGCAGCGGCTGTGCCCCAAGTGGGGCGGCTCATGGGAGCAGGCGCTCGGCTTCGCACGGGAGCAGGCCGCCGCCGCGGCCCCTGGCTCTCCGAGCGGCGCGCTCGTCGCGATCGTCCACTTCGAGCGTGCGATCGAGCGGGACGCCGGTGCGCCGCCCGTCTCGTCGGCGCAGGTGCGCGACGAGCTCGTCGAGGCCGCGCTGCGCTCGGTGTGGCACCAGGACGCCCACCTGGGCGTCGAGGAGGTCGCGGCGCACAGCGTGTTCGCGCTCGCGTTCTCGGTGGGCGGCCACGACCGCCACGCGGCGCCGCACTTCCGCGTGCTCGCGGGGCGGGGCGCGCGCAGCTTCTGGAGCTACTACGACGAGCCGTCCGCCGTGTACGTCGCGAGCCGGGATGAGGCGTTCGCCGCGGAGAGGAGCGCTCGATGACTCAGACGCAGACGACGGCAGCAGGGTGGGACGCCGGCGCGCTCACGGCCGCGCTCGCACCCGCCCAGGGACTCGTCGAGTGGGCGCTGGTCGACGGCGTCCCCGCGCTCTACGCGCCGGCGCCGGGCCCGCTCACCGCGGGCCTGGTGTTCCGGGTCGGGTTCGTCGACGAGACGCTGGCGACCCGGGGGATCACGCACCTCGTCGAGCACCTGGCGCTGTTCGAGCAGAACCTCACCGAGCTGCACCACAACGGCCAGACGACCGAGACCTACACGCACTTCCACGTCACGGGTGACGCGGACGACGTCGTGCGGTTCATGTCCGGGGTGTGCGCCGCGTTGCGCGCGCTTCCGGTGCGGCGCCTGGAGACCGAGAAGACGATCCTGCGCACCGAGGCGGCCAACACCTCGTACGCAGCCGCGCAGAGCGCGCGGCTGTGGCGCTACGGCGCGCAGGGCCTGGGCCTGACGGGGTACGCCGAGCTGGGCCTCGCGCGCCTGACGGAGGACCAGGTGCAGGCGTGGGCGAGCACGTACTTCACGCGGGACAACGCGGTGTTCTACGTGACGGGGGAGTCGCTCCCCGAGGGCCTCACGCTCGACCTGCCCGCGGGCCGCCGCATGCCGGTGCCCGACACCCCCACCACCCTCACGCAGACGCCGGCCTACTACAGCCACCGCGACGGCGTGGTGCTGCTCGACTCGGTGTGCGAGCGCAGCACCGAGGCGCTGTTCCTGTCCCGCTACCTCGGCCGCGCGCTGTTCCGCGATCTGCGCCAGGAGGGCGGCTTCTCCTACACCGCGGACGCCGACTACACGCCGTGGTCCGCCACGCGCGCCTCGCTGCGGGCGTATGCGGACGCGTTGCCGGACCACCGCGAGGCCGCGCTGGGGGCGTTCGTCGACACGATGGCGTCGCTGCGGCGTGTCCCGATCGACGAGGCCGAGTTCGAGCTGGTGCGCAAGCAGGCGCTCACGAGCCTCGACCTGCCCCACCCGGGCGCCCGGTCGCTGCCGACCAACGTGCTCGAGCTGCTGTGGGGAGGGGACATCGCAGGTGTGGGCGAGGCCAGGGAACGCTACGAGTCGGTGACTCCCGAGGCGGTCCGGGCCGCGGCCGAGCAGGTGTGGTCGAACGCGCTCCTGCAGATCCCGACCCGGGGCCTCGAGTGGGCGGGCGTGGCGCCGGCCCCCGCGTGGTCGGCCGACGCGGTCACCGGGACCAGCTACGCGTACGCCGACGGCGAGGACTCGCTCGTGATCGGGCCCGACGGCGCCAGCCTCGTGACCCCGGCGGGAGCGTCGACCGTGCGATTCGCCGACTGCGTGATCCTGCAGTCGCGCCCCGACGGCGCGCGCACGCTCATCGGCGCCGACGGCTTCACCGTCGCGATCGAGCCGACGATGTTCCGCGGCCTCACGCCCGAGGCGCTGGCCGCCGCGATCGACCCGCGGATCCCCGAGGACAAGATCGTGCGGCTGCCCGCGCGCGACCCGCAGGACATCCCGGCGCCGCGGCCCGCCGATCGCATGTCGCGGCTCAAGGACGTGCTGCGCAGGCGGCGCTGACCCGCTACACGCACTCGCGCCGCTGCTCGGTCTTCGCGATCGCGGGCCCGAGCTTGTCCAGCAGCGAGCTCGGGTGCGTGCGCGCGACCTCGGCCGGCACGGTCACCTGCACCGCGGGGACGCGGCCGTACGTGGTGAACGTCCAGTCGCTGCCCTGCTCGTCGTCGGGGTCGCTCGCGACGACCACCCAGTCGATCGTCGGCCCACCCGGGGTTTCCACGCGCTGGCACTTGTCGGTCGTCGGGCCGAGCGGCTCGATGCCGCAGCGCAGCACGATCGCGGGGTCGCCCCAGGCGGTCGTGGCCTGCGCGGTGGTGTCGCGGCGCGTGAGCCCGCCGCCCAGGTCGTCGGGCGTCGTCAGGATGACGGTCGCGCACACCGGGTCGGTCGCGTGCTTCGCGGCGCGCGTGGGGACCGCGTGCGCGCACGCGGCGAGCGCGGCGCACACGACGAGGCTCGGCGCGACGAGGAGTAGGCGGCGGGGGCTGGTCGGCACCCGTCCACGGTAACCACTGCGCGGGGCACGTCGGCGCCGTCGCGGTGTGACGCCGCGCATGGCGCGTGTGGCCCGTGCGGCGCGCCGCTACCGTGTCCCGGTGCGAGACGACGACACGGTCCTGGTGGGGCACCTCAGCGAGCAGCAGCTGCTCGCCCGGATCTTCCCCCTGCTGCCCGCGGGCGACTCCACGATCCTGGGGCCCGCGGACGACGCCGCGGTGGTCGCGGCGCCGGACGCGCGGTTCGTCGTGACCACGGATGTGCTCGTCGAAGACCGGCACTTCCGCCGCCGCTGGTCGTCGGGCCAGGACGTCGGCCGCCGCGCCGCCGTGCAGAACCTCGCCGACGTCGCCGCGATGGGCGCGCGCCCGACGAGCGTCGTGGTGGCGCTGGTCGTGCCGCCCGAGCTCGCGGTGTCCTGGGTGGAGGAGTTCGCGCGCGGGCTGGCCGCGGTGTGCGGGCCGCTCGGCGTGGGCGTCGTCGGCGGGGACCTCTCGGGCGGGGACTCGATCGTCGTCTCGGTCGCGGCGCACGGCGACCTCGAGGGCCGGGCGCCGGTGCTGCGCTCGGGCGCCCGCGTGGGGGACGTCGTCGCGCTCGCGGGGGTGCTCGGCCGCTCGGCGGCCGGCCTCGCGCTCCTGACGGCGGGCGAGTCCGCGGACGACGGTGGGCTCGTCACGGCGTACCTGAGTCCAGAGGCGCCCCTGCGTCTCGGCCGCGACGCGGCCGACGCCGGGGCCACCGCGATGCTCGACGTCTCGGACGGGCTGCTGCGCGACGCGGGCCGGATGGCCGCCGCCAGCGGCGTCGTCGTCGACCTCGCGAGCTCGGCCCTCGCCGCCGACGTCGCCGTGCTCGCCGACGCCGCCGCGCGGCTGGACGTCGATCCGTGGGACTGGGTGCTCGGGGGTGGCGAGGACCACGGGCTGCTCGCGGCGTTCGGGGCGGGCGCCGCGCTGCCCCCTGGCTTCCGGGCGATCGGGCGTGTCGTCGACGGCGGCTCGGCGCCGGTGCTCGTGGACGGGGCGCCGCCGGCGGCGCGGCCCGGCTGGGACCACTTCGGCGGCTGACGGGGCCCCGCGTCGGGCGCTCAGCGGCGCCGGTAGCGGACCTCGAGGAGGCTTGCGCCGCCGATCTCGTCGTACCGCTCCACGCCGTCCGCCTGGAAGCCGTGGCGGCGGTAGAAGTGCCGTGCGCGCTCGTTGTCGGCCAGGACCCACAGGCTCAGTGCGGTGCGGTCGCCGACCTCGGCGATCACGGTGCGCATGAGCTCGCGCGCCACGCCATGCCCCCAGGTGCCGGGATCGAGGTAGATCGAGTAGATCTCGCGGTCGCCGCGGCCAGCGTCCTCGTCACGGCTCGGCCCGACGCTGACGAACCCCACGAGCCGCGGGCCGGACTCGGCCACCCACGTGTAGACCCCGTCGTCTGGCCCCGCCGCGAGGAAGCGGGTCCAGTTGGCCGTGCGGCGCTGCACGTCGAGCGAGTCGAGGAACTCGGACGGCACGATGCCGGTGTACGCCTCCTGCCAGGACCGCACGTGCACCTCGGCGATCGAGTGGGCGTCGGCGGGGCTGGCCGCGCGGATGGTCACCTCGTCGAGCTGCTCTGCCATGGGGAAACATTGCCATACGTCAGGGAACGCGCGAAGGCCCGCGAGGGCAAACCTCGCGGGCCTTGCGGTGAAACTCTGGTGGGCGTTCGCTCAGATCGCGCGCTGGACCTTGCCGGCCTTGAGGCACGAGGTGCACACGTTGAGGCGCTTCGGCGTCCCGGCGACGACCGCGCGGACGCGCTGGATGTTCGGGTTCCAGCGACGCTTCGTGCGGACGTGCGAGTGCGAGATGCTGTGCCCGAAGCTCGGGCCCTTGGCGCAGACGTCGCAGGTGGCAGCCACGGTCTTCTCCTGATGTTCCTGACGGCACGCCGCGGTTTCGCGGCGAAGTGTGGGTGGGGACGCGACTGACGTGCTCTTTCGCGGTCCCGGGTGCGCCCGGACTGGCCAGGCAACGGTCAAGACTAGCCCACGGCCCCCGGACGGCCCAAATGTCAGGGGTATGGGGCAGGGTGTGACTCGGCGCACGCGCGTCGCGGCGCGCACCGCTGGCGCGCTCAGACGAGGACGATGGCGGCGGGACGACGGTCGGAGGTGGGTGCGGGTGGTGCTCGACGAGGCCGCGGCGCGCGCCTGGGCCCGTGCGGCGGCCACCGCGCTCGACGACGCGCGCGGACGCATCGACGCGGTCAACGTGTTCCCCGTGGCCGACGCGGATACCGGCACCAACTCCGCGCTCACGCTCGCCGGTGGGCGCGACGCGGTGCGCGACGTCCCCGCCGGCGCTGGCGCCAGCGCGGTGCTCGCGGCCTTCGCGCGCGGCGCGATGCTCGCGGCCCGCGGGAACTCCGGGGTGATCCTGAGCCAGTACCT
>JAEWOA010000159.1 GCA_023461115.1 Actinomycetes bacterium
GTCGAGGGGCTCGCGCAGCGCATCGTCGCAGGCGACGTGCCGGAGTCGCTGCGCGGCAAGCGCCTCGTCGCGCTCGACCTCGCGGCGATGGTCGCGGGCGCCAAGTACCGCGGCGAGTTCGAGGAGCGGCTCAAGGCCGTGCTCGCGGAGATCACGGCGTCCGACGGCGAGGTGGTGACGTTCATCGACGAGCTGCACACGGTCGTCGGGGCGGGCGGTGGCGCCGAGGGCGCGATGGACGCCGGCAACATGCTCAAGCCGATGCTCGCGCGCGGCGAGCTGCGGCTCGTCGGGGCCACGACGCTCGACGAGTACCGCGAGCGCGTCGAGAAGGACCCCGCGCTCGAGCGCCGGTTCCAGCAGGTGTTCGTCGGGGAGCCGTCCGTGGAGGACACCGTCGCGATCCTGCGCGGGCTC
The DNA here is from genome assembly GCA_023461115.1 of Actinomycetes bacterium. Lineage (GTDB taxonomy): Bacteria > Actinomycetota > Actinomycetes > Actinomycetales > Cellulomonadaceae > Cellulomonas. Next base: position 418 of record JAEWOA010000159.1, read on the forward strand.
AAGGAGCGGTACGAGGCGCACCACAAGGTCACGATCTCCGACGCCGCGCTCGTCGCGGCCGCCTCCCTCTCCGACCGGTACATCACCGGGCGCCAGCTCCCGGACAAGGCCATCGATCTGGTCGACGAGGCCGCGTCGCGCCTGCGCATGGAGCTCGACTCGTCGCCCGTCGAGATCGACGAGCTGCAGCGCGCGGTCACTCGTCTGGAGATGGAGGAGGTCGTCCTCTCGGAGTCCGACGACCCCGCGTCCCGCGACCGGCTCGAGCGCCTGCGCGCCGACCTGGCCGACCGCCGCGAGGAGCTCGCCGCGCTCACCGCCCGGTGGGAGAAGGAGAAGGCGGGCCACAACCTCGTCGGGGACCTCAAGGCGAGGCTCGACGAACTGCGGTCCCAGGCCGAGCGCCTGCTGCGCGACGGCGACCTGGCCGCCGCCGCGCGCATCCAGTACGGCGAGATCCCGGCGCTGGAGGAGGAGATCCACGACGCGGAGGCCACGGAACTGGAGACCGACGAGGAGGTCGTCGCCCTCGGCACGCCGATGATCGCCGAGAAGGTGGGGCCCGACGAGGTCGCGGAGGTCGTGTCCGCGTGGACCGGCATCCCCGCGGGCCGGATGCTCGAGGGCGAGACGGCCAAGCTGCTGCGGATGGAGGACGTGATCGGGGAGCGGCTGATCGGCCAGCGCGCCGCGGTCGCGGCGGTGTCCGACGCGGTTCGTCGGGCGCGCGCGGGCATCTCCGACCCCGACCGCCCCACGGGCTCGTTCCTGTTCCTGGGCCCGACCGGCGTGGGCAAGACCGAGCTGGCCAAGGCGCTCGCGGACTTCCTGTTCGACGACGAGCGCGCCATGGTCCGCATCGACATGTCGGAGTACGCGGAGAAGCACTCGGTCGCGCGGCTGGTCGGGGCACCCCCCGGATACGTCGGGTACGAGGAGGGCGGGCAGCTCACCGAGGCCGTCCGCCGTCGCCCGTACTCCGTGGTGCTGCTCGACGAGGTGGAAAAGGCCCACCCCGAGGTGTTCGACGTGCTGCTGCAGGTGCTCGACGACGGGCGGCTCACCGACGGCCAGGGCCGGACGGTCGACTTCCGCAACGTGATCCTGGTGCTCACGTCCAACCTGGGGTCGCAGTACCTGGTGGATCCGCTGCTCTCGGAGGACGCCAAGCGCGACGCCGTGATGGGCGCCGTGCGCGGGGCGTTCAAGCCCGAGTTCCTCAACCGGCTCGACGACGTCGTGCTCTTCGACGCGCTCTCGCTCGACGAGATCGGGCACATCGTGGACCTGCAGGTCGAGGCACTGGCGCGCCGACTCCGCGACCGTCGTCTGACGCTGCTGGTCAGCCCGTCGGCACGCGAGTGGCTGGCGCTCGAGGGCTACGACCCGGCGTACGGCGCCCGGCCGCTGCGCCGGCTCGTGCAGCGCGAGATCGGCGACCGCCTGGCCCGCGCCCTCCTGTCCGGCGACCTCAAGGACGGCCAGCAGGTCGAGGTCGACCTCGTCGGCGAGTCCTTGACGGTGGGTGTGCGATGAAGGTCCAGGTCAGGGTGGCTGCTGGGAGGTCACGGTCGGCCAGGGAGGGCCAGCCGGTGTTCGTCGCGTCGAGCATCGGATAGCCGCCGCCTGGAGGGCTGACCACCTGACGCTCGCGGCCTTGGGCGGGACGGCCTACGGGGCCGGGGCGGGCTAGAGCGGGGGGAAGGGGGCGGTGGAGCCGCGGACCACCAGGCTCGTCGCGAGCTCGATGCGGGGGACGCCCGTGCGGTCGGCGCGGCCCAGGTCCAGGACCAGGCGCGTCGCCTCGCGGGCCATCTCGTACAGCGGCTGCCGGACGGTCGTGAGGTGCGGCTGCACCCAGGTGCACAGCGCGACGTCGTCGAAGCCGACGACGGACAGGTCGTCGGGCACAGTCATCCCGCGCTGCCGCGCGGCCTCGTACACGCCGTACGCCTGCTCGTCGCACCCCGCGAAGATCGCCGTGGGGGGCTGGGGGAGCGAGAGCAGCGACTCCGCGCCGACGCGCCCGCCGTCCACGTGGAAGTCGCCGAACCGCGCCAGGGACTCGTCGATCGCGACGCCGGCGCGCTGCAGCGCGGAACGGTAGCCGTCGAGGCGGTCGCGCGCGCACGCCACGTCCTCGGGGCCGGTGATGATGCCGATGCGGCGATGCCCCAGGCCCAGGAGGTGCTCGGTGGCGGCGACGCCGCCCGACCAGTTGGTGGCCGCCACGGTGGGGAGCGTGGGGTCGCCCGTTCCGGCGGGGTCGACGAGGACGAAGGGCGTGTTGAGGCGGCGCAGCTCGTCCTCGGCGCCGGGCTGCAGCTCCGAGACGACCAGCACGATGCCGTCGGTGCGGCGGGCCGCGATGTGCTGGAGCCAGTGGCGGTTGCCGAGGCGCCGGCCGTTGGTCGCGGTGACGACGAGGCCCGCTCCGGCGCGCGCCGCCTCGGCCTCGGCGCCGCGCACGAGCTCGTTGGCCCACTGCGACGAGAGGTCGCGGATCACGAGGTCGATGAGGCCGACCGACTTGCGCTTGCTGCCACCCCGGCGGCGGTAACCGTGTTCGTCGAGCAGCGCAAGGATCGTGTCGCGAGTGCCCGTCGAAACGCCTTCTCGGCCGTTCAACACCTTCGACACGGTGGGCACCGACACGCCCGCGAGTTGGGCAATCTGCGCAATTGTCGTGCGTTCTGCGGTCTCCATCGACCGTCTCCTTTCGCAGCGTATCGGCTGGTAACGATAGGTTCTTTCGGCCAGCCCTCGGATTCGGTGACGGCATCTAGGCAGAAACTCTACGGTCTGCGTGGCACAAGGTTGAGAGAAAGTTTCTTCCCCCGCGATCAGTCTCAACGAGGAGACGACATGCCTGGTCACGGGCGACGACGAGCGGCTCGCGACCGCGGCGGTGACGCCGATCTAGAGACGCTGGCCCGGGCAGGAGTCAGAGGGGGCCGGTGGGGTCAGTGCCGACGACGAGGCACAGGCCCAGCCGGTCGCCGTCGTCCCAGCCTTCCTCGGTGGGCGCCCACGTCACGGTCCGTGACGACTCGCGCTCGTCGTCGGTGAGGAGGCACGATCGCGCGACGCGCGCGTCGGCCTTCTCCTGGCCGGGCCACACGGCGGCGCCGAAGTCGTACTCGCTGACCACCTTGGCCTCGTGCGGCTGCGCGCACGGCACGGCCGTGACCGTGTCGACGGCGCCGTCGTCGGGCAGCTCCTTCAGGCACACGCCCGCGCCGAGCGCGGCCGCGTCCACGGTCTGCTCGTGCGCGACGTCGCCCGTGAGCCGGTCGGCGTCGGGGCGCCAGCTGGTCGTGGCCGCGACGACCGCGGCGGCCACGGCGATCGTCGCCACGGCTCCGACGACGATGCCGGCGATCACCAGGCCGCGCCGGCGCCCGCGCGGCTCGGGCTCGGGCTGCCAGCCGGCGTAGTGGGCCTCGGGGTAGGAGTAGTCGGGCGCGGTCATGCGTGGAAACTAGCGGACGTCCAACACGACGGGCACGTGGTCGGACGGGCCCTTGCCCTTGCGTTCGTCGCGCTCGATCCGCACGCCCTGCACGCGCGCCGCGAGCGCCGGGCTGGCATAGGTGAGGTCGATGCGCATGCCCTTGTTCTTGGGGAACCTGAGCTGCTGGTAGTCCCAGTAGGTGTAGGTGTGCTCGCCGGGCAGGTGGACGCGCGAGACCTCGGTGTACCCGGCGGCGCTGATCGCCGCGAACGCGTCGCGCTCGGCCGGGGTCACGTGTGTGCGGCCGGCGAAGTAGTCGATGTCCCACACGTCGGTGTCCAACGGCGCGATGTTCCAGTCCCCGACGAGCGCGACCTGCGCCTGCGGGTCCTGCTCGAGCCAGCCGCCCGCGGCGTGCTCGAGCGCGTCGAGCCACTGCAGCTTGTACGTGAAGTGCGGGTCGTCGATCTCGCGGCCGTTGGGGATGTACAGGCTCCACACACGGACGCCGCCGCAGGTCGCGCCGATAGCGCGGGCCTCGGCTGCCGCGGGGTCGCCCCAGGTGGGCATCCCGGGGAAGCCGACCTCGACGTCCTCGATGCCCACGCGGGAGACGATCGCGACGCCGTTCCACTGGCTGTGGCCCACGTGCGCGACCTCGTACCCGAGCGCCTCGAACGCCTCGTGCGGGAACTGGTCGTCCTTGCACTTGGTCTCCTGCAGCGCGAGGACGTCCACGCCCGTCCGCTCGAGGAAAGCGGTGGCCCGCTCGACGCGGGCGCGGATCGAGTTGATGTTCCAGGTGGCAAGCAGCACCCGGGCAGGCTACCCGCCCGCCGCACGGGGCCCCGAGCTCGTGCTCACCGCCGCTTGCCCGTTCGGTGAACGCATGAATGTGCGACACGCCGCCGTCGTGGCGGCGTGTCGCACATCCATCGGTTCATTGAGCTCTGGGGGACCAGCCGACGCTGCTCCCCGGGTCAGCTCACGTCGTCGTCGACCCAGTCGAAGGTCTTCGTGACGGCCTTCTTCCACAGGCGGTACTGGCGGTCACGCTCGCCGGCGTCCATGTCCGGCGACCAGCGCTTGTCCTCGGCCCAGTTGTCGATGACGTCCTGCTCGCCGGACCAGTACCCGACCGCGATGCCCGCCGCGTACGCGGCGCCCAGCGCGGTGGTCTCGGCGACCTTCGGGCGGATCACCGGGACGCCCAGGATGTCGGCCTGGAACTGCATGAGCGTCTCGTCGGCCACCATGCCGCCGTCGACCTTGAGCTCGGACAGGTCCACGCCCGAGTCGGCGTTCATCGCGTCGAGCACCTCACGCGTCTGGAAGGCCGTGGCCTCCAGCGCCGCGCGCGCGATGTGGCCCTTGTTCACGTACCGCGTGAGGCCGACGAGCGCGCCGCGCGCGTCCGCCCGCCAGTACGGCGCGAATAGGCCCGAGAACGCCGGCACGAAGTACGCGCCGCCGTTGTCCTCGACCGACTTGGCCAGCTCCTCGATCTCGGGCGCCGACGAGATGATCCCCAGGTTGTCGCGCAGCCACTGCACGAGCGAGCCGGTGACCGCGATCGAGCCCTCCAGGGCGTACACCGCGTCACGGTCGCCGATCTTGTAGCAGAGCGTCGTGAGCAGGCCGTTCTTCGACGGCACCGGCGACGTGCCGGTGTTGAGCAGCATGAAGTTGCCCGTGCCGTACGTGTTCTTGGCGTGCCCCACCTCGAAGCAGGCCTGCCCGAACGTGGCCGCCTGCTGGTCGCCGAGGATGCCGGAGATCGGGACGCCCGCGAGCAGGCCGCCCTCACGGTCGTCGCCGTACACCTCCGACGACGACCGGATCTCCGGGAGCATCGACACCGGGATGCCCATCTCCGCGGCGATGTCCTCGTTCCAGCTCAAGGAGTCCAGGTTCATGAGCATGGTGCGCGACGCGTTCGTCACGTCCGTGACGTGCACGCCCCCGTCCACGCCACCCGTCATGTTCCACAGCACCCACGAGTCGGTGTTGCCGAACGCGAGGTCGCCGCGCTCCGCCGCCTCACGGGCGCCGTCGACGTTGTCGAGGATCCAACGGATCTTCGGGCCGGAGAAGTACGTGGCCAACGGCAGGCCGACCTGGGCCTTGTACCGCTCCGCGCCGCCGCCGAGCGCCCCCAGCTCGTCGGCGATCTTCTGCGTGCGCGTGTCCTGCCAGACGATCGCGTTGTAGACCGGCTTGCCGGTCTTGCGGTCCCACACCACCGCGGTCTCGCGCTGGTTGGTGATGCCCACCGCCGCGATGCTCTTGGCCGTGAGGTTGGCCTTGGCGAGCGCGAGGCCGACGACCTCGCGGGTGTTGTCCCAGATCTCCGACGGGTTGTGCTCCACCCAACCGGCCCTCGGGAAGATCTGCTCGTGCTCCTTCTGGCCCGTGGCCACGATCTGGCCGCCGTGGTCGAACACGATCGCGCGGGTGCTCGTCGTGCCTTGATCGATGGCAAGGACGTACTGCGTGTCGGGCATTGCGTTGCCTTTCGGAGAGCTGGAGTGCGGATGTGGGGGCTAGAGGACGTAGGCGGTCGCGAGCAGGCCGCCGAGCACGCCGCCCACGATCGGGCCGAACACCGGGACCCAGGAGTAGCCCCAGTCGGACTTGCCCTTGCCGGGGATCGGCAGGAAGGTGTGCGCGATGCGCGGGCCCAGGTCACGGGCTGGGTTGATGGCGTACCCGGTGGGGCCACCGAGGCTGGCGCCGATGCCCACCACGAGGAGGGCGACCGCGAGCGGGCCAAGGCCGGACGGGGACGGGCCGAACGAGAGGATGACGAACACCAGCACGAAGGTGCCGATGACCTCAGTGACGAAGTTCCACGCGTAGCTGCGCAGCTCGGGCCCGGTGGAGAAGACGGCGAGCTTGATCCCGGCGGGCGCTTCCTCGTCGAAGTGCTTCTTGTACGCGATCCAGACGATGATCGCGCCGATGATCGCGCCGATCAGCTGGGCCAGGATGTACCAGAGCGCGTTCTCGAACGTCGGCTCCAGCGTCGCCGTGATCTCGACCGCGCCCGCGGGCCCGACCTCCGACTTGGCGTAGAACGGCTGGTCCGCGGTGAGCAGGCCGACGGTGACCGCCGGGTTGAGGTGCGCCCCGGACTTGAAGGCGACATACACGCCGGAGAAGACCGCGAGGCCCCATCCGAAGTTGATAAGCAGCCAGCCTCCGCCGTTCCCCTTGGTCTTGGGGAGGATGACATTGGCGACCACACCGCAGCCGAGCAGCACCAGCATCCCGGTGCCGAGGATCTCGGACCAGAACGCCTGTTGCATCAGTGAGCTCACGGTCTTTCCCCTTCCTGACGGACATCTTTGTCACGTGCGCCCCGCGGGGCCGCGGGGAGTTGTGGGCGTCGTCGTCGGTTCCGGCGGCGGCGGCTCGGGGTGGCTCTGTCAGGTCGCGAGCGGCTCCAGCGGGGCCAGGTCCGCGGCGCGCAGGCGGACCTGCTCGGCGGACTCGTCGTCGAGCTCGTGCGCGGCGGCCTCCTCGGCCTCGGCTCGGGCCCGGTACGCGTCGATCTCGCGTTGGCGGGTCTCGTCGTCCCAGCCCAGGACGGGCGCGACGAGGTCCGCGATCTCCTCGAGCGCGCCGACGCCCTTGTCCACCTGCTCGTAGTTGAGCCTCGTGCGGTGCATCAGGACGTCGTCGAGGTGCAGCGCGCCCTCGTGGCTCGCGGCGTACAGCGCCTCGGCGCCGATGTACGCGGGCGCGTGCTTGAGCGGTTCGGCCAGCTCGGGGCGCGCGTCGCACAGGTCCGTGATCTCGTGCAGCAGCGAGCCGTAGCGGTGCAGCAGGTGGTCCATGCGCGGCCGGTCCCAGCCGTACTTCTGCCCGATCGACCGCGACTGGCGCTGCACCACGGCGAGCCCTTCAGCCCCGACCAACGGAAGGTCGTGCGTGAGCGACGGCAGGCTCGTGGCGCGCGACCCGATCGCGAAGTCGACGGCGTCCTTGGCCATCACACGGTAGGTGGTGAGCTTGCCGCCGGCGATCACCGTGAGCCCCGGCGTCGGCGACGCGACGGTGTGCTCGCGCGACACCTTGGCCGACGAGGTCCCCTCCTTGGTGCCCGGCTGCAGCAGCGGGCGTAGCCCTGCCCATGTGCCGATGATGTCCTCACGCGTGATCGGGCGCGACAGGACGGTGTTCGCGTGCTCGATGACGTAGTCGATGTCGGCGCTGGTGGCCACGGGGTGCGTGAGCTCCTGGGTCCAGGGCGTGTCGGTGGTGCCGATCACCCAGTACCGGCTCCACGGGATGATGAACAGCACCGACTTCTCGGTCTGCAGGATCAGGCCCGTGTCTCCGGAGATGCGCGAGCGCGGCACGACGATGTGGATGCCCTTGCTGGCGAGCACCCGCAGCCCGCCCTCGGTGCCGGCGAGCGACTCGGTCTGCTCGGTCCACACGCCGGTCGCGTTGATGACGTGCCGCGCGCGCACGTCGATCCGCTCGCCTGTCTCCAGGTCGACCACCTCGGCGCCGCTGACCGCGCCGCCCGTCGTCGTCTGCAGCGCGACGACCTGTGTGCGGGAGGCGGCGTGCGCGCCGTACGAGACCGCGGTGCGCACGAGCGTGGCCACGAGGCGCGCGTCGTCGACGCTCGCGTCCCAGTAGCGCACGGCGCCGATCGCGGCGTCGTGGCGCAGGTCCGGGAACAGGCGTTCCATCCCCTTGCGGCTGAGGTGGCGGTGGATCGGCATGGCGCGGCGCGAGCCCGAGACGGTGGCGAGCGTGTCGTAGAGCGCGACGCCTGCGCCGACGTACGCGCGCTCCCAGACGCGGTTCTCCAGCGGGTACAGGAAGCTCACGGGCTTGACCAGGTGCGGGGCGAGCTTGGTGATGAGCAGGTCGCGCTCGGTGAGCGCCTCGCGCACCAGGTGGAAGTCGAGCATCTGGAGGTAGCGCAGGCCGCCGTGCACCAGCTTCGACGACCGGCTGGAGGTGCCCGAGGCCCAGTCCTGCGCGTCGATGATCGCCGTGGACAGGCCGCGCGTCACGGCGTCCACGGCGATTCCGGCCCCGGTGACGCCCCCGCCGATCACGAGCACGTCGAGCTCGTTGCCGGGTTGTGCGCTCTCGCGCATCGCGGCGAGCGCGTCCTGGCGTGCGGTGGCCGTCAGCGGCGCGGTCCTCATGGTGCGGGGTCCTCCAGCGTGCGGTGGGTGGTGCTGAGCCGGGTGCTCGTTGCCCTCGCCAGACGCGGCGGCGCTCGCTATGGTCATCACGGCGCGAACAGATGCGCAACTGGAGTGCACAAACGTGCAGACGCAGGGGGTGAACGGATGGAGCTCGACCGAGACCAGGACGTGCTCCGCGCGGCCTCGATGTACTACCTCCAGGACCTGAAGATGGAGGTGATCGCGCGGCACCTGGGCACATCGCGGTCCACGGTGTCCCGGCTCATCAAGCGCGCGCGCGACACCGGGCTCGTCGAGATCACGCTGCGTCCGGCGAGCACACGTGCACCGGGCCTCGGGCGTTCGGTGTCCGCCACCTTCGGCGTCGAGACGTTCGTCGTGCCCGTGCCGGACTCCGCGTCGCAGATCGACCGCCTCGAGCAGGTCGCCATGACCGCGGCCCGTCTGCTGACGTCCTGGTTCGACTCCGACATGGTGCTCGGCGTCGCGTGGGGCACCACGCTCGCCGCGGTGTCCCGGCACCTGTCGCCCAAACCCACCCGCGGCGCGGCGGTCGTGCAGCTCAACGGCGCCGCGAACATGCGCACGTCCGGCGTGGACTACGCGAGCGACCTGATCTCGACGATCGGCACCGCCTTCGGCGCCGCGGTGCACCACTTCTCGGTGCCCGCGTTCTTCGACTTCTCCGACACCAAAGCCGCGATGTGGCGCGAGCGCTCCGTCAAGCGCGTGCTCGACTTCCAACGGCGCGTCGACATCGCGATCTTCTCCGTGGGCGCCGTCGCAGGCTCCGTGCCCTCACACGTGTACTCGGCCGGCTACCTCGACGACGCCGACATCCGCGTGCTGCACGACGAGGGAGTCGTCGGGGACGTGTGCACCGTCTTCCTGCGCGCCGACGGGTCCTGGGCGGACGTGCCGCTCAACGCCCGCGCCACCGGCCCGACCCCCGCCGAGCTGCAGCGGCTGCCTCGTCGCCTGTGCGTCGTCGCGGGCGACAACAAGGTCGCGCCGCTGCTCGCCGCGCTCCGCGCGGGGGTGGTCACCGACCTCGTCGTCGACGAAGTCACCGCGTCCGCGCTGCTCGAGGCGGCCGAGCCGCGCGCTCGTCGAAGCCGCGCCCACGGCTAGGTTGTGGGCGTGACCGCCGCTTCTGTGCCCGCTTCTGTGCCCGCGTCTGTGCCCGGTTCTCTGCACATCCGCTCAGCCCGGCCCGCGGACGTCCGCGCCATCCGCGCGCTCGTGCAGCCCTACGCCGACGAGCGCATCCTGCTGGCCAAGGAGTGGGTCGGCTACTACGAGTCGGTGCAGGAGTTCCTGGTCGCCGAGGCGGCCGACGGGACGGTCGTCGGCTGCGGCGCGCTCCACGTGATGTGGGAGGACCTCGCCGAGATCCGCACGCTCGCGGTGGCGCGCGAGCACCGCGGGAAGCGGGTGGGCCACGCGCTGCTGGCGGGCCTCACCGACCGCGCGCGCGGCCTCGGGCTGCGCCGGCTGTTCTGCCTGACGTTCGAGGTGGAGTTCTTCACCGCGCACGGCTTCCACGCGATCGACGGCCAGGCGGTCTCCGCCGACGTCTACGGCGAGCTGCTGCGCTCGCACGACGACGGGGTCGCCGAGTTCCTCGACCTCGCACGGGTCAAGCCGAACACGCTGGGCAACACGCGGATGCTGCTCACGCTGGCGTAGGAATCCGACTCCCCGAACGCCAGACGCGCTGGCCAGGGCGCTGCTACGGTTCCGAGCATCCGATTCGCGAGGTTCGCTCACCTTGTCCGCCTCGCCGCGATCGGACGTCAGCTCGCACCCGACCGACGCCGGATGCCCCAGGGGGACTCATGAAGAAGACGACACTCGCGCGCGTGGCCGCAGGCGCCGCGCTCGCCGGCCTGATCGCCGCCGGCGCCGCGCTGCCGGCCTCGGC
>JAEWOA010000160.1 GCA_023461115.1 Actinomycetes bacterium
GGAAATAGGCCAGACTGCCGTTTTGCGGTAAGCGAGAATGCTCCTTACTGGTCATGCACGGCTCCTGTCAGCAACTGATCGCCTCTATAGCTGTTTCTGTAGGGAAGACCAGTGCGCGGCCATCCCATGCATCACGGGTATGTCCCGACGAATCGCCTTGCATCCGCAGGCTTCGCAGCTATAAAGCCGCATCCTTCCGCCGAGATAACGCAATCGGCGCAACCTCTCGTGGCGGGTGCGGAAGGATTAACCGCCGTTGAAGTGCGCCTGAACATGAAAGGGATGCCATGCCTCTGTATGAGCATGTGCTGATCGCTCGCCAAGACCTGTCGAACACGCAGGCCGAAGGGCTGATCGAACACTTTTCGACCGTGCTGGCCGATCAAGGCGGCAAAGTGATCGAGAACGAATATTGGGGTATCCGTACCCTCGCCTACAAGATCAATAAAAACCGCAAAGGCCACTACGCCTTCCTGCGCACCGACGCCCCGTCGGAAGCCGTTCAGGAAATGGAGCGTCTGGCCCGTCTGCATGACGACGTGATGCGTGTGATGACCATCCGTGTCGACAAGCACGAGGAAGGCCCCTCGGTGCAAATGCAGAAGCGCGAAGAGCGTGGCGAGCGCCGTGAGCGCCGCGAGCGCAACTGATAGGGATCTTAGAACATGGCGAACAAACCGTTTTTCCGCCGCCGCAAGGTCTGCCCGTTCTCGGGTGAGAATGCCCCGGCGATCGACTACAAGGACACGCGTCTTCTGCAGCGCTACATTTCCGAGCGTGGCAAGATCGTTCCTTCGCGTATCACCGCAGTCTCGGCCAAGAAACAGCGTGAACTGGCCCGTGCCATCAAGCGCGCTCGTTTCCTGGCTCTGCTGCCTTACGTCGTGAAGTAAGGAGACCTGAACATGCAAGTCATCCTGCTGGAGCGCGTGGCGAAACTTGGCCAGATGGGCGAAGTCGTCAGCGTCAAAGAGGGCTACGCCCGCAACTTCCTGCTGCCTCAGGGCAAGGCGCTGCGCGCTTCGGACGCCAACATCAAGGCATTCGAAACCCAGAAAGTGCAACTGGAAGCCCGTAACGCCGAATCCAAATCGGAAGCCCAAAAGGTTGCCGACAAGCTGGACGGCGAAACTTTCGTCATCATCCGCTCGGCATCGGATGCCGGCGCGCTTTACGGTTCGGTGACGACCCGTGACGCAGCCGACGCCGCGACCGAAGCCGGTTTCACCATCGACCGCAAACAAGTCGTTCTGGGCGCTCCGATCAAAGATCTGGGCCTGCACGACGTGCAAGTGGTTCTGCACCCCGAAGTCGAAGCGACGATCGTTCTGAACATCGCCCGCTCGACCGAAGAAGCCGAACTACAGGCACAGGGCAAATCGATCCAGGAACTGGCCGCAGAAGCCGAGGCCGAAGCCGAATTCGAGATCGCCGAACTGTTCGACGATATTGGTGGCGCAGCCGACGACGAAGACGATCAGAACTGATATTTATCAGTTTGTTACGAAAAATGGCCGCGTCGGGAAACCGACGCGGTTTTCTTTTTGTTCCCTGACTGGTTATTTCAATGTGAGCCCCTATTTGTTATGATAAGGGAATGGCGTCCTACATAATTTGCGACGCTGCCGCGAATGATAAGGAAACGGCATGGCCGACCCGTTAAGTCGACTTCTGGCAGATCGTGACTGGCTTCTGGCCGATGGCGCGACGGGGACCAATCTGTTCAATATGGGGCTGAACGCGAACAGCCCGCCAGAATTGTGGAATGCCGAACGCCCCGATGCCGTGCGCGCCTTGTATCAGGGCGCGGTCGATGCCGGGTCGGATCTTTTCCTGACAAACAGCTTTGGCGGCAATGCAAGCCGGCTGAAATTGCACGGCGCAGCCAGCCGCGTCGCCGAATTGAACCGCATCGCCGCCGAACTGGGCCGCGAGATTGCCGATACGGCAAGCCGCACGATCATCGTTGCGGGCAGCATCGGCCCGACGGGGGACATCATGGCCCCGATGGGCAACCTGTCCCATGCGCACGCGGTCGAGATGTTCCACGAACAGGCCGAAGCACTGAAATCCGGCGGGGCCGATATTCTGTGGGTCGAGACGATCTCGTCCGAAGAAGAGTTCCGGGCCGCTGCCGAAGCCGCAAAGCTGGCCGACATGCCCTGGTGCGGGATGATGAGCTTTGACACGGCGGGTCGCACGCTGATGGGGCTGACGCCGTCAAATCTGGCGGCACTGACCGAACGCCTGCCAAACCCGCCAATCGCCTATGGCGCGAATTGCGGCGTAGGCGCGTCGGACCTGTTGCGGGCCGTGGCAGCCTTGGTCGCAACCGGGAATGAGCGGCCATTGATCGCCAAGGGCAATGCAGGGATACCCCATATGGATCACGGCCATCTGCATTATGACGGCACTCCGGAACTGATGGCCAAATATGCGGCCTTGGCCCGCGATCTGGGCGTCCGCATTATCGGCGGCTGCTGTGGCACGACACCCGATCATTTGCGCGCCATGCGCGAAGCGCTGGAAACTTGGCCTGTCGGCAAGCGTCCGACGCCAGAAGTTATCTCGCGGCAGTTGGACGATGCCGAACATGATCGGGAAAGCCGCCGCGTCTAGCGCCCCATTCTAGAACAATGACAATTGGTCCCCCGCTTTCGGTGGAGGGCCAAAGCGACTGCAATCCAGCGGTGGTTGCCCGTCACGATAGCCCAACCGCTTGCGCGCCAGACGAAACCTTTGCATCAGAAGCTGCGCTTCGATCCCTTCACCCCGGAAGCGATGACCAAAGCGCGGATCATTGTCGCGTCCACCACGCATGGCCTGAACGCGGTTCATGATATGAGCTGCCATACCGGGGCGATGACGAGCCAGCCAGTCGCGAAACAGCGGCGCGACCTCGAAGGGCAGGCGTAGCGGGATGATACTGGCGGTCGTAGCCCCCGCCTCGCGCGCAGTTGTCAGGATCGACTCCATCTCAGGCTCGGTCAGGAC
>JAEWOA010000161.1 GCA_023461115.1 Actinomycetes bacterium
GATCTTCCACCATTATTGATCAGCCAAATTGAACACTTCTTCCAGCACTATAAAGACTTAGAGCCAGGCAAATGGGTTAAGTTAAGCGGTTGGGAAGGTGCTGATGTTGCGAAACAAGAAGTACTGGACTCAATTGCTGCATATGCAGAAGCAAACAAATAATTGCTTTGCGTTAGTTTAAGATTTTAAATTTTTAAAGCTTAAATTGAAAAAACCTGCACATTGTGCAGGTTTTTTTATGGCTTGAACTTCGAGTGAATTAGAATAATTTCACAGGAATATCTAACCAGATACGCCATTCGTTGGTGTCACCAATGTATCGATCAGCTTGATAATCATCGCTTGCACGGTAGTAAGAGTGACGTAAACGCAAGCTCGCATCTTTAGCAAAACCAGATTGAACAGTATATTTTACCTGGTTAAAGAATTCACGTTCTTGTGCATCGCTAGTTACTAACTGAGAACGATCTGGACTACCTGCTACATCAATATCCCAACCATATACAAATGCTGAAGTCCAAGATAGACCAGGAACATTTACAGCACCAAAGTCAAAGGTATATTGAAGTTGTGCTGATTTTTCATTATTACCAATGAAATCAGACAGGTATGAGTTTGGTAGATAAATCGTTTGATGACCATCACCTACACCGCGACCCAAACCATAGTCATAGCCTGTGTTACCAGTATTTTGTTGGTAAGCCACCATGATATTGTGCGGACCAGTATTGTAAGTGGTAGAAATAGCCCAAATATTGTTGCTTAAGTTACTTAAGTCATTTGTGGTATGAGAATAAGTATATGCACCACCGTCAGCTTTTTTATCCCACTCAGTATGATAGCCACTGAAATCGTGAGTTAAAGTGCCGCCATTGGCTACTGCATAGCTATAGTTCGCATTCACATAATGACGGTCTAAACGGTCTTTAATATCTGTACCGTAGTAAGAAGCGTTTAGAGCATCACTAAATTTATATTTCGCGCCCCAAACAACAGCACGGTCTAATTGATTACCATCTGAATTGATTTGGCTTGAATATTGGTTTTCAGTAAATTTACCTGCAACCAAGTTTAAGTTATCAATTTCATTGCTTTGAACAAGTACACCTGTGAAATATTCAGGCACTAAACGGGCAGTGTTGCTAGCCAGTACAGGTAAATCTAAAACTTGTGTACCGTAAGTTGCTGTAGTGTTCGAGATACGTGCTTTGACATAAGCACCGCCACGCGCCCAATGGTCATAAGCATCTTTCGTACCATCTAAATTGTCCTTACTATGCGTTGGAATCATGCCATTGCCCGTATGACCATTTTCACCTAGCTTGAATGAAGCATCACCAATAACGCCCACGCCAAAACCGACTACACCTTTGGTAAAGCCAGAATCTAATTTTACGATTGCAGTTTGCGCGAATGAACTTGTATCGTCACCAGGTTCTACACCTTTATAGTCACGAGTTAAATAACCTGTACGGAATAAAACCGAACCGTTTGCGTCTTCTACAAAGCCTTTAGATTCACTTTGTTCGCTAGCAAATGCAGTTGAAACAAGCGCTGCGTTGATCAGCAACGCAAGTGTTAATTTTTTAGATTGCAGCATTGGGAGATGGCCTCATGCAGTAAATGTGTAGTTGAAACGTAGGCGAATTGTATCGCTATTTATGCGCGAAAATATCACTTTTAAAGCACTTATGACACTAAAGTTAAGCATTTTTTCGATAAACTGTGGGGTCATTAAAAATCTTGATTTTATAAAAGTTGAATAATTATTTTAATTTTTAGTAAAAACATAAACATAATTTTAAATGAGCTGAACAGCTAGAATGGATGACTTGGGAGCAATGCTTTAAGTTTTTTGTAAATTTTAGCCATAAAATCATCTTTGTTTAATATTTCAGCAGTTTAAGTTAATAGTTTATGGCGAAATAAGTAAGTAAAAACCTAAAATTTTATGTTTATTTCATCTTGTTAAGTATTTCTTCAAAAGTGCGGTTTTAAATTTAAGAATAGATAAGGTTGTATATTTTGGTTTTTATTTGAACTAAAAGTATAAAAAATAGAATGGTGTTGATGGGGTAACTAATAGTTTTTAGCTATGAGGTGTTTCATGTGAAATACGGTGTTTTATTTGTGCTGTTTTTGATGAATTTGACCCAGTAAGCATTTCTCTTTTTGCTAAATTTTTAAGTGTAATAACTTCAGAAGATATTGCATCGGCCTGTCACAATGCTGCTGAAATCTCACATTGGCTATTCGGTTTAACAATTTGAATGATATGCATGTTCTTGGTGCAAAAAAATTATTCGTATTCAAACAATATTTTTCTAGGCCAAACATGCTGTTCGCCCTTAATGGGAAAGGGGCTGTAAGCATATGAGTAATGACTTTGTCCCAGTTTTTAGTATATGCAAAGATGTGCGAATAAATGTTATTGCACTTTTTTAGGCAGTTTAAATTTGAGTTCTAAGTCAGGTACATCAAAAATGTTGCAATGTATTCTGTATTTACACGGTAAATATGACTTATACATCTATGTAAAAAGAATGAACAAAAGTGAGTTGTAGGCCATAGCGATGAAAATAAGAAATTTATTAATTTAAAAATAAATATAAATAACAATCATTTAGATGTGGTTGTGAGCCTATTCTGAGTATGGAAAATCTTGTTTTTTTGAATGTTGGCACACGGTTTGCAATCCTCCATGTGAGTTAAACAACAATAGACACAAGCATCTCATCAGATGCAGGGGGAAAATCATGAACATGGGATTTAAAACACTTTTTGCAGCAGCGATGATGGCAGCATCTGGTCTAAGCATGGCATCAGAATCAACTTCAGCATTGTCTTTTAGTGGTACTGCGGCAATGACCAGTGATTATCGTTTTCGTGGCATGACACAAACAATGAGTGATCCTGCGGTGCAAGCGGGTTTTGCGTTGAGCCATGATTCAGGCCTTTATGCTGGTGTGTGGGGTTCCAATGTCGATTTTGGTGGCACAGCGCATTTAGAACTTGACCCTTATTTGGGTTATGCCACTACTTTAGACAGTTTTGCCAGCAAGCCATTATTAGACGTGGGTCTATGGTATTACCTTTACCCAAGTGAAAGCGATTTAAACTGGCTAGAAGCCTATGCCAAATTAGGCTTTAGCGATGTAGGATTTAAAGATGCCAGCTTATCTACCGCAATTAATTACTCCAATGATTTTCTAGGTGGTGATACAGATGCTTGGTATTTCAATGCAACTTATAGCGTACCGTTTGCAGATACAGGTTTCTCAGGTGTTGCGGGTATTGGTTACACCCTAGCAGATGATTTTGATTTTGGTGGTGGCGAAGACAGTTATATCGACTGGAAAGCGGGTGTGAGCTATAGTTTTGCATCAGTAGAAGGCTTATCTGCTGAATTGGCTGCTGTTGGTACAGATATTGATACCGATGGAATGTCACACGCTGCGAAGCGTGGTGTTGAAA
>JAEWOA010000162.1 GCA_023461115.1 Actinomycetes bacterium
CGACGAGCCGTGCCAAGCCCGCGTGCCGGCCCGCCACCCGCGGCCACACGAGCGCCAGGAACGCGGCCGCCGCTGCGGCGTCGAGCCCGTAGCGCCGGGGGTCGCCCAGCGCGTTGCCGAGCAGCGCCCCGGCCAGCGTGAGGGTGTTCCACATGACGTACACGCCCGCGCCGGCCCACCAGAAGCCCACGCGCGCGGCGCGTCCGGGCGGTTGGGCGGTGCCGACTGCGGTGGACTCGTCGATCGTCAGCTGGGCCGCGAGCCAGCGCCGCGCGCCGCGGGCACCGAGCAGGGGGCTGACCTGCGGCCCGTACAAGCCGTTGCGCGCGCCCAGCAGCCCCGCGGTCGCGATCGCGGCGGACGCCGCGCCGCCGGCGCCGAGCACCCCGATGAACGCGAACTGCGAGCCGCCCGAGAACATCAGGAGCGAGAGCGCCATCGTCTGCCAGACGTCGAGCCCGGCGGCCACCGACAACGCGCCGAACGACACGCCGTACAGCCCGGTCGCCACGCTCACGGAGATGGCCTGCCGACGGGCGCCCCGGACCTGTGCCGCGACCGGCAGGTCCGCGCGCGGGTCGTCGGCAGCGGCTGTCACGCGGGCCACTGTCGCACAGCGTGCGGGCGGTTCCCGCGAGCGCTCGGAACAGTGTCGCGCCGCCGCGCTCGTCGGACCCCTACAGCGCGATGTAGACCGGCTCCAGGTACTCCTCGATGCCAGCCTCGCCGCCCTCCCGCCCGAGGCCCGAGTGCTTGACGCCACCGAACGGCGCGCTCGCGTCGGAGACCATGCCGCGGTTGAACCCGACCATGCCCGCCTCGAGTTGCTCGGCCAGGCGCATCACGCGGCCGACGTCGCGCGTGTAGGCGTACGCGACCAGCCCGAACGGCGTGGAGTTGGCGAGCGCGACACCCTCGGCCTCGTCGCCGAACACCACGACGGGCGCGACCGGGCCGAAGATCTCCTCGGTGACCAGCCGC
Source organism: Actinomycetes bacterium (assembly GCA_023461115.1). Taxonomy (GTDB): domain Bacteria; phylum Actinomycetota; class Actinomycetes; order Actinomycetales; family Cellulomonadaceae; genus Cellulomonas. The sequence continues at coordinate 982 of JAEWOA010000162.1, forward strand.
AGCCCGGGGTCGACGCGGTCGAGCACCGTGGGCGGGTAGAAGTAGCCGCGCGACGAGGGGCGCTCGCCGCCGACGCGGACGCGGGCGCCCGCGGCGGCCGCCTCGCCGACGACTTCCTCGACGCGGTCCACCGCGGCCTTCTCGATGAGCGGCCCCACGGTTGTCCCGGCGGCCGAGCCCGGCCCCACGACGAGCCCGCGGAACGCCTCGGTGAGCGCGGCGGTGAACTCGGCGGCGATCCCGCGCTGCACCAGGAACCGGTTGGCGGCCACGCACGTCTGGCCCGAGTTGCGCATCTTCGCCGCCACGGCGCCCTCGACCGCGGCGCCCACGTCGGCGTCGTCGAACACGAGGAACGGCGCGTTCCCGCCCAGCTCCATCGACGTGCGCAGCACGTGCTCGGCGGCGCCCTTGAGCAGCGTCACGCCGACCTCGGTCGACCCGGTGAACGAGAGCTTGCGCAGGCGCGGGTCCGCGAGGAGCGGCTCGCTCACGCGGCGCGCGGACGACGACGAGACCACGTTGACCACACCGGCCGGCAGGCCACGGGCCACGAGCTCGTCGCGCACGAGCTCGGCGACGTAGTTCGTCGTCAACGGCGTGAGCTGGGCTGGCTTGACGACGACGGGGCAGCCCGCCGCCAACGCCGGCGCGAGCTTGCGCGCGATCATCGCGATCGGGAAGTTCCACGGGGTGATGAGCAGCGCCGGGCCGACCGGGCGGCGCAGCACGAGCTGGTGGTTGCCGCCCGCGGGCGCGCGGCGCGCGAGGCCGTCGATCCGGACGGCCTGTTCGGCGTACCAGCGCACGTAGTCGGCGCCGTAGGCGACCTCCGCGCGGGACTCGGCGAGCGGCTTGCCGCCTTCGGCCGTGATCAGCGCGGCGATGTCCCCGGCACGCGCCATGAGGCGCTCGTAGACACCGCGCAGCAGCTCGGACCGCTCGCGGGGCGCCACCGCGCGCCATTCGTCGAACGCGTCGTCGGCCGCGGCCAGGGCCGCGAGAGCGTCGTCGGACGTGCCGTCGGCGACGTCGAACAGCACCTCGGTGGTCGCGGGGTCGGCGACCTCGAACGTCGCGCCGCCGCTCGCCGCGCGCCATTCACCGCCGATGAGCAGGCCCGTGGGCACGTGGGCGGCGACCGTGGGCGGCAGTGCCTCGTTCATGCGCACAGTGTCGCCTGCGCATCCCGGTCTGTCGCCCGGGGTTTCGTCGGGACTCGACCGTACGATGGCGCGCATGACGATCCCGACGCCGTACGAGGATCTGCTGCGGCTGGTCCTCCAGACGGGCACCCCCAAGGCCGACCGGACGGGGACGGGCACGCGCTCGGTGTTCGGGCACCAGCTGCGGTTCGACCTCTCGCAGGGCTTCCCGCTGGTGACGACCAAGCGCGTGCACCTCAAGTCCATCGTGTACGAGCTGCTGTGGTTCCTACGCGGCGAGTCGAACGTCGGCTGGCTGCGCGAGCACGGCGTGAGCATCTGGGACGAGTGGGCCGACGAGCGCGGCGAGCTCGGGCCGGTGTACGGCGTGCAGTGGCGGTCGTGGCCGACGCCCGACGGCGGGCACATTGACCAGATCGCGCAGGTCGTCGAGAACCTGCGCCGCGACCCCGACTCGCGGCGGCACATCGTCTCCGCGTGGAACGTCGCGGACATCCCGTCGATGGCGCTGGCGCCGTGCCACGCGTTCTTCCAGTTCTACGTGGCCGACGGCCGGCTCTCGTGCCAGCTCTACCAGCGCAGCGCGGACCTGTTCCTGGGGGTGCCGTTCAACATCGCGTCCTACGCGCTGCTCACGCACATGGTCGCCCAGCAGGCAGACCTGGAGGTCGGGGACTTCGTCTGGACCGGCGGCGACTGCCACATCTACGACAACCACGTCGAGCAGGTGGCCGAGCAGCTGACCCGCGAGCCGTTCGCGGCGCCGACGCTGCGGCTGCGGCGCGCGCGCTCGATCTTCGACTACGCCTACGAGGACGTCGAGGTCGTCGACTACGAGCACCACCCCGCGATCAAGGCGCCGGTGGCGGTATGAGCGTCTCGCTGATCTGGGCGCAGTCGCCCGACGGGGTCATCGGCACCGGTGGTGGGCTGCCCTGGCACCTGCCCGAGGACATGGCGCGCTTTCGGGCGTTGACCAGCGGCCATCCGGTGATCATGGGACGCCGCACGTGGGAGTCGCTGCCGGAGCGGTTCCGGCCGCTGCCCGGCCGGCTCAACATCGTGCTGTCGCGCGAGCAGGGCTACGCGGCGGCCGGCGCCAGCGTCGTGGGCTCGCTCGACGAGGCGCTCGCGCTCGTCGGGCCGGGCGACGAGGCCTGGGTGATCGGCGGGGGAGCGGTGTACGCCGACGCGCTGGCCCGCGCCTCGCGCGTCGAGGTCACGGTCGTCGAGGTGGACGTCGAAGGCGACACTTGGGCGCCCGATCTGCCCGACGACGACTGGCGTGAGACCGCGAGCGACCCCGTCGACGGCTGGCACATGTCGAGCGAGGACGTGCCGTACCGGTTCGAGACGTACGAGCGCCGCTGAGCCGGCGCCCCGCGTCGTCCACGTGCGCCGAGACTCGCGCTCGGTCGGCCAGGCTCGGACGGTACGGTTAGTCCATGCCGCGCGTCACCGATGCCACTCGCCCCTTCGGGGCCGTCCTGTCCGCGATGGTGACGCCGATGACGGACGACGGCGGCATCGACCTCGGCTCGGCCGTCGCGCTGGCGAAGCACCTCGTCGACCACGGCCACGACGGACTCGTCCTCAACGGGACCACGGGCGAAGCCCCGACGACGCACGCCCCCGAGAAGGCCGAGCTGGTCGCCGCGGTCGTCGAGGCGGTCGGTGACCGCGCGTACGTCGTCGCCGGCGCCGGCTCCAACGACACCGCGCACGCCGTGCGCATGGCCGAGCAGGCCGCCGAGGCCGGCGCCCACGGGCTCCTCGTCGTGAGCCCGTACTACTCGCGGCCCTCGCAGCCCGGGCTCCTCGCGCACATCACGACGGTCGCCGACTCCACCGACCTGCCCGTCATGGTCTACGACGTCCCCGGCCGCGCCGGCGTGCGCATGGCGCCCGCGACGATCGACGCGCTCGGGGCCCACGACAGGATCGTCGCCATGAAGGACGCCACCGGCGATGTCGGGGCCGCCGCGGTCGCCGCCGCGCGTTCGGGCCTCGCCTGGTACAGCGGCGACGACAGCCTCACATTGCCCCTGCTCGCGCACGGCGCCGTGGGCGTCGTCGGCGTCGCGACCCAGGCCGTCGGGGCGCAGTTCGCCGCGATGATCGCGGCCTGGGACGCGGGCGACCACGCCGCCGCCCTGGAGATCTACCGGGGCGTGGCCCCGGCCATCACGGCCATCAATGGCGCCGGCTTCCAGGCCGTGTTCGCCAAGGCCGCGCTGCACACGCTCGGCCTCCTGCCGAACCGCGTCGTGCGGCTCCCGTACGTGCCGGCGTCCGATGCGGACGCCGACGACATCCGCGCAGGCTTGCGCGCCGCGGGGTTGCTGGACGCAGCCCTCGCCTGACACTGGGAGAGCCCTTGAGCCACCCGCACCCTGAACTGACCACGCCCCCTCCGCTCGCCGAGGGCGCCCTGCGCGTCGTCGCGCTCGGCGGGCTCGGGGAGGTCGGCCGGAACATGGCCGTCCTGGAGTACGACGGCCGCCTGCTCGTGATCGACTGCGGCGTCCTCTTCCCCGAGGACCACCAGCCCGGCGTCGACCTGATCCTCCCGGACTTCGAGTACATCCGGGACCGGCTCGACGACATCGACGCGATCGTGCTGACCCACGGGCACGAGGACCACATCGGCGCCGTGCCGTACCTGCTGCGGCTGCGCTCGGACATCCCGCTGGTCGGCTCGCAGCTCACGCTCGCGTTCGTCGAGGCCAAGCTCAAGGAGCACCGCATCACGCCCCTGACGCTCGCGGTGCGCGAGGGCCAGACCGAGCAGCTCGGCGGGTTCGAGTGCGAGTTCGTCGCGGTGAACCACTCGATCCCGGACGCGCTGGCGGTCGCGGTGCGCACGGGCGCGGGAACCGTCCTGCACACCGGCGACTTCAAGATGGACCAGTTGCCGCTGGACGGGCGGATCACCGACCTGCGCGCGTTCGCGCGGCTCGGCGAGCAGGGCGTCGACCTCTTCATGGTCGACTCGACCAACGCCGAGGTTCCGGGGTTCGTCGCGCCCGAGCGCGGGATCGGCCCCGTGCTCGACTCGGTCTTCGCCGACTCGGCCAAGCGCATCATCGTCGCGTCGTTCGCGTCGCACGTGCACCGCGTGCAGCAGGTGCTCGACGCGGCCGCCGCGCACGGCCGCCGCGTCGCTCTCGTCGGCCGCTCCATGGTGCGCAACATGGCGATCGCCTCCGACCTGGGGTACCTCAAGGTGCCCGACGGCGTGCTGATCGACCTCAAGCGCGTCGACGACCTGCCCGACGACCAGATCGTGCTGATGTGCACGGGCTCGCAGGGCGAGCCGATGGCGGCCCTCTCGCGCATCGCGAACAACGACCACAAGGTGTCCGTCGGCCCCGGCGACACCGTGATCCTGGCGTCCTCCCTCATCCCCGGCAACGAGAACGCCGTGTTCCGCGTGATCAACGGCCTCACCCGGCTCGGCGCGCGCGTCGTGCACTCCGGCAACGCCAAGGTCCACGTCTCGGGGCACGCGTCTGCGGGCGAGCTGCTCTACTGCTACAACATCCTGCGCCCGCGCAACGTGATGCCCGTGCACGGCGAGGTGCGCCACCTGGTGGCCAACGCCGCGCTGGCCGTGCAGACCGGTGTGCCCGCCGACCGGGTGGTCCTCGCCGAGGACGGCGTGGTGGTCGACCTCGTCGACGGGCGCGCGTCCGTCGTCGGCGCCGTGCCCTGCGGCTACGTCTACGTCGACGGGTCGTCCGTGGGCGGCATCACCGAGGCCGAGCTCAAGGACCGCAGGATCCTGGGCGACGAGGGGTTCATCTCGATCTTCGCGGTGGTCTCGTCCGCCGACGGCAAGGTGCTCGCCGGCCCGCAGATCCACGCCCGCGGCTTCGCGGAGCAGGACGCCGTGTTCGAGGACATCCTCCCCGACCTCACCCGGGCCCTGGAGGACGCCGCCCTGCAGGGCGCCACCGACACCCATCAGCTCCAGCAGGTGATGCGCCGCGTCGTCGGCCGCTGGGTCAGCAACCGGCTGCGCCGTCGCCCGATGATCATCCCGGTGGTGGTGGAGGCCTGAGCCGCGCGCTCACTCAGCGCACGTTCGTGAGCGCGGCGACCACGCCGACGACGAGCGCGACGAGTGGGGGCGTCGCGACGCACAGCGCGGCGATCGCGATGCCCCGACGGCCGCGCCCCGCCCGCTGTAGGGCGCGGATCCCGAGCACCCACGCCGCCACGGTCGCGAGGACGGCGACCACGAGCAGCACGAGCGCGACGACGCCCCAGACCCCGGCGGATTCCCCTCCGCTGCCCCACGTCTCGAGCGCGGCGAGGATCGCCGCGACGTAGAGGCCTGCCGCGGCGGGCCACACCAGGATCGCCAGCCCGAGTGCGATCGGGCCCGTGCGGTCGGGTCCGGCGCCGACGACGTACGCGTCGCCGAGGCGCGCGCCGTCGTCGAGCCGCTGGACGGGGGTGAGCGGATCAGTCACGGGAGGTTCCCGCTGCTCGCTGTGGTGCTCGCCGTGGTGCTCGCAGTGGTGCTCGGCGTGGTGCTCGCTGTGGTGCTCGGCGCGGTGCCTGAGGATCCGCCTGCCGACGTGCGCGTGGACTGGTCGGGCACAGCCTCGTCGGCGGTCGCGGAGAGCGCCAGGTCGGGGATCGTCGCCTCGGGTGGCGCGCCGGGCGGCGTGACCGCGCGTGCCGAGCGGCGGGACGCGGCGGCCGAGCCGAGCAGGATCAATGCCGTCGCTGCCGCGATGCCCCAGGTCAGAGGCTCGTCGAGGACGAGCGCGCCCAGGGCGACGGCGACGATCGGGTTGAGGTAGGCCACGAGGGTCGAGCGCGCGCCGCCGACCTCGCTGATCAGCGCGAAGAAGAGCACGAACGCGAGCGCCGTGCAGATCGCGCCGAGGCCCGCCAACGCGAGCGCGCCGTCGAGCGACGGCCAAGCGTGTGGCCCCGTGAGCAGGACGACGGGCAGGTAGAGCAGGGCCGTGAAGGCGAGGCACGCGGTGGTCATCGGGATCGACGGGACCCCGGCGAGCTTGCGCTCGGCGATCAAAGGCGCAGACGCATAGCCGAGCGCCGCAAGCAGCACCTGCGTCACGGCCCACGGGTCGTCAGCCGCGGCGCCCGGTCCGAGCAGCAGCGCGACCCCACCGAGCGCGACCGCGAGGCCGACCCACCGGACCCAGGCGACCGGCTGACGGTCGACAATCCTGCCGATCACGACCGCCGCGATCGGGACCGTGGCGACCAGGAGCCCCGTGGTCGAGCTGTCGAGCACGGTCTCCGCGTTGGACAGCAGGATCCACGGCCCGACGATCTCGAGCACCGCGAACGCGAGGATCCAGCGCCAGTGCCCGCGCAGCGCCGCCAGGCCACCGGCCCGCAGCGCGAACGGCACCAACAGCAACGCGCCCAGCCCGGTCCGCACGAAGACGACCATGACCGGGGACACCTCGCCGACCGCCACCTTGATCAGGAGGTAGGGCACCCCCCAGATCACGCCCATCGCCACCAGCAGCAACCATCCACGGCGGCTCATCGGTCCTCCTCCACATCTCGCACCGGGTCACCCTAGGCAAGGGCACTGACATGCCAGCGACAGCGACACCGCCAACCTGCGTCGATCTCCTGCCGTCCCGGCGCCAGGTCGGGAGGCCAGGCCGGTGCGTAAGGCGTGCACGACGACGTGCACGCGCTCGCGCACGTCGAGGGCCCGACCCGGCCGCGGGAGTGCGGCGGGCTACGAGGGCGCCATGCCCCGGAAGCCGGCCAGCGCCTCGTGCTGGGCGTCGACGCCCGTGCGAACGCGCGCGCTCCAGGGCGCCCACTCGTCGAGCTCCAGCGCGAGTCGCTTGCCGCGCGCGCGGGGGCGCCACGTGCCGACGACCGTGCCGTCGACGACCACGGCGCCAGGCCGCCCGAGCGTCGGCCACAGCGCCCTGCGCCGAGCGACGTCGCCGCCGACCTGCAGCTCGCGGTCGCGTGCCTGCATGAACAGGTCGTACGGCCCGAGCAGCCGGACGACGCCCGGCGGGCCTGACCCGATCGTCGCCAGCAGCGCGGGCTGGTCGTCCGCGAGGATCCACGCCGGGCGGCCCTCGACGGACACGGGCACGACGTCGTCGGGCCAGCGCGCGCGCACGTCGGCGAGCGGCGCCTCGACGAACTCCGCGACGAGCCGCGGCGTGGTCGGGCCCAGGAAGCGCACCGCCTGCCGGATCACGTCGACGTCTCCATCCGGCCGGCCGCCGGCGCGCTCGACGCGGCCGACGCGATCGGAGCGCCACCCGGGTATCCGGCGCAGGACCGGGGGAGCGGTGTCGGGCTCCAGCTCGAGGCCCGCGTGCAGCGCGGCCAGCCGGAACGTCATCTCCCACATGTGCGTGGCGCCGCAGGGCCGGCACCAGCGCACGTACGGCGCCTCGATCGCCGCCGTCATCGCGGTCGAGACCGCGCCCTTGGACATCGGCTGGGCGACGACGCCGTGCATCACGCGAGCGGCGTGTGCCCAGCCGTCCAGCGGCCGGATCGACGCGGCCCGCAGGTGCTTGGCGGCGTCGTAGACGCGCTTGCCGGCGTCCTCGTCGGAGAACGGGCGCAGCGCGCGCTGCACGTCGGGCAGGTCGGCCCGGCGGTAGGCGTGCGGCGCGCCGCGCAACGTCCACGCGAGCGCGAGGCCGGCGGGCCATTCGTGCGCGCGGACCGGCACGCCCCGGACGGCGAGCGCCCACAGCGCGCCGTCCGGGCCGGTGTCCTGCACGCCGAAGCCCAGCACGGCGGCGTCGGTGGCCGCGCGTGCCTCGTCTTGCGGCCGGTCGAGCTGGTGGAGGCGGAACCGGTGCCGGAGCACCTGCTCGGCGCTGAGATCGAGGGCCATGCGCCCACCGAACCACGTGCCACCGACGCAGCCCAGGCCGTCGTCGTGCGGCCCCGCCCGACGATCGCCCGACGATCGCCCGACGACCCGCGCGCCGCACCGCCGCGCAGGCCCGGCGCGCCGCTACCGTGAGGACCATGGCGACCCGTACGACCCCGGCCCGCTCGCGCTCCGGCGCGCAGTCCGGCCGGACACCGAGCAGCAGCCCACGATCGGGCACACAGTCGGGCGCCCGGTCTGGCAAGGGCGCGAGCACGCGTCCCGCCGGCCGCCAGGCGCCGGCGCCGCGTCAGCCCGCTCTGCCGGTGCGCATCGTCAAGGGCGTCTGGATGGGCTGCGCGCACGTGCTCGGCGGGGCCGCTCGCCGCGTCGGCACCGGAGCGCGTGACCTGGACCCGGCGCACCGCCGCGACGGGCTCGCGTTCTTCCTGCTCGGCCTCGCCGTCGTCGTCGCCGCGCGCGAGTGGTGGTCGCTGTCTGGCACCGCCGGGACGATCGTGCACAACGTCGTCGCCGGCACGTTCGGGCGCGTGGGCGTCGTCGTGCCGGTCCTGCTGCTCGCGGCGTCGATGCGGCTCATGCGCCACCCCGACCGCCCGCAGGCCAACGGCCGCATCGGCATCGGGCTCGCCGCGATCCTCGTGGCGGTGTGCGGACTCGTGCAGATCTCCGCCGGGCTGCCCAGCACCGACGACTTCGACGCGCTGCGCGCGGCCGCGGGCATCGTCGGGTACATCGTCGGGACGCCGCTCGCCAACTTCGTCACGCCCGTGATCGCCAGCATCCTGTTGGTGCTGCTCGCGTTCTTCGGCGTGCTCGTCGTCACGGCCACCCCGGTGCACCAGATCGTCCCCAGGCTGCGCGCGGGCTACCACCGCCTCACGCGCCGGGGCGGCGACGAGGGTGAGCACGAGGACGCGGCCGACGACGACGAGCCGCTCGTCATCAACGCGGGCCACACCGCGTTCGAGGAGGAGCCGCCCAAGGCGCGCAAGCGCGGCCTGCTGCGCCGCGCCAAGCGCGCCGAGAGCCTCGACGAGCCCGACGAGGACCGGCTGGACGAGTACGAGGCCGACGAGGCGTTCGAGCACGCGGCGATCGTGGTCCCGGGCGGCGGCCACGAGCCCGGCGCCGAGCCCGAGCCCGCCACGGCGCCCACGCAGGCGGTCGACGCCGCGCCGCAACCGTCCGACGCGGCGACCGAACTCGTCCCCGCCGAGCTCGCGGCCCCGCAGCCGCGTCCCGTGCCGCGCGGCGAGCAGCCCATGCTCGAGGGCGACCTGCTCTACGTCCTGCCGTCGGACGACGCGCTCGCGAAGGGCGCGCCGCACAAGGTCCGCTCGGCCGCCAACGACCGCGTCGTCGAGTCGCTGACCTGCGTGCTCGAGCAGTTCGAGATCGACGCCAAGGTCACCGGCTTCACGCGCGGCCCCACTGTCACGCGCTACGAGGTCGAGCTCGGGCCCGCGGTGAAGGTGGAGCGCGTCACCGCGCTGTCCAAGAACATCGCGTACGCGGTGGCCAGCGCGGACGTGCGCATCCTGTCGCCGATCCCCGGCAAGTCCGCGATCGGCATCGAGATCCCCAACACCGACCGCGAGACCGTGTCGCTGGGCGACGTGCTGCGCTCGAGCGCGGCCAAGCGCACCGACCACCCGATGGTCATCGGCGTCGGCAAGGACGTCGAGGGCGGGTACGTCACCGCGAACCTGGCCAAGATGCCGCACCTGCTGGTCGCGGGCGCCACGGGCGCCGGCAAGTCGAGCTTCGTGAACTCCATGATCGTCTCGATCCTCATGCGCTCGACGCCCGACGAGGTGCGCATGGTGCTCGTCGACCCCAAGCGCGTCGAGCTCACGATCTACGAGGGCATCCCGCACCTGATCACCCCGATCATCACCAACCCCAAGAAGGCCGCCGAGGCCCTCGAGTGGGTGGTGCGGGAGATGGAGGCGCGCTACGACGACCTCGCGATGTTCGGCTACAAGCACGTCGACGACTTCAACGCCGCGGTGCGCGCGGGCAAGGTCAAGCCGCTGCCGGGCTCGGAGCGCAAGATCGCGACGTACCCCTACCTGCTGGTGATCGTCGACGAGCTCGCCGACCTCATGATGGTCGCGCCGCGCGACGTCGAGGCGTCGATCCAGCGCATCACACAGCTTGCGCGCGCCGCCGGCATCCACCTGGTGCTGGCCACGCAGCGGCCGTCGGTCGACGTCGTCACGGGCCTGATCAAGGCCAACGTGCCGTCCCGCCTGGCGTTCGCGACGTCCTCGCTCACGGACTCGCGCGTCGTGCTCGACCAGCCGGGCGCCGAGAAGCTCATCGGCCAAGGTGACGCGCTCTTCCTGCCGATGGGCGCGGCCAAGCCCATGCGCACGCAGGGAGCGTGGGTCGCCGAGTCCGAGATCCACGCGGTCGTCGAGCACGTCAAGAAGCAGCTCAAGCCCGTCTACCGGCAGGACGTCGCGGTGGCGGCGGCCAAGAAGCAGGTGGACGAGGACATCGGCGACGACCTGGACCTGCTGCTGCAGGCCGCGGAGCTCGTCGTCACCAGCCAGTTCGGGTCCACCTCGATGCTGCAGCGCAAGCTCCGCGTCGGGTTCGCGAAGGCCGGGCGGCTCATGGACCTGCTCGAGTCGCGCGAGATCGTCGGGCCGTCCGAGGGCAGCAAGGCGCGTGAGGTGCTCGTGCAGCCCGACGACCTGCCGGGCACGCTCGCGATGCTGCGCGGCGAGCACGGGGGCCCCGACGACGACGGCCCCCCCGTGGCTCAGGACTACCACGACGACGACTCCGAGGACTGGTCCGGCGGGCGACGGTGAGCACGGCGGCGGCGGCCCCCGCGATCGAGACCTCGGGCTTGTTCGGGATCGACGACGTGGTCGGCGCCGTGCCGCTGGTCATCGCCGTCATCGCGGTCGCCGCGCTCGTCTGGGTGCTCGTGCTGCTGGCGCTGCAGCGCCGGGAGGTCCACCGCGCGACCGCGCTCCTCGCCCTGTCCCGTGAGCTGCGGCACCGGTACGACGCGCTGCAGGCCGTCACCAAGGAGGGCGTGCTCGTCGTCTCGCTCTCGGGAGTGGTGCTGGACATCTCCGAGCGCGCGGCCGCGATCCTCGGGGTCGACGCCGACGCGTCGGTCGGCCGCCACCTCACCGACCTGCCCGTGGTGCTCGTCAACGAGCAGGGTCTGGCCATGAACCCCGCCGCGGTGCTGGGCTACCGGTGGGGCACGTCGCGCGCGGGGTACACCGTGGACTCCGAGCTCGTCGGCGTCGCGTTGCCCGGCCAGTTCGGCTCGCAGGCGCGCATGGTGCAGGTGGCCAGCCAGCTCGTCGCCGCGGCCGACGACGACCAGCCCGCGGTCTTGACCACGCTGGTCGACGTCACGGGCAGCCGCCAGGTGGAGGCCGCGCTGTCCCGCAGCGAGATGCAGTTCCGGGTCGCGATGGAGAACGCGCCGATCGGCATGGCGCTGGTCGACTTGGACTGGCACATCGTCGAGGGCAACGCCGCGCTCGCCGAGCTCCTGGGCACCACGACCGAGGCGCTGCGCGGGTACCCCATGGAGTCGCTGTCCACCCCCGACTCGCGCGCGAGCGAGCGCCTCGAGGTGGACCGCCTGCTCGGCGGCGGCCAGCACCGCTTCTCGGTGGAGAAGCGCTACCAGCGGGCCGACGGCCACCAGGTCTGGGTGGTGCTGGACGCCGCGCTGGTGCGGTCCGCGACGCGCGAGCCCGACCACTTCGTCGTGCAGGTGCGCGACTCCACCGAGTCGCGCCTGCAGGCCGAGATGCTCACCCACCGCGCGATGCACGACCCCCTCACCGGCCTGGCCAACCGCACGCTGCTGCAGGAGGTGCTGCAGTCCGTCCTGGAGCAGCCGGGCGTCGTGGACCGCGTGGCCGTGCTCGCATGCGACCTCGACGGGTTCAAGGAGATCAACGACCGGTACGGGCACGCCGCGGGGGACGAGGTGCTCGTGCACGTCGCGGGCGTGCTGCGCAACGCGACCGCCCGGCGCGGGACGGTCGCGCGCCTCGGGGGCGACGAGTTCGTCGTCGTCGTGCAGGACGTCGACGGACCGCGCGCGGTGTTCGAGGTCGCCGCGGCGATCCACGGGGGGCTCGTCGAGCCCGTGCGGGTGGCTCGACGACGCCTGTCGGTGGCCGCGAGCATCGGCATCGCGCTCGCGGACCCCGAGACGATCGCGGCGGGCGCGCCCGGCCTGCTCGCGGCGGCGGACGCCGCGCTCTACAAGGCCAAGGGCGCCGGCCGCGGGCGCACCGAGGTGTACGACCAGTCGATGGGCCACTCGACCAGCACCGATCTGCTGCGCGAGCTCGCCGACGCGCTCGACGCGAACGAGCTCGTGGTGCACTACCAGCCGATCGTCGACCTGGCCGACGGGCGCATCGTCGGCTACGAGGCGCTCGTGCGCTGGCAGCACCCGTACCGCGGCCTGCTGCTTCCCGGCGCGTTCCTCTCGCTCGCGCAGGAGGCCGGGCTCGCGGTGCCGCTCGGGCAGTTCGTCGCGACGAAGGTCGCGGAGTTCCTGGGCGGCTCGGCCGACCAGACCACGTGGGTCTCGGTGAACGTGTCCGCCGACCAGCTCGGCGACGGCGAGTTCGCGACCACGCTGCTCGCGGAGATCTCCCGGCACCGGCTCATGGCGGGGCGCATCGTCGTCGAGCTGACCGAGTCGTCGCTCGTCGCGTCCGGCACGCGCATCCGCCACGAGCTCACGCAGCTCTCGGCGGCGGGCGTGCCGATCCTGCTCGACGACTTCGGCACCGGGGTCTCACCGCTGTCCTACCTGCGTGACCTGCCGGTCGCGGGCGTCAAACTCGACATGTCGTTCACGTCCGGAATCCCCGACGACCCCACCGCGGGCAAGGTGGTGCGCGCGCTGGGCGCGCTCGCGCGCGAGCTCGCGATGGTGACGATCGCCGAGGGGATCGAGCACGTCGAGCAGGCCGAGTACCTGCACCGCAACGGCTGGCGCTACGGGCAGGGCTGGCTGTACGGCGGCGCACAGCCGGCGGAGTCGGTCGCCACCGAGGTTCGGGCGGTCTAGCGGCCCGGGCGCCCTAGGGGTGTCAGCCGGCCGAGCGCTTCACGACGAGGGGCGGTTCGCCAGTCGAGGTCACCGGCTGGGTGCGTTCGGGCGCCTGCGTTCCGGCCGCGGCGGCGACACGCGCGGTGCGCGCCGCGACCTCCTTGGCGCTGAGCGTGGACGTGCCGCCCGCGATGTCCGGCAGCGCGTGGACCCGGTGCCCGCCGCGCCGGTCCACCGTGATCGGCGTCCACTCCACGCCCGTGACGCGCGCGGGGCCGGCGGCCCTGCCCTCGGCGTCGAAAGCGCCGGGGCTCTTCACGTGCGCGGTGAGCAGGATGCCGGAGTCGGTCTTCGGGCTGCAGCACGCGCCGTCCTGGTTGGACAGGTAGTTGCCGAGCCCGTAGAAGACCCACATGCCCTGCCCGTCGGGCCCGCCCGTGAGCTTGGCCACCGGCTGCGGGACGTGCGCATGGTGTCCGATCACCAGGTCGATCACGCCCGAGTCGGCGAGCTGCTGGTCGATCTTCATCTGCTCGGCGGTCGGCTCGGTCTGGTACTCGACGCAGCAGTGCACGCTCGCGATCACCAGGTTGGCCCCCGCGGCGCGCGCCGCGGTCGCTTGCGTGACCATCGCCGGAACGTCGATCCGGGACACCGACCATGGCTTGTCCGCCGGCACCGGCATGCCGTTGGTGCCGTATGCCGCCGCGATGTGCGCGACCGTGAGCTGCTGGCCCGCGCGCGAGAGCGTGTAGAGCTGCGGCTGCGCGGCCTCCTGCGCGGTGCGCGCGGTGCCCGCGTGGCCGAGCCCGACGGCGTCCAGCGCGTCGAGCGTCGCGGTCACGCCCGCGAATCCGCGGTCCACCGAGTGGTTCGACGCGGTGGAGCAGCCGTCCCACCCCTGGTCCTTGAGCGCCTGCGCGAGCTCGGGCGGGGCGCCGAACACCGGATAGCCGCTGGGCTTGGAGCCCGCGGGCGCGATCGGCACCTCGAGGTGGCACAGCGCGAGGTCCGCGGGCTGGATCCACGGGTTGAGCGGCGCCAGGAGCGGCCCGAAGTCGTAGGCGCCCGAGCCGGTGCGGGCGGACGCGAGCACCGGCAGGTGCGGCAGCACGTCGCCCGTCGCGACGATCGTGAACTCCGCGTCGGGGTCCGGAGTCGGTGACGGGGTGGGAGTCGGGCTGGGTGTCGGACTTGCCGCGGAGGCCGACGAGCTGGGCGCGGCGACCGCCGGACCCTGTGGCTCCCACGGGCGGAGCGCGGCCGCGGCGGCCGCGACGCACAGCACGACGACGAGCGCCGTCGCGAGGACGACGAGCAGCGTTGACCGGCGGGAAGCGCGGGCGTGACGGACCACATGCGGACCCTATAGCCGGTTCGAGCGTGCTCCCGCCCTACCCTGGTGCCCGTGAGTGAGCCCCGCGTCTGGAACGCCGCGAACGTCCTGACGGTCCTGCGCATCGTGTGCGTCCCGTTCTTCGCGTGGGCGCTCCTTGCCGACGGCGGCCACAGCACCACCGGGCGCCTGCTCGCGACCGCGATCTTCGCCGTCGCCGCGCTCACCGACAAGGTCGACGGGTGGTACGCGCGCCGCACCGGGCAGATCACCGACCTGGGCAAGCTCCTCGACCCGATCGCCGACAAGCTGCTGATCGGCACCGCTCTGGTGCTGCTCTCGGCGCTGGGCGACCTGCCGTGGTGGGTGACCGCGGTGATCCTGGTCCGCGAGCTCGGCATCACCGTCATGCGCTTCTTCCTGCTGCGGTACGTCGTGCTGCCGGCGTCGCGCGGCGGCAAGCTGAAGACCGTGCTGCAGTCGGTCGCCATCGGCCTCTACCTGCTGCCGTGGGATGTGCTCCCGGAGTGGATCTGGGTGGCCGCGGCGGTCGCCATGGGGGCCGCGGTGGTGGTGACCGTGGTGACGGGAGCCGACTACGTGCGAACCGCGCTGCGGATCCGCCGCGAGGCCACCGTCCCGCCGGGGATCTGACGCGATGGAGCCCGGTGGTGTGCCCGCCGCGGTGGGCGACGACGCTCGCGCCGTGATCGCGGCGCTCGCCGCTCGAGGGCTGACGCTCGCGACCGCCGAGTCGTTGACCGGCGGGCTGGTGTGCGCGCGGCTCGTCGACGTGCCCGGCGCCTCCGCGGTGGTCCGCGGCGCAGTCGTCGCCTACGCCACCGACCTCAAGGCCTCCGTGTTGGGCGTCGACGCCGGCCTGCTGGCGGCGCGCGGCGCGGTCGACCCCGACGTCGCGGAGCAGATGGCCCGGGGCGTGCGCGAGCGGCTCGGCGCGCTCGTCGGGGTGGCGACGACGGGCGTAGCGGGCCCGGACGCCCACGACGGGCAGCCGGTGGGCGC
>JAEWOA010000163.1 GCA_023461115.1 Actinomycetes bacterium
GACCACCGCGGCCGGCGCGCTCGCGGCGGCCGCCTCGTGCGCGGGGGCGCCCGCGCAGGTGGTCCACATGGACGACCTCTACGAGGGCTGGTCAGGCCTCGAGGGCTCGCTGTGGCCACGCTTGGCCGCACAGGTGCTCGAGCCGTTGCGCCGGGGGCGCCCGGGGCGGTTCCAGCGCTACGACTGGGCGCTGGGCGCGTTCGACGACTGGGTCGACGTGCCAGTGCCTGACCTCCTCGTGCTCGAGGGCTGCGGGTCGGCCCGGCTCGCGGCGGACGCGATCGCGGTGCTCCGGGTCTGGGTCGAGGCGCCGGACGGACTGCGACTCGAGCGCGGGCTCGCGCGCGACGGCGCCGACGCGCGCCCCCAGTGGCTGCGGTGGATGGACGACGAGGCCGCGCACTACGCACGCGAGCGCACGCGCGAGCGCGCCGACATCCGGTTGGACGCGTTTGGCAGGATGGTCGCGTGATCACCGCCGACGAACCGCACGGCGCCCCGGTCGACGGGCCGAGCGCGCACCGGACGCCCGACGCGTCCGACCCCGCGCGGTTCGTCGCCATCCCCGCCCGGGTCTGGTACGCCCGCGACGTCCACCACGTGGCGCGGGACCTGCTCGGCGCCTACGTGACCGCCCGCTCGTCGGACGGCGACGTGACGCTCCGCGTGACGGAGGTCGAGGCGTACGGGGGAGCGGACGACCCCGGCTCGCACGCCTACCGCGGGCGCACCGCGCGCAACGCGGTGATGTTCGCCGAGCCCGGGCGCCTGTACGTGTACCGCCACCTCGGGCTGCACCACTGCGCCAACGTCGTGACGGCGCCGGCGGGCACGGCGTCGGCCGTGTTGCTGCGCGCGGGTGAGGTGGTGGAGGGAGCCGATCTGGCGCGTGAGCGGCGCGAGCGGGTCGGCGTCGTGGATTCCGAGCGCCAACTCGCGCGGGGTCCCGCGCGCCTCGCGGTGTGCCTCGGGCTGGACCGCCGCGCGAACGGCGCCGACCTCACCGAGGCGGGCGGGTCCGTCGTCGTGCACCGCCACGACGGCCCGACGCTCTCGACGCACGCGAGCGGCCCGCGAGTCGGGGTCTCGGGCGCCGGCGGCGATGCCGCGCACTTCCCGTGGCGCTACTGGCTGACAGGCGAGCCCACGGTGTCGGCCTACCGCCCCGCGTACCGGTCCACGCCCGCATATACGCCGCCGACGTCGGCAGACGTCCCGTGAGGGACGACGACGTCGGCCACGCGCCCGTGCCCACCACGACTCGCGTCGCCTGCCCACCGGCCACAGCGACGCCCACCCGACCGGAGAACTGACGTGACCCACATCCTCGAGGAGCTCGCGTGGCGCGGGCTCATCGCCCACTGCACCGACGAGGCTGCGCTGCGCGCCGCGCTGTCCGCCGGGCCGGTGGCGCTCTACTGCGGCTTCGACCCGACCGCGCCGAGCCTGCACATCGGCAACCTCGTCCAGATCCTCACCGTGCGCCGCCTCCAGGACGCGGGCCACCGGCCTTTCGGCCTCGTCGGCGGCGCGACGGGGCTCATCGGCGACCCCAAGATGACGGGCGAGCGCACGCTCAACTCGCGCGACCTCGTCGCGGGCTGGGTCGAGCGCATCCGGGCGCAGATCGCGCCGCTGTTGCGGTTCGACGGCGAGAACGCCGCGACGATGGTGAACAACCTCGACTGGACCGCGCCGATGAGCGCGATCGACTTCCTGCGCGACATCGGCAAGCACTACCGCCTGGGAACGATGCTGGCCAAGGACACCGTCGCGCGCCGCCTGAACAGCGAGCAGGGCATCTCGTTCACCGAGTTCAGCTACCAGATCCTGCAGGGCATGGACTACCTGGAGCTGCACCGCCGCCACGGGGTGACGCTCCAGACCGGCGGCTCCGACCAGTGGGGCAACCTCCTGTCGGGCGTCGAGCTCATCCGCAAGGTCGAGGGCGTCGCGGTCCACGCGTTGACGACCCCGCTCATCACCAAGGCGGACGGCACCAAGTTCGGCAAGACGGAGTCCGGCACCGTGTGGCTGGATCCGGAGCTGACCACGCCGTACGCGTTCTTCCAGTTCTGGCTCAACGCCGACGACGCGGACGTGGTCGGGTACCTCAAGGTCTTCACGTTCCGCTCGCGCGAGGACATCGAGGCGCTCGCGGCGGCGGTCGCCGAGCGGCCCGCGGCCCGCGAGGCGCAGCGCGCGCTCGCATACGACGTGACCGCCCTGGTGCACGGCCCCACGGCCGCTGACGCCGTCGTCGCGGCGTCGCACGCGCTCTTCGGCCGCGGGTCGCTGGCCGACCTCGACGCGGGCACGCTCGGCGCCGCGGTGGCCGAGCTTCCGACCGCCCCGGGCAAGGCCGGCGACCTCGTGGCCGACCTGTTGGCCGCGACCGGTGTCGTCAAGAGCAAGTCCGAGGCGCGGCGGGCCATCGCGGAGGGCGGTGCGTCGGTCAACAACGTCCGGGTGGCGTCCGACGAGGCGGTGCTCTCGGCCGAGGACCTGCTGCACGGCCGCTGGGCGGTCCTGCGGCGCGGCAAGCGCACGCTCGCAGTCGTGGACGCGCTCGCCTGACCTGCGCCGATGGTGTCAAGTGGCCCCGCTCGCCCTAGGACTTTGGGTCTGGTGAGCGGGGTCACGGCCCGCGGATTTGCCAGTCCGGGAAGCGCCTGCGTAATGTTCTCGTCGTCGCCCGGCAGGGAGGAACGGACAGCGAGGAAGACCTCGCAGGCCGGTCCCGCGAGGCGGCCGCCCCCGAACTTCTTCGAGTCGCTCAGCGCGCTCGTAAGCGGGTAGGGTCGGACCCGATGAGCCCCGCTCAGACCGCCGGAAACGGTGGTCACGGCGGGCCGGAGAGTCCGGTAGAGTAGTGAAGCCCGATGCGGCCGGCCGAGAGTCGAATGCACGGGATCGAACGAACAAGCCTCCAACTGAAGGCCCCATGAGGGTCTGATGGGGATGCGCGTCTGTTCCTTGAGAACTCAACAGTGTGCCAAATAGTCGATGCCATTCGGCCCCATGATGTGGGGTCGTGGTTGAGATTGGTCAGGGTTTCCCACCCCCGTGGGTGCCTTGGCTGTATCG
>JAEWOA010000164.1 GCA_023461115.1 Actinomycetes bacterium
GCTCAGACCTGGGTGCGCTCCCCCGGCACGAGCACGCGGTAGCGCGTGGGGTCCGACGACGCGGCGATCGCCGCGCGCAGCTCGTCGGGTCCCGAGCGGAAGTGGCTCCACCCCTCGCTGTGCACGGGCGCCACGACGCGCGGGCGCGCGGCGTCCCCGAGCGCGACGAGCTGGCCGGACGTCATGGTGAACCGCAGCGGCCCGGTCGAGCGGAACTGGACGCCGCCGCCGTGCAGCACGGCGACGTCGATCGCGGCGCGTGCGGCGAACCGTCGCACCTCGCGCGTCGCCACCGTGTCACCGGAGATCCAGACCCCGCCCTCGTCGGCCGCGAGCAGGAAGCCGACGACCGGGCCGGACAACGCCGCGACGACGGGTGGCCCGTGGCGGCCCGGCGCGCCCTCGACGCGCAGCGGCCTGCGGCCCGGCGCCTCCAGCACGGTCGACTCCCCCGCGGCGAGCCCCCGCGCGCCCGGGTGCGCGAGGCGCCGCGCCGCGCGCCGCGTGGTGAGGACCACCGGCACGTCGGCGAGGTACGCGCGGCCGGCGTCGTCGAGGTTGTCGGCGTGCTGATCGTGGCTGAGCAGCACGGCGTCGACCACGCCCACCTCCTCGGCCGTGCGGGCCGGCCCGGTCGTCTTGCGCGACGACGTGCCCCAGCCGAACGCGTACCG
Source organism: Actinomycetes bacterium (assembly GCA_023461115.1). Classification (GTDB taxonomy): domain Bacteria; phylum Actinomycetota; class Actinomycetes; order Actinomycetales; family Cellulomonadaceae; genus Cellulomonas. Next base: position 675 of record JAEWOA010000164.1, read on the forward strand.
GCGGCCCGCGGGATCGAACGTCGGGTCGGACAGCAGGCGCCAGCCGTCGAGCTCGACGAGCACGCTCGGCCCGCCCAGGTGCGTGAGATGCAGTTCCACGCCGCCAACGTAGCGGGCCGTGGTCGGCGCCGGGCGAGCGTTAGGCGGACGCGCGCCAGACGATCGGGGTGTCCAGCAGCACGCCGTCGAGCTCGGGCTCGGCGCCCGCGACCTGACGCAGCACGGACTCGGCGGCCCCGCGGCCCAGGCCCTCGGCGGGCTGGTGGACCGTGGAGAGCGGGGGCTGGCAGCGCAGGGCCCACGCGGAGTCGTCGAAGCCCACGACCCCGACATCCTCAGGGACGCGGCGCCCGGCCTCCCGGAGCGCGTCGATCACGCCTGCGGCCACGGCGTCGGACGCCGCGAACACGCCGTCGATGTCGGGGGCGCGGCGCAGCAGCGCGCGCATGCCCGCCCGCCCCTCGGGCATTCTCATGGGAGTGAGAATCAATTAGAGTGGTGGCTTCCCTGCGATCGGAGAAGCCCAGTGATCGGAGAAGCCCAGTGATCGGGCAACGTGTCACACGGCAGCGGCGGGCCATCGGCGCCCTCATGGACGACCTCGACGACTTCCGCAGCGCGCAACAGATCCACGCGCTGCTGTCCGCACGCGGCGAGGACATCGGGCTCGCCACGGTGTACCGGACGCTCGGCGCGATGGCCGAGCACGGCGACTTCGACGTGCTGCGCACCGAGTCCGGCGAGTCGCTCTACCGCCGGTGCGAGCGCTCGTCGCACCACCACCACCTGGTGTGCCGCACGTGTGGCCGCACGGTCGAGGTGCAGGGGCCGGACATCGAGGCGTGGGTCGCCTCGGTGGGCGCCGGCGCCGGCTTCGCCGACCTGACGCACACGGTCGAGCTGTTCGGCACGTGCGCCGACTGCGCCGCCACCAAGTCCCCCACGCCCGGCACTCCCGGCTGAGCTCGCACCCTCGCGTCGGGCTCACGCCCTCGGCCGCCGCTTGCGGCGCGGGGGCGGGTGGCGCGGGGGTGGGTGGCGCGGGTCGGGTGGCGTGGGCCCGGTCAGCGGGACGGGTGGGTGGCGGACGCGGGGCGGTGGGCTCGGGCGTGCTCGGGGGCAGCCGGGCGGCGCGGGGTCCAGCCACGGCGGGTGCGCGAGCGCCCGACCAGGCGGCACACGACGTAGATGACGAACGAGATCGTCGTGACGTATGGGCTGATCGGGACGTTGCCGCCGAGCGCGAGCATGATCCCGCCCACGGCGCTGACCACCGCGAACACCACCGAGAGCACCGGCACCATGACGGGCGACGCGCTGATGCGCGTGGCAGCCGCGGCGGGCGTGATGAGCAGCGAGAGCACCAGCAGCGCGCCGACCACCTGCACGGCCAACGCCACGGCCAGGCCGAGCAGCAGCATGAACGCGAACGACAGCGCCCGCACCGGCACACCGCGCGCCGCCGCGACGTCCGGGTCGATGCTCGCGAAGGTCAGCGGCCGCCAGAGCACCACCAGCCCGACGACCACGACCGCGGAGATCCCGACGAGGAGCGACAGGCGCGTGTCGTCGACGGCGACGATCTGGCCCGTGAGCAGCCCGAACTTGTTGGCCGCGCGGCCCGGGTACAGGGACAGGAACAGGACGCCGAGCCCGAGCCCGAACGGCATCAGCACGCCGATGATCGAGTTGCGGTCCCGTGCGCGCGTGCCCAGCACGCCGATCAGCAGCGCCGCGAGCACCGAGCCGAGCACGGCCCCGAGCGTCACGTCCACGGCGAGCAGCAGCGCGGCGGCGGCGCCCGCGAACGAGAGCTCGCTGATCCCGTGCACCGCGAACGCGAGGTCCCGCTGCATGATGAACACGCCGACGAGGCCGCCGACCAGCCCGAGCACCGCGCCCGCGATCAGGGAGTTCTGCACCAGCGCGAGCAACGAGCCGTAGTCGCTGAAGTCGAACAGGCGGTTCCACCAGTCGTCGCTGGCCACACTGCTCCCCACACCGCTCGCCAGAGTGTTCGACACAGAGTTCGACACAGCGTTCGCCACGGCGTTCGTCAGCCCGTTCACGCCAGCTCCTCCTCGACGTGGTGGGCGTGGTCCTCGTCGCCCCCGACGATCACGACACGACCCTGCGACCGCAGCACCTCGACCGGCGTGCCGTACAGGCGGGTCAGGTTCGCCGAGGTCAGGACGTCGTCGGGCGCGCCGATCGCGTGGCCCTCGGGCGCGAGGTAGAGCACGCGGTCGGTGTACGGCAGCACGGGGTTGATCTCGTGCGTGACGAAGACGACCGCGGTGCCGGTGGCCCGCCGGGTCTGGTCGATCAGTGCGGTGACCTCGTGCTGGTGGCGCAGGTCGAGCGAGAGCAGCGGCTCGTCGCACAGCAGGAGCGAGGGTTGGGTGCCGAGAGCCTGCGCGATGCGGACGCGCTGCTGCTCGCCGCCCGAGAGCAGGCCGAGCGGCACCTCCGCGTACGACGAGGCGCCGACCGCGGCGAGCAGCTCGTCGACGCGCGCGCGGTGCTGGCTGCGCCCGATCCCCCACCGGTCGCCGTCGATCCCCATGCGGACGAGGTCACGCGCGCGGACCGGGGTCGACGGGTCGATCAGCCGTTGCTGCGGGATGTACCCGACCGCGCGCGATCCGCGCTTGGCGGGCGCGCCGAGGATCGTCAGGTCGCCGGCCGTCAGTGGGTTGAGGCCGAGGATCGCGCGCAGCAGGCTCGTCTTGCCGGAGCCGTTGGGCCCGAGCACCGTCAGGAACTCGCCCGCGCGCAGGTCCAGGTCCAGCCCCTCCCACACGGTGCGCGGCCCGTAGGCCAGCCGCGCGCCCGCCAGGCGCAGCACGGGCTCGCTCACGCCAGCGCCTCGGCGAGCGCCGCCACGTTGTCGGTCATCCACGAGACGTAATCCTCGCCCTTCGGGAGCGTCTCCGTGACCGGGACGACCGGGACCGCGTTCTCGTGCGCCGCGGCGAGCACGAGCGTGGTCTGCGGACCGGTGGTCTGCTCGTTGTAGACCAGGGCGCGCGTGGCGCCGGAGGTGAAGAGCGCGAGCGTCGCCTCGAGCGCGGCGGGCGGTACGTCGGTCTCGTCCTCGATGGCCTCGGTGAACTCGGGCGGCGTGACGTCGACGAGCCCCGCGGCCTGGATCAGGTAGGCGGGGACGGGCTCGGTCGTCGCGACCGGCGCCCCGCCGTGCTGCGCCGCGATCAGCGCGATCGCGTCGGTCACCGGGTCGAGGCGCCGCTCGAAGCGCTCGGCGCGCGCGGCGTAGTCGTCGGCGTGCGCGGGGTCGAGCGTGGCGAGCTCGTCGGCGATCGCCTGCGCGACCGCGCGGACGCCGTCGACGTCGTACCAGACATGCTCGTTGTCGTCGTCCGTGTGCCCAGAGGCGTCGACGGCCACGACCACGGGCGGCGCGTCGTCGAGCGCGTCGAGCATCGTCGTGACGAAGTCGTCGTACCCGCCGCCGTTCGCGACGACGAGGTCCGCGCGCGACAGCGCGAGCTCGGTGCGGGGGCTGGCCTCGTACGAGTGCGGGTCGGCTGACGGGTCGTCCATGATCGAGGTCACCGCGACGTCGTCGCCCGCGACGTGCCGCGCGACGTCGCCCCACACGTTGGTGGACGCGACGATGGCGAGCCCGTCGTCGTCGGCCGCGCCCGACGAGCAGCCCGTGAGGGCGACTCCGACCGCCAATGCGGCCAGGACCCCCGCGACCGACGCCTTGCGCATGTGGGCACACCTCTCGTTGCCGTCGACGAGCGACCAAGTCGGCCGCTCGTCGCGATAACGATAGCAGTTCCCAACAAGGCCCCCGCGCCAGTCGACGACGCGCTCGCCGCCGACGTGCCCGCCGCCGACGGTCAGGACGCCGAGCCGCCCTCCAACCGCGCCTCCGCCGCGATCGCCCGCTGGATCGCGTCGTCGAGCCGGTCCTGCGCCGCGCCGTACGCCGCGAAGTCACCCTTCGCCAGCGCCTCCTGGCCCGCCCTGATCGCCGCGTTCGCGTCGTCGAGCGCCTGCTTGAGCTCGGCCTGGGCGTCGCCGCCAGGCTCGTTCGTCGGCGGCGTCGTGGGCTCGGTCGTCGGCTCGTCGGTCGGCGGCGTCGTCGGCTCGTCGGTCGGCGGGGTCGTCGGCCCGTCGGGCGGGGTCTGGCCGCCCGGCGTCTCGACGCCCGAGTCGCCGCCGAAGATCTGGTCGAGCGCCTCGTCGAGCGTCGCGGCGAAGCCCACGTCGTCGCCGAAGCCCACGATCACCCGCTGCAGCAACGGGAACGTGGTGCCGGTCGCGGCCTGCAGGTAGATCGGCTGCACGTACAGCAGCCCGCCACCCACCGGGAGCGTCAGCAGGTTGCCGTGCACGATCGTCGCGTCACCGCGCCCCAGCAGCGTCAACGCGGCGCTCACGTCGGGGTCGGTGTTGAAGTTGTTGTTCGCCTGGCCGGGCCCGGGGACCGTGGAGTTGCGTGGCAGCTCCAGGAGCCGCAGCGTGCCGTAGTCCTTGGACGGTTTGCCCTTGGTCGAGCCCGCCTCCGCGTCCACCGCGAGGTAGCCGGTCATGACGTTGCGCGCGTTCTCACCGAACGGGATGAACGTCGACGTCAGCGAGAACCGCTCGCTGTCCTGGTCGGGCATGCGCAGCGTCAGGTAGTACGGCGGCTGGGGCACCGGGGACTTGGCCGTCGGGTCGTTCGGCACGGCCCAGAAGTCGTTGCCCGTGAAGAACTGCCGGGGGTCGGACACGTGGTAGCGGGCCAGCAGGCTGCGCTGCACCTTGAACAGGTCCTCGGGGTAGCGCAGGTGGCTCATCAGCGAGCCGTCGATCTCCGAGATCGGCTTGAGGGACGTCGGGAACACACTCGACCACGCCTTGAGCACCGGGTCGTCCGCGTCCCACGTGTAGAGCGTGACCTCGCCGGTGTATGCGTCGACCGTCGCCTTCACCGAGTTGCGGATGTAGTTGACCGTCTCGGCCTGCAGCGCCTCGATCGTCGACGACGACTGCGTGAGCGAGTCGATCGTCGCGGTGTCCAGCGTCAGCGACGCCGCGTACGGGTACTGGTCGGTCGTCGTGTAGCCGTCGACCACCCACACCACGCGGCCGTCGACGACCGCCGGGTACGTGCGCCCGTCGAGCGTCAGGTAGGGGGCGACTTTCTTGACGCGCTCGCGCGGCTGGCGGTCGTACAGGATCTGCGAGTCCGGCGTCACGCGGTCCGAGAACAGGATCTGCTCGGAGCCGAACTTGATCGCGTACAGCAGCTTGTTCAGCGGGTTGCCGATGCTCGGCCCGGCCGAGATGTCCTGCGTCGGGAACCGCGTGGGCACCGAGCTGGCCGCGTCGTCGCCGCCCGGGTAGTCCAGCTCCCAGCCGGACGAGCCGTCCGGCCCGCCGACGATCGAGTACTGCGGCGACCGTTGGCCGAAGTAGATGCGCGGCTCGTAGTCGCCCATGAGCCCGGTGGACGGGATGCCGCCCTCCCAGAAGTCGGGGGCGCCGCGCGCCGCCGTCTGGTTGCCGTACGCCGCGACCACACCGAACCCGTGCGTGTAGACGGTCGTGTCGTTGATCCAGTTGCGCTGGCTGCTCTCCAGGCCGTTGAGGTCCAGCTCACGCACCGCGATCACGGTGTCCCGGCTCTCGCCGTCGATCGTGTACCGGTCGACCGAGAGCGAGTCGGCGAAGTTGTAGAAGTTGCGGATCTGCTCGAGCTGCTTGAACGACGGGCTGACGATCTGCGGGTCGAGCAGCCGGATCGACGCGGTCGTCTCCGCGTCCTCGCGCAGCGCGCCCGCCTCGCCGGTCGCCGTCGCGTCGTACGGCGTGACCTTGACGTCGTTGAGCTCGTAGGCGTCCCGCGTCGCCTGGATGTTGCGCTCGATGTACTCCGACTCCGCGTCCTGCTGGTTCGGCTGCACCTGGAATCGCTGCACGACCGCGGGGTAGATCCCCCCGACCGCGACCGCCGCGACGACCATCAGGCCGACGCCGATGAGCGGCAGGCGCCAGTTCCCGCGGATCGCGGTCACGACGAAGATCACGGCGACGACCACCGCGATGCTCGCGAGGATCGCCTTCGACGGGATCACCGCGTGCACGTCGGTGTACGCGGCGCCGTCGAACCGGTCCGCGGTCTTGGTGAGGATCGAGTACCGGTCCAGCCAGTAGTTGGCCGCGATCAGCAGCATCAGGACGGCGCCGGTGACCGAGAGCTGCACCCGCGCGGCGCGCGTGGTGCGGGGCGTCGGGTCGTCACGACGACCGCCGATCCGCAGGCCGCCGTACAGGTACTGCGTCGCGACCGCGCATACCGCCGACAGCACGGTCACGGCCATCAGGAACGAGACGATGAACCGCAGCCCCGGCAGCGTGAACAGGTAGAAGCCCAGGTCGATGCCGTACTGCGGGTCGTCCTTGCCCACCGGGCCGCCGTGGATCCACAGCTGCACGGTCCCCCACTGCTGGGACGCCGCGGCGCCCGCGAACAGCCCGAGCACCGCGGGCGCCGCGATCATCACGATCTTGCGCAGCGGCTCGATCGCCTCGCGGTACTGGTCCAGGCTCGCCTGCTCAGGCGTCGACGGCGCGTACACAGGCCGCGACTGGTAGCCGTACCGCAGGCTGAACCCGACCGCGAGCCCCATCAGCAGGAAGCCCGCGAGGAACAGCAGCCCGCGCGTGCCCCATTCGGTGCGGAGCACCTCGACGAACCCGACCTGCTCGAACCACAGGATCTCGGTCCACACCTGGGACATGATCAGCACCAGGACGACGATCACGGCCAGCACGATCAGCGTCGGGATCAGCGCGCCGCGCCGACGGCGTCCCCCTGTCGGTCGTGGGGCGGGGCGGGGCGTGCTGGGGAAGGTCACGGGTTCCTCATCGTCGTCGGCGGTGATGGCGGTGCGCTCACGCGAGCCGTAGGCGAGCAGCCCACGTCCGGTGAACGGCCCGGCCCGGGCCCAGGTTCCCACATCCGCGCCGACGGCACGTCGTGATGCGAGCATGGTCCGCGTGACCGACAACTCCGCCACGCCCCCACGCCCGTCCGCGCCCTCCGGGGCCCCCGCGGCGGCGCTCGCCGACGCGGTCCGCGAGGTCGAGCACCACG
>JAEWOA010000165.1 GCA_023461115.1 Actinomycetes bacterium
GCTCTGGCGCGCGGCCGCGGTGCCCGCCGTGCCCGCCGAGCCCGATGCGCCCGGCGCCCCGAGCGACGAGTCGGCGGCGAGCGCAGCCTCCGCGGCGTGCTCCAGCACGTCGGTGATCTCGGTCCCGACGAGCTCGTGCCGCTCCAGCAGCGCGTCACGCAGGGCCTCGACGAGATGCCGGTGCCGGGACAGCAGGCGCCGGACCGACGAGCGCGCCTCGTCGAGCACGCTCTCGAGCTGCTCACGCGACGCCGGGTCCGCGAGCACCGCCGCGACCAGGTGCCGGTCGGTGGCCATGAAGGACACGAGCGAGCCGGTCATCCCCGCGGCGCCGACCATCTGCGCTGCGGTCCGCGTCGCGGCGGCCAGGTCGGACGCGGGGCCGGTGGTCGTCTGGCCGAAGAACAGCTCCTCGGCCACCCACCCGCCCATCGAGATCTGCACGAGCGCGTTGAGGTCGTACTGCGAGTGCGTCCACACCTCCTCGCAGTCGCCGTGCGCCAGCAGGCCCAGGGCCTCGCCGCGACGGATGATCGTGAGGACCTCGAGCGTGCGGTTGGGCGCGACGAGCCACGCGACGGTGGCATGGCCGGCCTCGTGCGTCGCGATCAGCGCCTGCTCGGCGGCGGTGTAGCGGACCGGCTGGCCGATCCCGACCATCTCGGTGATGCGCGCCTGCTCGACGTCCTGGAACGACATGGTCACCGAGCCGCGGCGCAGCGCGTTGACGAGCGCCTCGTCGAGCAGGTGCTCGATCATCACGGGCGTCCAGCCGTTGGTCGCGGCGGCGATGCGGTCGCGCAGCGCCGAGTCGTCGAGCGAGACCTCGTGCGAGCGCCGGGCCAGGAAGTGGTCGACGAGCGCGCGGCGGCCGTGCGCGTCGGGCGTGGCGAACGTGAGGCGCCGGTCGAAGCGGCCGGGGCGCAGCAGCGCGGGATCGAGCGAGTCGGCGCGGTTGGTCGCCGCGATCAGGAGGATCGGCGCGCGCCCGGGCTTGCGTTGCTTGAGCTGGCGGTGCCCCGGCAGGAACAGGTTGACCTGCGCGACGAGCTTGTTGAAGAGCTTGTCGCTGCCCGTCGGCTCGTCGAACGACTGCATCTGGACCAGGAGCTCGTTGACGACGCCGCCGGCGCCCTCGCTGATCACGGCGTTCGTCACGAAGCCGCCCACGCCGGGGAGCGCACGCGACGACGACACGCAGGCCCGCGCGGCCGCGGCGTCGAACGCGCGCCCGTCCACCGCGCCGTCCCACGGCGCCGACGACGCGTTGGCCATGCCACCGCGGCGCATCGCGATCGCGTCGATCTCCTCGATAAACCCGATGGCGCCGCCCTCGCGGCGCGCGGTCTTGCGCAGCGCGCGGAAGTACGCGCGGATCTTCTTGGCCGTGGCGCCGTAGTACATCGACTGGAACGACGTCGCGGAGACGAACAGGAACGGCACCCCCGCCTCGGCAGCCATCGCCTTGGCCGTCATGGTCTTGCCCGTGCCGGGCAGCCCCTCGAACAGCAGACCACGCCGCGCGGTGCCGCCCATCTGGTCCGCGAACTGCCGGTGCGTCTGGAACAGGTCGATCGAGCGGCGCACGTCCTCCTTGACGGGGTCGATGCCGACGACGTCATCGAGCCGCACGTCCACCTGCTCGGGACGGTAGACGAGGTGCGGCGACTTACCGGAGGCGAACTGCGTGCCCACCACGAGGAGCGCCATGAGGATGAAGAACGCGATGATCGTCGCGAGGAACGGGTCGACCGGGGGGAGTGCCGGCAGCAGCCGCCGGCCTGTGAGCACCGAGACGATCACCCACGCCTCGGCCGCGATGAGGACGGTCGCGAGCCGGTAGACGCGGCGCCGCCGCATCCGCTCGCGCTCGAGCGCGATGTCGTGGGCGCCCTTGCGGATGGGCGAGCTGAGCTCGTCGGCGTCCTGGTCGGGACGGCGGCCGGCTCCGTTGCGATCTGCCACGCTGTTCTCCCCTCACCGGCGCGCGCGAAAGCGTCACGTGGGGCAATCGTGTGGGGGTTCCGACGAATCGGCAATATCAGACATATCGGTACACCCGAATGGCCTACCGTGGGCCGGCCCACGGGGGCCGAAGGAGGCCCCTGCGCGGCCTCAGCGGGCTGCTACACCCGCATCGCCTGCCGCAGCGCGGCCCGCTCGTCCGGCGCGAGCCCGAGCCCGTCGGTGAGGTACCCCTCGAAGTCCCCGTAGGACGCGTGCATCGCCGTGAGCGCGGCCTGCAGGAACTCGGCGCGCACCTCGAACGCGGGCGCGAGGAGCTCGGGGTCGATCCCCGCGTCCGCGAGCTTGCCGAGCACGGGCGCGAACATCGCGCGCACCGCGGGGTTCACGCTCAGGTACTCCTCGAGCGCGCCACCCTCGTCGACACCCGCCGCGAGCAGCAGGATCGTCGCCGCCCAGCCGGTGCGGTCCTTGCCTGCGGTGCAGTGGAACAGCAGCGGCGTGCAGTCGGGGTCGCCGATCAGCCGCGCGAACTGCGCGTACGCGCGCCGCGCGGACGGCGTCGTGACGATCGCGCCGTACGTGTGCGTCATCGCCGCTCCGATGTCCGCGCCGCCGAGCGCCTGGGCGAGCCGGGCGGGGTCGGCGATCATCGCGGGGATCTCGGCCGCGTTGCGGCCCGGCAGGTCCGCGAGCACGTCGAGCGTGACGAACTCGGCGCCCGCAGGCACGACGTCCGGGTTGGCCTCCCGCTCGGCGTGCGTGCGCAGGTCGACCACCGTGCGGATCCCGAGGCGCGCCAGGTCCGGGTCGTCGGCCGTCGCGGGGTTCGACAGCTCGGCCGAGCGGTACGCGACACCGCGCGCGACGACGCGCCCGTCGCTCGTCGGCCGCCCTCCGATGTCCCTCAGGTTCCCGACGACGCTGCTGGGCACTGCATGCGAGTCCGTCATGGGTTCGAGACTGCCACCAGCGCGTTCATCGTGCGAGGGGACCTTGGGGCCGACAGCGGCGGGGCGAGATGCGCACAATGGGACAGTTGCCCAGTTCCGGCCCGAGCCGTGATCCCAGGAGGTTGCCCGTGAGGCGTGCTCGTCCGCACGGCGCCGGCGTCGACGGGCTCATTGCCGCCGGGCTCGTCGCGCTCGTCGCGTCCGTCGTAGCGGTCGTGTCCGGGTGCGCCGCCCCCGCGGGCACGGCGCCGTCCGCCGCGGTCGTCGTCGAGTCAGCGCCCGTGGTCGCGGCCAAGTCCGCGGTCCCACCGCCCGAGCTGGGCCCCGACCTGTCCGGCCTGCCGACCGTCTACCACGTCAACGTGATCCCCGGGCTACCCGGCATGGACGGGCTCACACCGTTGCGGAACGACGATCCGGCGTCAGGCGTGTGGCGGCTCGCCCGCGTCATCCGCGACACCGCCGCCTACGACGCACCGGACGGGAGCCCGCTCGGGACGTTGCGCACCCACACGTTCCAGGCCCTCACGACGCTGCCTGTGGTCGACGCGACCGACGACGGCTGGCTCCGCGTCATGGTGCCGGCGCGCGCGGCGCTGCCGTCGCAGGACCCGTCGCTCGTCAACAACCGCACCGCCTGGATCCGCGAGCGCGACACCGAGGCCACCGGCACCGACTGGCGCCTGACGGTCGACACCGCGGCGCAAACCCTCACGATCGACGACGGCACCGGCCCGCGGGTGATGCCCGTGATCGCCACCGGCTCGCCGTCGCGCCCCACACCCAAAGGCTTGCAGTACGTCGTCGGGACGTTCTGGGAGCAGCCCGGCACCTACACGCCGCTGACGATCCTGCTGTCCAGCCAGTCCGAGGCGATCGACGACTACGACCGCAAGACCGGCACGTCCGCCACCGCGATCCACACCACGCCGCTCAAGTCCCGCGGCGAGGTCTCCAACGGGTGCATCCGGGTCTCACCCGAGGTGCTCGCCTTGCTCTGGAAGAAGGTCCCAGCCGGCGCGCTCGTGGAGATCCGCTGACCGGTCAATCGTCGCCGTCGGGGGACTTGGGCGGCGCAGGCTCGCCCGCGCAGGTCCACAGCAGCATCGAGGTCAGCGACGCCGACGCGCAGTAGCCCGGCGGCACCGGCTCTCTCGAAGGCACCTACGCGCGAGCGCGGGTCTGTGGCGCTTCAGGCAACCGAGCGGTCTCTCGGCACTGAGGGAACCGACTGCATCTCAGCTTGCCTGTAGGCGCGGCGCCGTCGCGCTAGTGTTCCTTCGTGCGCCTGGCTGGTCCAAGGTAGTTGGTCCGGCTAGTCTGCGCATCATGACGAAGGTCGTGAACGTGCAAGACGCCAAGGCGCATCTGTCGGCGTTGCTCGCGGCCGCGGAGCGCGGCGAGGTCGTGCAGATCGCCCGCGCCGGCGCCCCCGCCGTCGAGCTCGTCCCACTCGCCTCCGCGCCGCGCGAGTTCGGTTTCATGACGCTCCCGCCGGTCCCCGCCGCATTCTTCGCCGAGATGTCCGACGACGAGCTGGCGGACTGGGAGTGAGGGCGTACCTGCTCGACACCCACGTGGTCATGTGGCTCGTCGCGTCGCCGACGGAGCTCGATCAGACCGCCCGCGACCTGCTCGCCGACCCGTCCGCGTCGCTCGTCGTCTCCGCCGCGTCGGCCATGGAGGTCGCCACGAAAGTCCGCCTGGGCAAGCTTCCCGCTGAGTACGCCGCACTCGTGCACGCGTGGCCGCAGCGCGTGCGCGACCTGCGCGCGACGGAGCTTCCCATCACCGCCGAGCACGCGATCCTTGCGGGCTCGCTGGGCTGGGACCACCGCGACCCGTTCGACCGTCTCCTGGCCGCGCAAGCCATCCTGGAGAACCTCACGCTCGTCACGAGCGACGGCGCCCTGACGCAGTTCGGCCAGATCGCGACGCTCCCGGCCTGACGTCGCACCGGGCCCAGGAAAATGACAAACGCCCGAACCCACAAAACGTGGGTTCGGGCGTCCGGGATGTCCTGAGACATCACATGGCGGTAGCGGTGGGATTTGAACCCACGGTGGACTTTCACCCACACACGCTTTCGAGGCGTGCTCCTTAGGCCGCTCGGACACGCTACCTCGCCGAGAAGGGTACCCGGTCGGAGGCGATGCACCGAATCGCGCCTACCGTGGAGGGATGAGCACCGAGGCACGCCAAGTCACGCCCGGCTCGCTCGCGGACGTCGTCGCGACGCTCAGCGGCCACCGGCTCGCGGTCCTCACGGGCGCGGGTGTCTCCACCGACTCGGGCATCCCCGACTACCGCGGCCCGGACTCGCCGGCGCGGACTCCCATGACGTTCCAGCAGTTCGTCGGGGACCAGGCATTCCGCCGGCACTACTGGGCCCGCAACCACGTCGGCTGGCGGCACGTGCACCGCACGATGCCCAACGACGGCCACCGCGCGCTCGCGGAGCTCGAGCACCGGGGTGTCGTCAGCGGGGTCATCACGCAGAACGTGGACCTGCTGCACGAGGCCGCCGGCTCGCGGCACGTCATCGACCTGCACGGCCGCTACGACCGCGTGGTGTGCCTGGACTGCGCGCGGGTCGTCAGCCGCGCCGAGCTCGCGGACCGACTGGACGCGCTCAACCCGGGCTTCGCGACGAGCGTCGGGGACGTCGAGGTCGCTCCTGACGCGGACGCCGCGATCGAGGCGACGAGCGGGTTCGTCGTCGCGGACTGCTCCGCGTGCGGCGGGGTGCTCAAGCCCGACATCGTCTACTTCGGCGAGTTGGTGCCGCGCGAGCGGGTGGAGCGGGCGATGGCGCTCGTCGACGCCGCCGACGCGCTGCTGGTGGCTGGCTCGTCGCTCACCGTGCAGAGCGGGCTGCGGTTCGTCCGACGAGCCGCGGCGGCGGGCAAGCCGATCGTCGTCGTCAACCGCGGCGCCACGCGCGGCGACCGACACGCGGCCGTCACCCTCAATGCCGGCACGAGCGAGACGCTCCGCGACCTGGCGGAACTCCTCCCGACCCCGGCGCACGCGTAATCCGGCGCCGCCCACGGACCGGATTCCGCGCGCCGGACCGGTTTCATGGCCCCGGACCGTGGCATGCGCCGGTCCGGCGCCATGGATCCGGTCCGGGGCTGTCGATCCAGTCCGGGGCCACGGATCCCGTCCGGCGCGGGCACTCCCCCGGCGTCAGTCGCGGCGGGGCTCGAAGAAGTTGCGCAGGAGCGTCGCGGACTCGTCCTCGCGCACGCCCCCGACCACCTCCACCACGTGGTTGGACCGCCGGTCCCGCACCACGTCCCACTGCGAGCCGCAGGCGCCCGCCTTGGGGTCCCAGGCGCCGAACACCAGGCGCGGCACCCGCGCCAGGAGGGTGGCCCCCGCGCACATCAGGCACGGCTCGAGCGTCACGACGAGCGTGCAGTCGTCCAGCCGCCACCGGTCCAGGGTCCGGGACGCGGCGCGCAGCGCCAGGACCTCGGCGTGCGCGGTCGGGTCGTCGTCGGCCTCGCGCATGTTGTGCCCGTGCCCGACGACCACGCCGCGCGCGTCCACCACCACGGCGCCCACGGGCACGTCGGCGGTGGACACCGCCCGGCGCGCCTCGTCGAGCGCGAGCCCCATGGCCCACTCGTCGAACACGTCCGCGGGCCGCCCAAGCGTCACCATGCGCGCCATCATGGCGCACCACACACCCCACACCGGGACTTCCGCACCGTCCACGTGCTGGGACTGCGGGTAGCCTCGGGCCATGCGCCTGCACGTCGCGGACCACCCGCTCGTCGACCACAAGCTCACCGTCCTGCGGGACGCCTCGACCCCGTCGGCGACGTTCCGTCTCCTCGTCGACGAGCTCGTCACGCTCCTCGCGTACGAGGCGACACGGGACGTGCGGACCAAGACCGTCGAGATCGACACCCCGGTGGCCCGGACCACGGGCGTGAAGCTCGCGTCGCCGCGCCCGCTCGTCGTGCCGATCCTGCGCGCCGGGCTGGGCATGCTCGACGGCATGACGCGCCTGCTGCCGTCCGCGGAGGTCGGCTTCCTGGGGATGCAGCGCGACGAGGAGACGCTCGAGGCGATCACGTACGCCAACCGCCTGCCCGACGACCTCTCGGGCCGCCAGTGCTTCCTGCTGGACCCGATGCTGGCCACCGGCGGCACGCTCGTCGCGGCCATCAACTACCTGACCGAGCGCGGCGCGCGCGACGTCACCGCGGTGTGCCTGCTCGCGGCGCCCGAGGGCCTGAAGGTGGTCGAGGACGCCGTCGGGGACCGCGCGGACGTGTCCGTGGTGGTCGCGGCGGTCGACGAGCGGCTGAACGAGAAGTCGTACATCGTGCCGGGCCTCGGCGACGCCGGAGACCGCTTGTACGGCGTCGTCTGACGACGTAGCCCGGGCCCGCTCGGCGGCCGATCGACGCCGTTCACCGCCTGACGGCCTCACCTGCGGCGTCACTCTCCCGGTCGCAGCACCTCCACCTCGTGCCTACCGTGGCGGCTATGCGCATCGCCATCGCGGGAGGGCACGGGCGGGTCGCACGGCACCTATCGCGCGCGCTCGTCGCGCAAGGAGATGTCCCGGTCGCGCTGATCCGCTCCATCGAGCAGGTCGACGACGTGACGGCCGACGGCGCCGAGCCCGTGGTCCTCGACCTGGAACGGGCCTACACGCCGGACGTCACCGAGGCCATCGCCGGCGCGGAGGCGGTGGTCTTCGCGGCGGGCGCGGGGCCCGGCAGCGGCGCCGCCCGCAAGGACTCCGTGGACCGCGCCGCGGCGGCGCTGCTCGCGGATGCCGCGACGGACGCGGGCATCCGGCGGTACGTGCTGCTCTCGGCGATGGGCGTCGACGACGAACCGCCGCGCGGCGCCGACCCGGTGTTCGCCGCGTACCTCGTGGCGAAGGCCGCGAGCGAGCGCGACCTCGTCGAGCGCGACCTCGACTGGACGGTGCTGCGCCCCGGCCGCCTCACCGACGACCCCGGCACGGGGGCGGTGCGCCTGGACGGCCGCGTGCCGCATGGGCCCGTCGCCCGGTCCGACGTCGCGGCGGTGCTCGCCGCGCTGCTCGGCGAGCCGCAGACCGCGGGGCTCGTGCTGGAGCTCACGCAGGGCGTCGTGCCGATCCCGGCGGCCGTCGCCGCGATGCTCGAGCCGGCGGACTGAGCGAGCGGCCCGGGCGTCAGCTCCGCATGGTCCGCAGCGTCACGGCGCCGATCAGGTACTGGTCACCCGTGGTCGCGGGCACGAGCTCGTTGACGGGGCACGAGAGCACGGCGGGCTGGAAGCCCTTGGCGTCGAGCCCGAGCGACGACACCTTGTCCCAGCCGATCGCGGTGGACTCGAAGGCGTTCTGCGCGCTGCCGACTCCGCTGCCGCGCAGCGGCACCAGGAGCGCCGACTTGGGGCTGCACTGCCCGTCGGCCCTGCCGCGCAGCGTGAGCGTGTCCCCGCTGAGGTTGCGGTCCCCCTCCCAGCCGACGACGCCGACCCGGGCGAACGTGCCCTGGGGCGCGGCGAAGCGGAACACCGGCGGCTGGTCGGCCGAGCCCACCCAGAGCGCGCCGTCGTAGACGGACACCTGCCGGGGGCTGCCGCCGGACGTGCCGTAGACGACGACCATCGCCCAGCCGGCGTAGTACGTGGGGTCCTTGTCCAGCCGGGTCGTGCTCACGGCCGTGTCCGCGACCGACCACGCCCCCGGGCCGTACTGCCCGACGAGCGCGGTGACGTCGGCGAACGACGTGAAGTACTCGCGGCCGGAGCTGTCGGTGCGCGTCGTCGGCTCACCGGTCACCGCCGTCCAGGCGCCGCCCGGCCCGCGGACCTTCGCGGCGTCGAGCGCACCGCTCCAGGAGTCCTGCGGGCCGCGGTTGCCGGACCAGTACAGGCCCGCGAACGCGACGTAGTTGCCGGTGAACGCCACCGTGGCAGTCGACGAGACGGGCACCGAGCCCCGCGTCGCGGGCGGTCCCGCCGCCTTGTCGAACGCCAGCATGCCCTGCGCGTTGTTGTCGGCCTTGCCCGCGAGCGCGTCCTGGCAGGACGGGAGCTTCTCGTCGCAGAGCAGGAGCGGGGCCCCGGCTTCCACGACGTCCCAGTTGCCGTCGGCCGTGAAGCGCTGCGCGAGCCCGGCGGAGCGGCCCGGCACCGGCAGCTCGGCCACCGCGGGCTCAGCGCCGGTCGCGGTCGCCTCGATCCGCGCGGCGCCCTGTTGGCTCCACTCGGACTGGATCGGCACGACGACACCGACGTCGCTCCCGGCCGCGACCAGCGGCCACCGGCAGGTGACGAAGCTGCCCACCTGATCCGCGGCGCACTCCTGCGGCCACGCGGGCGAGTCGGTCCGGGCGGTCACGTTGGCGGGCAGGCGCACGGTCGCGACGACGTCCGCGGCGTCCGCCGCGAGTCCGTCCGCGGCTGCCTTGCCATTCGTCGCGACGGCCGGGCCGCCCGCGACGACGACGCGGAACGCGACCGTGCCGGTGTCCTCGCGGCCCAGCGTGAGCGCGGCGTCCGCGAGCGAGAGCCGCGGCGCGGCCGCGGTGACAGGGAGCGCGAGCGGGACGCTGTCCGCGTCGGCCGCGCTCGCGACGACGGTCAGGTCGCCCAACTCGCCCACGGTCCCCGCGTCGACCGCGAGCCCGAACGCCAGGTCGAGCGCCTCACCGGGGACGAGCCCCGGCCCGGCGCAGGTGACGACGACGCCTTCGGCCTGCTCGCACGACCAGGGCTCGACGACCGGCGCAGGCTTCGTGACCTCGGCCGTGGGCGCGACGAGAGCCGTGGGCGACTTGCCCAGCGCGGCCGTGGGCGCGAACGTTGACAGCGGCAGCGGCAGCGGCTCGGCCGCCACCGGCAGCCCGACGAGGGTCGCGCCCTTCGGCGCCGTGAGCGTCACGGTCGTGGGCTGCGAGGCCAGCTCGCCGTCATTGGTGATCCGCACGGCCACCGGCGTGCTCGAGCCGCCCGCCACCGCCACGGCCGACGTGGCGGAGGTGACCAGCAGGGTCGGCGGCCGCAGCACCACCATGGGCGCGGTCACCCGGGCGGGCCCGCTCACGCCGCCGGGGCTCAGGTCGAGGATCAACTCGTCGTCGGCGCCGCTCACGTCGGGCCGCACGATCAGCACGAGCGGCGCCTGCGCGCGCGACCCGAGGACCGCGAGCTCGCAGACCGCGATGTTCGGCTCGTCGCCCACCACGCACGTCCACGGCGCCCCGCCCGCGCCCAGGCTCCAGGTGGTGCCCACGGGAAGCGTGACGACTGCGCGCGCGGGCGCGTCCGCCGCCGCCCGGCCGGCGTTGGTGAGCGCGAACGTCACCGCGCGCTCACGGCCGGCGATGTACTGGGGCTGCATGAGCGGGCCCATGGTCAGGCGCGCGGCCGACGGCGTGACGTGCACGAGGAACGGAGGGGGCCGGTAGTCGATCCCGGTCCCGGCGACCGAGAGCAGCACCTCGGCGTCGTCGAGGTCGAAGTCCTCGCCGATGCTGACGCGCACGACGAGGCGCGTGGCCGTCCCGCCCGGCAACTCGGGCAGCAGGCACCGCGCGCGGCTGGTGCCCGGGCTCGCGCACGCCCACCCGGTCACGGGGCCCACGGC
>JAEWOA010000166.1 GCA_023461115.1 Actinomycetes bacterium
GCTCGGGGATCTCCGCGAGCCGCGCGTCGCCCGCGTTGAGGTCCGCGTGCGCGGACAGCGCGTGCGCCGCGGCGCCGACCACGTCGTCGGCGCCGTACGCGCCCGCGTACCGCTCCAGCAGGGCAGTCAGCCGCAACGCGGCCTCGATGCCGTGGCCCGGCTCGGGATCCGGCAGCGCGAGGCCCTTCTCCAGGTTGTGGTAGCGCTCGGTGACCTTGGCGCGCAGGTTCTCGCGCGTGCCGAACGGCCCGAGCGACGACGAGTGGCGCTCGTAGCGGCCGCGGTCGTAGCGGTACGAGCCGCGCAGCCGACGCCGCGCCTGCCACGAGCGCACCTGGCTCTTGATGCGGTGCTTCATCGCCGCAAGGCCCACGACCACTCCTCCGTCGCCCGAATCACCACAAGTGGGACACGAGTGTACGAGCGACGGGCCGGGCCCCACGAGGAGCCCGGCCCGTCGAGCGGGTGAAACGTCAGCCGACGAGCTGCTCGATCGGCCCACGGACGAAGTACAGGACGAACAGGACCGTGATCACCCACATCAGCGGGTGGATCTTGCGGAGCTTGCCCGTGACGATCTGCAGCACGACGTACAGGATGACGCCGGCGCCGATGCCCGCCGTGATCGAGTACGTGAACGGCATCAGGATCATCGCGAAGAACGCGGGGATCGCGACCGTGTAGTCCTTCCAGTCGATGTCCAGCACCTGCGTGACCATCAGGAAGCCGACGACGACCAGCGCGGGAGCGGCCGCCTCCGACGGGATGACCGCCACGAGCGGCGCCAGGAACGTCGCCAGCAGGAACGCGATGCCCGTGGTGACCGACGCGAGGCCCGTGCGGGCGCCGTCGCCGACACCCGCGGCCGACTCGATGTAGGACGTGTTCGACGAGATGCCCGCGGCGCCACCGGCGGCGGCGGCGAGCGAGTCGACGATCAGGATCTGCTCCGACTTCGGCGGGTTGCCGTTCTCGTCGAGCAGGCCCGCCTCGCCACCCACGGCGACCATCGTGCCCATGGTGTCGAAGAAGTCCGCCAACAGCAGCGAGAACACCAGCAGGACGACCGCGATGATCCCGATCTTCCCCACCGAGCCGAACAGCGAGAAGTGGCCGAGCAGCGAGAAGTCGGGCGTGTCCACCACGGTGTCGGGGAGCTTCGGCGTGGTCAGCTTCCACGACACGTCCGCGATCGCCTCGACCACGATCGCCAGGACCGTCGTCGTGAGGATCGAGATGAGGATCGCGCCGCGGACCTTCTTGACCATCAGGATGATCGTCAGGAGCAGGCCGAACACGAACACGGCCACGGGCCACGACGCGATCGAGCCGCCGATGCCCAACTGCACCGGCGTCGCCGGGCCGAAGTCGGAGCCCGGGATCCACGGCACGGTGACGAAGCCCGCGTCGAAGAATCCGATGAACGCGATGAACAGGCCGATGCCGACGCTGATCGCGGTCTTGAGCCACGTCGGGACCGCATTGAACACGGCCTGCCGGAACCCGGTCAGCACCAGGACCAGGATGATGAGGCCCTCGAGCACCACGATGCCCATGGCATCGGCCCAGGTCATGCCCGGGAGCGCGGCGATCGAGAACGCCACCACCGCGTTGAGCCCGAGCCCGGTGGCGAGCGCGAGCGGGAAGTTCGCGACGACGCCCATGAGGATCGTCAGGACGCCGGCGACCAGGGCGGTCGTCGCGGCGATCGTCGCGGCCTCGGCCAGCGGCTGGCCGGTGCCGTCCATGCCGCCGAGGATGATCGGGTTGAGGACGATGATGTAAGCCATCGTGAAGAACGTGACGAGACCGCCGCGGATCTCCGTGCCGATCGTCGAGCCACGCTCGGTGATCTTGAAGTAGCGGTCGATGGCGTTCTTGGGGGCGGGGGGTGCGGTGCGCGCCGGAGGCGCATCGGTCGAAGCCATGCGCGAGAGTGTGGCAGAGCAGAGGCATTCGGTTGTAGGTCTGCTCCGTTATCTGAGCGGCGATTCCCCCACGAACCAGAAAAGAACCGCCATAATCGGCCACCATGCGGGGCATCATCCTGGCCGGCGGGTCCGGCACGCGGCTTCATCCGATCACCTTGGGCGTAAGCAAGCAGCTCGTGCCGGTGTGGGACAAGCCGATGATCTACTACCCGCTGTCCACGCTGATGCTCGCCGGCATCCGCGACGTCCTGGTCATCACCACGCCCCACGACGCGCCCCAGTTCGAGCGTCTCCTCGGTGACGGATCGCAGTTCGGCATCTCCCTCACTTACGCAGTGCAGGCGGAGCCCAACGGCCTGGCGCAGGCGTTCGTGATCGGCTCGTCGTTCGTCGGGAGCGAGAAGGTGGCCCTCGTCCTGGGCGACAACATCTTCTACGGCACCGGCCTGGGCTCCCAGCTGCTGCGCTTCGCCGACGTCGACGGCGCCGCGGTGTTCGCGTACCGCGTGTCCGACCCCACCGCCTACGGCGTCGTCGAGTTCGACGACGCCGGCCGCGCGCTGTCCCTCGAGGAGAAGCCCGCCGCGCCGCGCTCGTCGTACGCCATCCCCGGCCTGTACTTCTACGACAACGACGTCGTCGCGATCGCGTCGTCGCTCACGCCCTCGCCCCGCGGCGAGTACGAGATCACCGACGTCAACCGCGCCTACCTGGAGGCCGGGCGCCTCCACGTCGAGGTGCTGCCCCGCGGCACCGCGTGGCTGGACACCGGCACGTTCGAGTCGCTGCTCAACGCGAGCGACTACGTGCGCGCGATCGAGGCGCGGCAGGGGCTCAAGATCGGCGCGCCCGAGGAGGTCGCCTGGCGGCGCGGGTTCCTGTCCGACGACGAGCTGCGCTCGCGCGCCGCCGCACTCGGCAAGTCCGGCTACGGCGCGTACCTACTGGGCCTACTCGACGAGTAGCGCCGACACCAGCGATCGGCTCCGCTACTCGACTTTGGTGCGGCGTCGATCGAGGGTCGCGCCGAGATCGCGCGAGAGACGATGGATGGGACGCTCGATCCACCGGTAGAAGGCCATCGCCACGCCCAGCGCAATGGGAACGGGTATCACGACCCACCACCAGGGCCTCGACGGGCCACCCAGGTACGCGACCGCCAGCACGATCGGCTCGTGCACGAGGTAGAGCGAGAACGAGATCGCGCCTAGCCAGCGGAACGCTCGTATCGACAACCCGCGGGCGATCTCCACGCGTGCGAAGGCGAGTGCCACGAGGGTCACTGCAGCCGCGGCGACAACAGCGTTCGATGCACCCAACACCCACCGAGACGTCAGGCCGAGTGCCGCGACGCCGGCCAGGCCGTAGGCGGCACCGACGGGGAGCCGCTGGACATGCCGTGTGATCGCCTGGTGCTTCGCCGCGAGCAGCGAGCCGAGCGCGAAGACCGGTAGGTACTGCGACGCGAGGTTGACGGGGAACGCGATCAAGCCGAGCAGCGCGAGTGCGGCGAGAGCACCGATCACACGGCTCCGAGCGACCCACAGCGCCGCCACCGCGAACACCGGAAGGAGCACGGAGAACCAGACCTCCCATTGCAGCGACCACAAGGGGGACACGACTCTCGAGACTCCTGCCACGAGGCTGAGGTCATGAAGGAGCCCGCCGGGGCTCGGGTCCCCACGGCTCGCGAGCCATGGGCCCCACTCCGCGCCGTGTCCGCGCGGCACGAGCCACGCGAGCAACGTGCCAACAAGCGCGATGGGCACAACTGGTCCGTACAGCCGGAGCAGACGCCGCGGGTAGTACGAGACAACGTCGAGGCGGGTCCTCGTGAGCGGGAGCACCAACACGAACCCGCTCAGGACGAAGAACACGGTGACCGCTTCTCCGCCAGCCCACACGAGGTGCAGCGGGGTCCACGCGGCGACCACCACCGGCCAGGCAGACGCCTGGGGCGTGCCCCCGAAGTACGGCGCTGCGAGCGCGGGAACCGTCAACAAGCAGTGGTGGACGAGGACGACGACTGCGGCAATGCCTCGTAGGCCATCGAGCCCAGGGGCGCGGGGCGGCGCCTCGGGCGCTGTGGGCTTCGCGCGAGAATCGCTCCCGTTCGGACTCATGCGCCGGTGCCCGAGAGCTTGGCCGAGAGTAGGGCGTGTCGCCGTACCGCCGCCGGCAACTGCCGAGCGAGCACTGCGGCCTCAGCGACGAGTTCCCCGACCAGGCCACCGGCAGCCCCGAATCGCCACGCGAGCACGACAAGCGACGGAAGCCCGACGACCGCGCCAGCGAACGCGCTCCGAGACACCGAAGCAACGTCGCCGAGCGCCACGAGCCAGATCCCGCCGACGCCACGAGACGCGCACGTCAACACGATGACGCCACAACTGAGCGCCACCAAGGAACTCGAGACGTCGACAATGCCCGAGAAGAGCACAGATACCGCGAGATCGAACACAATCGCGTAGACCGTGGCCGCGAGGATCCCGATCGCAAAGCAAGCGGCCGCGGCGCGGCGCGCACGCAGGAGTCGCGCACGCCGCGACACCTCAACCGCAACCCAGCCTTGAAGTGCGTTCGGCACGAGCTGCATTCCCGCGAGAGTGAAGCGCTGTAACCGTTCGACCACCGAGAAGACGGCGACCGCCTGGGGTGCGACGAGCGCCACGATCGCGACAGGAAGCGTGATGTAGGCAGCAGATGCGAGGCGTCCTGATGTGGGGCCCAGCAGTTTGGGAACGAGCCGTAGGACGCGGTGCCACGGAACGTAGGTCCAGGCGTCCCAGCGCACGCCCGTGGTCACCACCGCGAGCACCGGCGGCACGCCCGCCGCCACGAGGACGAGCACCGCGTACGCCGCGAGGGGCGCACCGAGGCTTAATGCGATCGCGGCGCCGCACGCGAACGCGAGTCGCGGTATCGCATCGGTAACCACCGCGCGTGCAGGCGCTGCCGTCCCGACGAAGAACCAGGTCGAGCTCAGGCCGAACAGAGCGGCGGCCGCGGCGACACAACCCGACTCAGGCACGTGGTCACGGACGACGAGCATGGCGACACCGGCGGACAGCGGGACGACGACGACTGCCGCGACGAGACGGATCCGCAGCGAGACAGCCAGAAAGCGTCTGCGTGACGCGTCACTCATGCGCGCGACTCGCTGCGTTCCGATCAGCCCGAAGCCAAGGTCGATGGCAACCGCGCCGGCGGCACCAAGCGATTGGGCGGTCGCAATTGCGGCCCAGCCGTCAGCTCCGAACCGCGAGGTCACCGCAGGAACGGTGACGAGCGGCGTCAGCACGGTGATCGCCGTGTAGAGCGCGAAGCCAGCGGCCCGTCGGCCGAGCGAACCCGCGCCGTGCGGCAGGCGTCCGCGAGCGGGCCACCGTGCCGGCGATCCCACTAGCGCCCGGTCCCTTCTGGCTGGCGGGGCGTCATCCCGTCCGACCGATCCCAGCGCGCGGCGCCCCCGATCGCCAGGCCCAGCACGACGGGCCACACGGCGTTCCAGGGGTTCACATCGAGCATGTCTACCGTGAACGACCGGACGATGAGCGCCGTCAGGACCGCCGCGAGCGCGACTCCCACATCCCGCGATCCGTGGCGCACCTGACGGTGCACGCCGACGATGGCCGCGCCCACGACGAGCGCCAAGCCGAGCGCGCCGATCGTCCCCGTCTCGAGGAACAGCTTGAGCCAACTGTTGTCGACTGTGGCCAAGCTGGCCGCGGACGAGTTGACATCGAGCGATCGTTGGGCCGAGAAGAGCTCCGGCGCGTACCCCCCGAAGCCGTCGCCGATGAGAAACGTCCTCGAGCCGGCCTGGGAGAGCCGGCCGGACCACACGGCGTCCCGCGCGATCGCGCTCGGGTCGCGCGCACCGAAGATCTCTCCGAACGACCCGAGGAGGCGGGTCAGCGACGGTACCCCGCTCCGCACGACCGCAGCGGCCGCGACGGTCGCGGCGAGCGTCCCGGCGGCGACGACAGCGAGCGCGCGCGGCCCACGGAGAATGCAGATCACGGCGATGGCCGCCGCGAGCGACACCAGACCGCCGCGCGACCCGGTCAGGACGATTCCCCAGACGAACACCGCGACGAGCGTGGCGAGGGCCGCTGACGTATGGATCGCCTCGCCTCGGATGATGGCGCAGACCGCCACGACGATGGCGACGACAAGGATGGTCGCAAGGTCGTTGGGGTTCATGACCCATCCGGTGTAACGCGTGAGCCATTCAGCGCTGGCTCGGTCGTACTGGGTTCCCACGACGAGAAGTCCGCCCCACGTGCCCGAGACGAGGCCAGCAACTTGAAGGCCCACTCCAGCCATCTGCACGCAGGCAGACGCGACAGCACCCCAGGCGGCCGCCGACGCCGTGCCCGGGCGGCGCACCATCAACATGAACAGCGGGAAGAACATCACCCAGTTCACCAGCCGGGCCACGCCGTAGAACGTGCTAGACGCTCCGAGCGCCGCCATGACCAGGGCGAGCCCGAGCATCAGGAGCCCGGCGCGCGCGGCGCGCGGCAGGTGCGGGCGCGGGCCGGCCGACGCTCCCACTGCAATGGTGGCCGCTACAGCAACGCCGAGCCGCACCCACGTTCCCCATGCGCCAACGGCTGGGGCGACTGGCGCGACCACGAGCGCAACGACGACGAGCCAGCCTGTCGCGGTGCGGGGCGCCGCACGATAGAGGCCAAGTGCCCCGGCCGACAGGAGTGCCGCGAGGAGCGCGAGTGGAGCGAGCGCGACCACTGGACTCGCGCCTGCCACACGGAGACCTGCCGCCAGTAGAGC
Source organism: Actinomycetes bacterium (assembly GCA_023461115.1). Taxonomy (GTDB): domain Bacteria; phylum Actinomycetota; class Actinomycetes; order Actinomycetales; family Cellulomonadaceae; genus Cellulomonas. The sequence goes on from JAEWOA010000166.1 coordinate 6,729, forward strand.
TGCGGCAATGCTCGCCACTCCAACGAGCGCGCCTGTGCTGCCCTCGTAGCGCGTCCCCCGGCCCGCGGTGCGGCTCGGCGTCGTGGTCGTGGTCGTCATCGGATCACTTCGTCGACGACGTCGAAGAACTCGCTCGCGTGGTTCGTCGAGCGAAGCCGCGCGCCCGCGCGCTCGGCCTGCTGGGCGAGAGCCCGGAGCGACTCCGGTTCCTGCAAGGTGAGCAGTGCCTCTGCGACCCGCCGCGGCTCTGGCTCAACGAGGACCCCGCCGCCGTCCGCGAGAACCTCCGGAGTCGCGCCGAGCGCGTAGCCAACCACAGGGACACCGCACAGCAACGACTCCGCCGTGACACGCCCGTAGGCCTCGTGCCGAGAGAGCATGAGCGTCACGTCAGCGCCGGCGAAGTGGTCGGCGACATGGCGAGTCGGCGGCACGATCGTCACCCTGTCGCTCAGCCCGTGGGCGGTGGCGGCCTGAAGCAGACGCTCGGTCGCGCGGCCGCGTGCCACACCACAGAACTCGAGAGACACGTCGCCTCCAGCGGCGCGCACGATCGCCGCCGCGGCGAGCGCGTCCAGTTGGCCCTTGTCGCCGCCCGACGAGCCAACGAGCAGCGCACGCAATGCGACGCGACCGTGATTCGTCGTCCCGGACGTCGCACGTGGCTCGAGCGAGACCTCGGGATGGACGACGACCGCAGGCAGGCCGTACTCGCTGCGCGCGAACCGAGACACCGCGATCACCTGCGACGCGCATGCGTCGATGGTCCTGGCCACGATGCTCTTCGGCACGACAGACCTGAGGGTGGGGTTGGACCTGATCGACTCCCTGACGACGACGATTGTCGGCACCGACAACAGCCGAGCGGCGATCATCGCGGCTGGCACCACCGCCGAGTTCACGACGACCACGTCCGGGCGGGCCGCTCGGATCTGGGCCGCCATCGGCACGACATCCAATCCGGCGGCGAGCGTCCGGCCAAGCCCGATCAGCCCTCCCCCACGCCGGCTCATCCACCAGTGGTTGGGCGACTTGTGGATCAGCACACCCCGTGCTTCGAGCTCACGCTCCAGCGGCCCGCTCGAGGGGAGCACGACCGCGACCTCGAGTCCGCGCCCGAGCGCGTGGTCGACGAGCGCGAGGAGGCTTTGCTCGGCGCCCAGGAGTTGCGCCGAGTGGCTGACGAAGAGGATCCGACGCCGAAGGCCGGTGGTCACTGTGGCACCATCCCGCCCCGCCCACGAACGCCGTCGATCATCGCGCGAACGGCAGCCCGACCCGCCCGGTCACGCACGGCGTCGGCTCCGAGCCGCGCCACCGCCACGGAGAGCCGCGGGTAGGCCCATACTTTGGGACCGACGACGACGCGTGCGAACAGAATCTCGTTCCGGACCCTGTAGTAGTGCGCCGCTGGAGACCGCCGCGGCAGCGACATGCCGCGCGCATGCCAGACCTCGGGACGACAAAGCCAGCGAATCCGCGAACCGGTGGACGCCGCACGGCGACAGAAGTCCACTTCCTCCTTGTAGTGGAAGAACCGCTCGTCAAGGCCCCCCGCTCGTCGCGCCACCTCGATGTCGATACCGAGGATCGCGCCGCTGACCGCGGCCACGTCATGAACGCCGAGGCTGCAACCTGGGCACGCGAAGGGACGAGGCCACGGGAACTGCCCGACTGCGGCGGTCACATAGCGCACGGGACGCTCTGGCGGCCCCGTGACCTGCTGCACGCCCACGACGCCCGCGTCCGCGAGCGCGCGTCTCACCGCGACCAAGGAATCGATCGTCGGCCGGGAGTCGGGGTTCACGACGACGGCGTAGGCGCAGCCCCACGCCCGGGCGGCCCTCAGTCCGTCGTTCACACCGGCGGCATAGCCCCGGTTCTCATCGGCGCGCACGACATGGACCGACGAGAGCTGTTCGAGGAGCCTGAGCTCCGTCGCGGAGTCGTCCGATCCGTTCTCCACGACGAGCACTCCGCGTGTCGCGTCGGTGGGGAGTCCAGCGAGCAGGGAGGCGACATCGTGCGCGCTGTTGAAGTTGACGACGATGACGGCCGTGTCACGGAGCTCGGCGGTCATGACCGGTACCAAGCGGCCGCGCGGCGGGCGGCGGGCTCACCAATTGCATTCGCCGAGATCCCGGCGCGCAGACCCACGGCGACAGCCCGTCCGGCGGCGCGCTTGCCGCCGAGCGTGAGGAGAGCCGCGCGTGCACACCTTGCGGCAACCATCGGTATGAGGTACCGCCTAAGCGAACGGTGCCGTCGATAGAGCACGACTCGGCTGCGGCTGGCGTGGAACTGCACGAGCGGTGATGTCGAGGGGCCCGTTGAACCGCCACCGGCATGGCGCACCGTGAGACCCGGCCCAGATACGACCCTCGCGTCTCCGCGCAACTCGCGAAGCCGCAGCACCAGATCGAGTTCCTCCCCGTAGAGGAAGAACACGGGGTCGATGCCGCCCAACTCGACGAACAGTCCTGCTCGGAGCGCCAGCAGATGCCCGGCAGGGTAGACGAAGCCTCGCGAGGCGTGCGGGGCTGCCCGTGTCTTCCCAGTGAACGGATGAAGCCGGGCGAGCCCGCTCTCGATCCCGCCGTTCGTCACCGTCGGCACTCCGACGAGGACGTCGTCCGCCAGCGCGGTTCGGGCTGCGCCGGCCAAGCTACCGCTCACGAACTCGACGTCGGGGTTGCAGAGGACGACCACATCGATCTCGGCTTGGCGTTCTCCCAGGGCTGCCCAAGCGAGGCGGGTCCCTGCTGCGAATCCGTCGTTGCTCGCGGCCTGGGTCAACACCACATGAGCGGTCTGCTCGGCTGGCCGGACGGCCGAGCAAACCGCCGCGAACTCGGTCTCGTCGCAGGAGTTGTCCACCACGCTGACGGTCAAACGGCACCGCACGACCTCCGGGCGGAGCGAAGCCACGAGTGCAGCGAGGTCGGCTGAACTCCGGTAGGCCACGACGAGCAACGCAATCGCAAGCTCGTGCTGGGCGCCGGGCTGCGCCGGGCTCATCGGGCAGCACCGATCTGGGGGCCCTCGCCAATGGCCGCGCCGACGAAGTCACGGATCTCGTCGATGAAGCGACCGTGCGAGAACCCCTGTGCGACACGCCGGGGTCCTTCGCCTCGAAGTGACGCGGCAGCGCGGACGCCACGCTCGATGTCGCGATCGTCGCTGAAGTCCACGTGCGAGCCCGAGACACCGTCGACGACGGACTCCACCACCCCGCCTTCCCGACCGCAGACGACGGCCGCTCCGGCAGCCATGGCCTCCACCGGCATGATCCCGAAGTCCTCGATGGCGGGAAAGACGTAGGCGACGCACCGCTCGTACAGTGCATAAAGGAGGGCGTCCGAGACGTGGCCCAGAGTTGTCACTGGCACGCGGCTCGCGTCGGCGAGCGCGACGAGCCGCTCCAGTTCAGGACCATCGCCCGCTAGGACGACGGGCAGTCCGCAGATCCTCCCGGCCCGGACCACCAGATCGAGTGCTTTGTAGGGGATGAGCCGCGACGCTCCCAGCAAGAAGTCCGCGGGCAGCGCGGCAAGCGTCTGGGCGTCGGCGACCGTGAGCTCATCAACCCACGACGCGGGGCGTCGGATCCGCGCGACATCGACGGGTGGATAGATGACCACCGAGTCGACGTCCCACGCGCGAGTGATTCGGTTGCGGACGAATTGGCTGTTCGCTGCGACGGCGGTGAGCTCGCGCGCGCGGCGCCTGTCGAGCGCCTTCAGTGGCGTGCCCACCACTCTCCCCGCCCATGATGCCGCCCTCCGGTCGAGTTCAGGAGCCCACAGATACCGCGCGGGGCTGTGGACGTAGGCGAGCTTGCGCCAGCCGACGGGCGAGTCGCGCAGAGACACGTGGTGGGCAAAGAGGTGCGAGCTCGCGAGCACCCAGTCGTACGAGCCTGACCGATGCCGCCAGGTCGAGGGAAGCAGCGGCAACGCCGCTGCCTTGCTTCGCCGCAGCGGGGTATGCGCCAACCAGGTCTCCTCGACCCGCCGGCCCGGGTACCGGTCCGGCCGGTCGTTCCAGAGGCAGAGCAGATCCGCCGTGGGGAATGCCTCGGCCAGCGCGTCGAAGACACGCTCTGAACCGCCCACCGGAGCTAGCCACTCATGCACCAGAAGCGCGCGCGACGCCACGTCAGTAGGCCCCGGATCCACGAAGCACGACGGCGACCGTCCGGAGGCAGATCAGGATGTCGCCCAGCACCGTCCAGTTCTCGACGTAGTTGACGTCGAGACGAATCGCGTCGTCGATGGGCAACTCCGACCGCCCGGACACCTGCCACAGTCCCGTCACCCCGGGCTTGATCAGCAGCCGCCGGTGGGCGGTTCGGTCGTACGCCTCGACTTCCGCTCGGATCTGCGGCCGAGGACCGACGAGGCTCATCGATCCACCCAACACGTTCATGAGTTGGGGGAGTTCGTCGATTGAGTACTTTCGCAGGACTCTCCCGACGCGTGTGACCCGCGGGTCGTTCCGCGGCTTGTAGTACATGCCGACGCCCGACGCGCCGTCCTGGGCCAGGACGCTAGCGAGGTGCTCGTGCGCGCCCACCACCATCGAGCGGAACTTGATCATCTGGAACGGCTCGCCGTCCTTGCCTATGCGCTCCTGGCGGTAGAAGACCGGCCCCCTGCTCGTCACCTTCACGAGCACAGCCGCCACGACGAGCACCGGCAGGCACACGGCCACCGCCACCACGGCGCCGAGCCAGTCGAACAACGACTTGGCCCAATACTTCGCCCCCGTGAATCGTGGCTCGTCGACGTACATGAGAGGCAGTCCGTTCACAGGCTGCATCGTGACGCGGGGGCCCGCGACGTCGGTGAGCGCCAGCGCGACCGCTAGGTCGACGTGATGCCCCTCGAGATCCCACGCCAGGGTGCGCAGAGTCTCGGCTGAGATCGCGTCGGTGCCGGTCACTGCAACGGCAGTGACACCAGCCTCGATCGCGACAGCGGCCGCCTCGTCGACGGTGCCGACGATCGACACGCCGGACACGTCGTCAGCAGAGTCCCCTCGGGGTGCGCACACCCCCACGACGCGGTACCCCGCGCTCGGGTTGCGGTGCAACTCGTGGATCAGATGCTCGGCCGACGGGCGGTGACCGACTACGAGCATCGTCGACAGGCACTCGCTCCGAGCTCGTTGGCGCCGCAGCCATCTCCGCCAGAGATACCGCGTCAGCAACAGGAGCCCAAGCCCGAGCGGCGCCGCGAATGCGAGGAAGCCGCGGCCGATGTCCATCTTGAGCGCGTAGGCGACGATCGCGACGATCGCAAAGAGCCGCCAGGTCGCGCCGAAGACGCGACCGTACTCGGCCGGACCTGTGCCCACGAGCCGACGATCGCGCGTGCGCATCAGAGCGAGCGCGACGAGCCACGCCAGGGCCAAGGCAAAGGCGACCGAGAGGTACGACGGGGAGAAACTCCCCGCGACGACTGGCAGGCCGGACACGTCGAAGCGAACCAGATAGGCCAGGCCCACGGCGAGGACGACGCACAACGCGTCGGTGGCGACAAGGCGACGCTCGTATAGCCGGTGCCAGCTGGGCGGCGAGGGCTGCGACGACGAGCGTGCTGTGAGCGCCTCCAACTCCTCAGTCGCCATCCGGCCCGCCCTCCGTCGACGCCGCACAGGAGCTCGCTGCCCCCGGCACTGAGCGTATCTGCTGCGATCGACGCAGCCTTCGGGCCGCACAACGCCCCGCGGGGACGAACGTGGAAGACTCGCCGCAGCCGGACATACCGATCTGGAGCGCGCCTTGGATTTGCACGAGTACCTGAGCATCATGCGCAAGCGATGGCTATCCATCGCCCTCTTCGCCGGCGCCCTCCTCGCGGGTGCGCTGGGCTACTCGCTGGCCGCCACGCCCATGTACACCGCGACGACGCAGCTCTACGTTTCCGTGCAAGGCAGCGCGAGCACCAGCGACCTGCTCCAGGGCGCCAACTACTCCCGGCAGCAGGTCACGTCGTACACGCAGATGGTGACCAGCCCGCTGGTGTTGGGCCCCGTGATCGTCGACCTCGGGCTCGACGAGCGAGCCGAGGACCTGGCAGGGCGCGTCGCCACCAGCTCGCCCCTCAACTCGTCGCTCATCGACATCGAGGTCTCGGACCCGAACGCGGCGATCGCGGCGGCCACAGCCGACGAGATCGCGCAGCAGTTCATCACCGTCGTCGACGAGCTCGAGCGGCCCGCCGACGGCGGCGACTCGAGCGTGAAGGT
>JAEWOA010000167.1 GCA_023461115.1 Actinomycetes bacterium
CCCCGAGAGCGTGCCCGCGCTCGTCGCGTCCGCGGTCGCCGCGGCGGACTCGCGCTTGGCCTCGGCGAGCGCCTCCGCGGGATCCGTGAGCGCGATCGGCGGCAGGTCGTCGCCGGCCAACGGCGACGTGCCGGCCGGGCGGCCCGGCGCTCCCGAGTCGGGCGCCTCCCAGCCGCCGAAGCCCTTCGCGAACTGCCCGAGCGCGCCCGTGAGCTCGGCAGGCAGGAACCACATCTTGTTCGACGGCGACTGCGCGATCTTCGGCAGCGTCTGCAGGTACTGGTACGCCAGCAGCTTGGGGTCGGCGTCGCCGCGGTGCACCGCGTCGAAGACCTGCAGGATCGCGCGCGCCTCGCCCTCGGCGCGCAGGATCGCGGACTGCGCCTCACCCTCGGCGCGCAGGATCGCGGCCTGCTTCTCACCTTCGGCCGTGAGGATCTGCGACTGCTTGACGCCCTCGGCCGTGAGGATCGCGGCGCGGCGGTCACGCTCGGCGCGCATCTGCTGCTCCATCGAGCCCTTGATGCTGTCCGGCGGGTCGATCGACTTGAGCTCGACTCGGTTGACGCGGACGCCCCACCGGCCGGTCGCCTCGTCGAGCACCCCGCGCAACTGGCCGTTGATCTGGTCACGGCTGGTCAGCGTCTGCTCGAGGTCCATCGACCCGACGACGTTACGGAGCGTGGTCACCGTGAGCTGCTCGATGCCGGTGATGTAGTTCGCGATCTCGTAGACCGCCGACTTCGGGTCCGTGACCTGGAAGTAGATCACCGTGTCGATGCTGACCACCAGGTTGTCGGACGTGATCACCGGCTGCGGCGGGAACGACACGACCTGCTCACGCAGGTCGACGCCCGCGCGCACGCGGTCGACGAACGGGATCAGCAGGTGCAGGCCCGCGTCGAGCGTGCGCGAGTAACGGCCGAGCCGCTCGACGATCACCGCGACCGTCTGCGGCACGATCCGCACCGACCGGAACAGCGCGATGACGACGAACAGCAGGACCAGCGCGAGCACGATGATCAAGGCGACCTGACCGACGTTGTCTTCCAAGGGTTTCCTCCAGGCTCAAGACGGTGGCGTCACACGGACGGTGCCGCGTCACATGGACGGTGCTGTTCAGGTGGCGGGGACCACGACCGCGGTGGCGCCCTCGATGCGATCCACCGTCACCTCGACCCCGGGCGGGATCGCGGCGCCGGCGGCGGTCCGCGCGCTCCAGACCTCCCCCGCGAGCTTGACCCGGCCACCCTCGACCGTGACGGTCGAGACGACGACGGCGGGCTTGCCGACGAGCGCCGCCGCGTTGGTCTCCTCCAGGGGCGCGCGCTCGCGCAGGTGGCGCAGCAACCAGGGCCGCAGCGTCGCGAGCAGCACGACCGAGGTCACCGCGGCGACGAGGATCTGCGCCCACACTGGGGCGCCCAGCGCGTTGGCGACGCCACCGGCGATCGCGCCGCCGGCGAACATCACGATCACGAGGTCGAGCGAGAGCATCTCCAAGATGCCGAGCACGAGCGCCCCGCCGATCCACCACAACCAGTCCACCGCGACCCCTTCCGGTCGGCGCCGACGTCGTCGTCGTCAGGCGGCCGTCGTGGCCGCTTGCACCGATCCTAGACCGTCGCTTTGCGATCTCCTGGCTTTTGCGCGGATCAGGAGCGCGCGGCCCGCGCGCTCCACCGCGCGCCGCTCGCGGCGTCGTGCCGCTCGACCGTGAGCTCGAGCCCGAACGCGCCCGAGAGCGTCTCGCTCGTCAGCACCTCGTCGAGCGGGCCGGCGGCGTGCACCCGGCCGTCACGCAGCAACAGCAGGTGGGTGAATCCCGGTGGGATCTCCTCGACATGGTGTGTGACCAGCACCAACACGGGCGACCTGCGGTCACCGGCGAGCTCCGCCAGCGCCGCGACGAGTTCCTCGCGACCCCCGAGGTCCAGTCCCGCGGCCGGCTCGTCGAGCAGCAGCAGCTCGGGATCCGACATCAACGAGCGCGCGATCTGCACGCGCTTGCGCTCGCCCTCGCTGAGTGTCCCGAAGTACCGGTCCGCCAGGTGCTCGACCGAGAACGCGCGCAGCAGGTCCTCCGCGCGCTCCTCGTCGAGCTCCTCGTACGCCTCGCGCCAGCGGCCCGTCACGCCGTAGGCGGCGGTCAACACGACGTCGCGGACCGTCTCGCCCGACGGGATGCGGTCCGCGAGCGCGGCGCTCGACAGCCCGATGCGGGGGCGCAGCTCGAACACGTCGACACGGCCCAGGCGCGAGCCGAGGAGATCCGCGGTGCCGCTCGTCGGGTGCATGCGGCCCGACGCGACCTGCAGCATCGTGGTCTTGCCCGCGCCGTTGCGGCCGAGCACGACCCACCGCTCGCCATCGCGGACGGTCCAGCTGATCTCGTCGAGGATCGTGGTGGTTCCTCGGCGGATCGTCACGTCCTGCAGGTCGAGCACGTCGGTCATGGGCACGACCCTAACCGTCTTCGGCCCGGGCCCTGTGCGTGCGCAGACGTGTCCCGCGCGCCTACCGTGGTGCGGTGGCTCACACGCTCGACCTCCCACGGTCCACCGTCCTCGCGCTCTGGCTGGGCGCCGACGACAGCGGACGCCCCCACGCGCGCGACGACCTCGCCCGCGCGTTGCGCGCGGTCCAGGGCGACGACGAGCCCCACACCGTCCGCAGGCACGGGGCCGCGTTGGCCGATCTGGACGGCGAGTCCGACTTGGCCGAGGTGCTGCGCGCCTGGGCGCGGGGCGACGGGCCCGAGACGCGGCTCGAGGCCGTCGCGCTCGTGCCGGCGCCCGGCGACGTCTCGGGGGTCCCGGCCGCGGTGAGCCAGGCCGCGCTGGACGCCGGCGAGTGCCTGCTGCTGCACTCCGCGCGCGGTGTGAACCTCGCGGCGGTCCCGAGGGTCACGGCATTCGGCTCGCACCTGGAGCCCGGGCACCTCGTCGAGTGGGACGTGCACGAGATCGCGGACTGGCGCCCCGCGGTGCTCGCGCTCGGCACCCTCGAGGACGCCGACCGCGATCTGCGTCAGGGACTCGCGGCCGCGACCGAGGCGCTCATGCGGCTCGACGTCGCGCACTGGGACGAGCGGCACGCGGACCGGGTCGCCGTGGTCCGCGACGGCGCGCTGCCCGCGTGGCG